>NZ_JBJMAB010000019.1:0-147314 GCF_045799175.1 Streptomyces sp. VTCC 41912
CCCCCCCCCCCCCCCCCCCCCCCCCCCCCCCCCCCCCCCCCCCCCCCCCCCCCGACCCCTCCCGTATGAGGGTGGGAAGAGAGGTGAGTGGGGGTGCGCCCGGCTGGGCTCGTGCGGCGCGTCGGGGGGTGACTGACCAGCAGCGGACCACTCAGGCTGGGGCCCACTCACCCATCTTTTCCCCCACCCCCAACGGGAGGGGACGGGCCGGAGGGGGTGGTGTGCAGGACGTAAAGCGCAGCAGTCCTGCACACCACCCCCGCAGGCCCGTCACCGCCACCCAACAGCCCCGCGCAGCGGACCACGCGCCGCAGGCGCAACGGCGAGACGACCCACGGCGGGACGGCCGACCACGCACGTCAAAGCCCCGCGCAGCGGCAACGCGCCGCAGGCGCAAAACAGCAACCCCCACGGCGGGACAGCCGACCACGTGGGAAGCCCCACATCACCGCTTCGCGTGGCGCCCCCGCCCCTGCGGGGCCGTCGTGTCGGCCGCTGCGACGACCGGTTGCTTCTTTGCCTTGGCGCGGGCGCGCAGGAACTCGATGGCGACCGGAATCACCGAGAGCAGCACGATTCCCACGAGGATCGCCTCGATGTTCTTGTGCACGAACTCGACGTTGCCCAGTGCGGCGCCCAGGAGCGTGACGCCGGCGCCCCACAGCGTCCCGCCGATGACGTTGAAGGTGATGAAGGAGCGGTACTGCATCCGGCTCACGCCGGCGATGATCGGCGTGAAGGTCCGCACGATCGGCACGAACCGGGCCAGGATCAGCGACTTCGGGCCGTGCTTCTCGAAGAAGGCGTGCGCCTTCTCCACGTTCTCCTGCTTGAACAGTCGGGAGTCGGGTCGGGTGAAGAGCGAGGGGCCGACCTTGCGCCCGAAGAGGTAGCCGGCCTGGTCACCCAGTACGGCCGCCAGCACCACCAGCACGCACACCAGCCACAGCGGCGTGTCGATCTTGTTCGTCGTCACCATCAGGCCGGTGGTGAACAGCAGCGAGTCCCCGGGCAGGAAGAAGCCGATCAGCAGCCCGGACTCCGCGAAGACGATGAGCAGGACGCCGATCAGGCCGAATGTCGTGATCAAGTAGTCCGAGTTCAGCCACTGGGGGCCGAGCGCGAGAGTATTCACGGGGTGAAGGCTCCTGGGTCGAGGGCGCCCGGCTCGCGCGGTGCGGCGAGCGGAAGCGGAGGTACAGGCGCAGTGTGCGGCCCAAAGCTATCAACGGACTATGGCGCCCAGCGGTTCCACGGCCCTCCCACCCGACCGCCCACGGCCACTGGCCGCCCCCGCCGGGCCGGGCGATCCTGGCCGGAAGGACAGGAGGTGCGGACCATGGGCATCGAGGAGTACGGCGGCGGACAGCAGACGCAGTCCGACGTCCTGGTCGTGACGACCAACGACGTACCGGGGTTTCACGTGAAACAGGTCATCGGCGAGGTCTTCGGCCTCACCGTGCGCTCCCGGCACCTCGGCAGCCAGATCGGCGCGGGGCTGAAGTCGATGATCGGCGGTGAGCTGCGCGGCCTGACCAAGACCCTCGTGCAGACCCGCAACCAGGCCATGGAGCGCCTGGTGGAGCAGGCCCGCGCACGCGGCGCGAACGCGGTCCTGATGTTCCGCTTCGACGTCACCGAGGCCGCCGACGTCGGCACCGAGGTCTGCGCGTACGGCACGGCCGTGGTGCTGGAACCGGCGGGCTGACCGGCCTCGGCGGGCCGGCCGGCCACGCGCGGCCCGGCCGGCCGCTCACCCGTTGCGCGCCGCGTTCGCCACCATCGCGTCCCGCAGGTACGCCGCGAGCCCCGGCCGGATCGCCTCGTAGGTGGCGGTGAACCGTTCGTCGGCGACGTACATCTCGCCGAGTCCGGCGTGGATCTCGTGGGTGCAGTCGTAGTACGCGCGGCCGATGAACCGCCGGTGCTCCTCGGCGACGTCCATCGCCGCCGCGGAATCCGCCGGCACACCCTGCGCGAGCAGTTCCGCCATCGCGCGGTGGAGGGCGTCGAACTCCGCCGTCAGCCGCTTCCAGTCGTCCTTGGTGTACGCGGCCGTCCGGCGCCGGGACTGCTCGTGGGCGCCGGTGCCGCCCCAGCGCCGGGCCGCTTCCTCGGCGTGCCGGTCGGGGTCGAAGTCTCCGAAGACCTCGAACTTCTCCTCCGGGGTGAGCCGTACGTTCATCCTGCGTGCCTCCATGGCGTGTTCGACGGCGGCGGCCATCTTCTGGAGCGTCCCGATCCGCGCGGTCAGGAGTGCGTGCTGGCGCCGCAGGTGTTCCTGCGGGTCCGCGTCCGGGTCGTCCAGGAGGGCCGCCACCTCGTCGAGCGGAAAGCCCAGCTCCCGGTAGAACAGGATCTGCTGGAGCCGGTCCAGGTCGTCGTCGCCGTAGCGCCGGTGTCCCGCGTGACTGCGGGCGCCGGGCACCAGCAGCCCGATCTCGTCGTAGTGGTGCAAGGTGCGCACCGTGACTCCGGCGAGATCGGCGACCTGGCCCACCGAATAGCTCACTTCCGCTCCCTGGTCGGTCGTCGGTACGCACGTCACGATGGCTCCTCACGCCACGTGAGGTGCAAGTCCGGATGGTGAAAGCCCGGTGAGGCGGCCGGTCGGCGGGTGAGATCCTCCGCACATGCTCGGAATAACGGATCTGCCCACGTATCTGGTGGGCCTCGCCCTCATCGTCCTGCTGCCGGGGCCGAACTCGCTGTACGTCGTGTCGGTGGCCGCCCGGCGCGGCCGTCGCGTGGCGTACCGGGCCGCGGCGGGCGTGCTGTGCGGCGACACGGTGCTGATGACGTTGTCGGCGGGTGGGGTGGCCTCGCTGTTGAAGACGAGCCCGGTGCTGTTCGGCATCGTGAAGTTCGTCGGCGCGGGCTATCTGACGTGGCTGGCGGTCGGGATGCTGCGCGGCGCCTGGTCGCTGTGGCGCGACGGCCGGGCCCGCCGGGCGCTGCGGGACGAGGCGGCGCGGCAGGCGGCCGGCCAGGCCCCCGAGGCTGCTGCGGAGGCGCCGAAGGCCACCGTCGAGCGGCCGTTCCGTCGGGCGCTGGTGGTCAGTCTGCTCAACCCCAAGGCGATCCTCTTCTTCATCTCCTTCTTCGTGCAGTTCGTGGACCCCTCCTACGCGCACCCGGTGCTGTCGTTCGTGACCCTCGGCGCCTGGGCCCAGCTCTTCAGCTTCACCTACCTGTCGCTGCTGATCTTCAGCGGGACGTTCCTGGCGGCGACCTTCCGCCGTCGCAAGCGGCTGACGGCCGGTCTCTCCGCCGGTGCCGGCGCCGCCTTCCTCGGCTTCGCCGCGAAGCTTTCGCTGGCCAGTACCAGCTGACCGCCACGGGCCGGGTCCGCGAAGGGCCCGGCCCGGTCGCGCTTCCACTGGGCGAACCCTGGAGGCCGCACACTCCTCATGCCCCTATTGTCGGGTTTCAGGAGGTGTGTCCATGCCCGTGCACGACGTCAACGTCGCCGTCATCTACTACTCGTCGACCGGCACCGTCGCCGAGTTGGCCCGGCTGATCGCCGACGCCGCCGAGCACGCGGGCGCCGACGTCCGGCTGCGCCGGGTCGCCGAACTGGCCCCGCGGTCCGCCATCGACTCCAACCCGGCCTGGGCGGCCAACGTCGCGGCCACCGCCGACATCCTGGAGGCGACCCACGACGACGTGCTCTGGGCGGACGCCGTGCTCTTCGGCACCCCCACCCGCTTCGGCAGCGTGACGTCCCAGCTCAAGCAGTTCGTGGACACCCTGGGCGGCCTCTGGCAGCAGGGCCGCCTGGCCGACAAGGTCTACAGCGGCTTCACCGCCTCCGCCACCAAGCACGGCGGCCAGGAGTCCACCCTCCTGGCGCTCTACAACACGATCCACCACTTCGGCGGCATCCTCATCGCCCCGGGCTACACCGACCCGGCGAAGTTCACCGACGGCAACCCCTACGGCACCTCGCACGTCGGCGGCCCGGACACCCCGGTCGACGCCGACGCCGCCACCGCCGCCCGCGTCCAGGCGGCGCGGACGGTGCGGTTCGCCAAGGCCATCAAGGCCGGCCTGGCCGCCACGAGCTGACGAAAGGCCGCAGCAGATGCCCCTGCACAACGGCGACGCCGAACGCCCCCGCGACCACCGGCGGCACCCGGTCAACCCCTTCTACGGCGAGGCCGACCCGGTCGCCGGGATGGCGACCTCACCCCCGGTGCACGCCCTTCCCGACGGCCCGATCTCCCCCCACAACGCCTACCAGTTCGTCCACGACGAGCTGATGCTGGACGGCAACGCCCGGCTCAACCTCGCCACCTTCGTCACCACGTGGATGGAGCCGCAGGCCACCGTCCTGATGTCGGAGTGCCGGGACAAGAACATGATCGACAAGGACGAGTACCCACGCACGGCCGAACTGGAGCGGCGCTGCGTGGCGATGCTCGCCAACCTCTGGCACGCCCCCGACCCGAGCGCCATCATGGGCTGCTCCACCACCGGCTCCAGCGAGGCGTGCATGCTCGCCGGCATGGCTCTCAAGCGCCGCTGGGCCCGGCGCAACCAGGACCGCTATCCCGGCACCGCCCGGCCGAACCTCGTCATGGGCGCCAACGTCCAGGTCTGCTGGGAGAAGTTCTGCAACTTCTGGGAGGTCGAGTCCCGCCAGGTCCCCATGGAGGGCGACCGCTTCCACCTGGACGCGGATTCCGCCGCCGCGCTCTGCGACGAGAACACCATCGGCGTCGTCGCCGTCCTCGGCTCGACCTTCGACGGCTCCTACGAGCCGGTGGCGGAGATCTGCGCGGCGCTCGACGCGCTCCAGGAACGCACCGGCCTGGACGTCCCCGTCCACGTGGACGGCGCCTCCGGCGCGATGGTCGCGCCGTTCCTCGACCCCGAGCTGGTGTGGGACTTCCGCCTCCCCCGCGTCGCCTCGATCAACACCTCCGGCCACAAGTACGGCCTGGTCTACCCGGGCGTCGGCTGGGCGCTCTGGCGCAACCAGGAGGCGCTCCCCGAGGAACTGGTCTTCCGCGTCAACTACCTGGGCGGCGACCTCCCCACCTTCGCGCTCAACTTCTCCCGCCCCGGCGCCCAGGTCGCCGCCCAGTACTACACGTTCCTGCGGCTGGGCCGGGACGGCTACCGCGCCGTCCAGCAGGTCACCCGCGACGTGGCCCGCTCGATGGCCGAACGGATCGGTGCGCTGGGCGACTTCCGGCTGCTCACCCGCGGCGACCAACTACCGGTCTTCGCCTTCACCACCGCCGACGACGTCACGTCCTTCGACGTCTTCGACGTGTCCCGGCGGTTGAAGGAGCGCGGGTGGCTGGTCCCCGCCTACACCTTCCCGCCCAACCGCCAGGACCTCTCCGTCCTGCGGGTGGTCTGCCGCAACGGCTTCTCCCTGGACCTGGCCGACACCTTCCTGGCCGACCTGGAGGAGTTGCTCCCCGAACTCCGCCGGCAGCCGGCCCCGTTGGGCCGTCCGGAGAACGTCGCCACCGCCTTCCACCACTGATCGCCGCGGGCCCCGGGGACCCGCCGGCCGTCAGTCGGTGCCGGGCTGTCGGGCGTCGGCGTCGTCCCGCACCGCGTACGGGTTCGGCTGCCCCGGCGCGAGCACCCCCACGAACGGCGCGCCCTCGCCGGCGAAGACGTACGCCCCGCCCTCGATCCGCGCGATCAGGCCGCGGGTCCACTCCACGCCGCTGTCCGTCGCGTGCACCCACATGTGCATGATCTCGCCGATGTGGCCGAGCTCCCCGGCCCCGCCTTCGGGCGCGTAGGACGACGTGACGGTGGTCCGCCACTCCGTGAGCGCCCGCACCCGCTCCTTGAGCAGCGCCACCGCCTCCGCGCGCGGCAGATCGACGAGGAAGCCGAGGCCGGCGCTGAGCAGGTCGGTCTTGGGGTCGCGCTGCACCAGCGCCGCCCGCAGCAGCCGGAAGTACTCCTCCTCGCCCGCCGGGGTCAGCTCGTACTCGGTCCGCGGCGGGCCGCCGGCGGTGCTCGGTGCGGTGTCGTGGGCGTGCAGCAGTTGCTGCTTCGCCATCTGCTTGAGCGCGTGGTAGATCGACCCGGGCTTGGCGTTGGACCACTCGTGCGCGCCCCAGTACTCCAGGTCGTTGCGGACCTGGTAGCCGTGCGCCCGACCGTGCTGCCGCACGGCGCCGAGCACCAGCAGCCGGATCGCCGACATCGCCACTCCCGTCCCGGCGCGCGGTCCCGTCCGCGCCCTGCCGCCAGCCTAGGACGCCACCCTAGGCCGCCGGCCGCGGCGACCGGCCGCTACCCCTCCCGCGCCGTGCGCTCCTCGTCGACCAGCACGAAGGCCGTCTTGCCGTCCAGGGACTCCCGGACGATGTCGGCATGGCCCGCGTGCCGTGCGGTCTCCTCGATCAGGTGCAGCAGCAGCCACCGCATCGACTGCCGGGCGTCCTTGGGGAACCACGGGGCCGGCGGCAGCGGGAAGGTGTCGTCGAGGCTGGGCACCGACCGGATGAACTTCTCCGTCTCGGCCGCGACGCCCGCCCAGAACTCCAGCGTCCCCGCGACGGTCTCGCCGTCCTGGAGCTGGAACCCGAGGTGCCAACTGCTCTGGTCGCGCGGAACGGAGGGCTCCCGCTGCTGCGCGAACTCCAGCCAGCGCTGCTCCACCTCGGCGACGTGCTTGACCAACCCGCCCAGCGACAGCTCGCTGGCGCTGGGCTGCTGCTTGGCCTGCGCGTCGGTCAGCCCCAGGACGGCCCGGCGCAGCCCGCCGCGCTGCGCCTCCAAGAAGGCCAGCAGCGCTCCGCGCTCATCACCGTGGGCCTCGGCCAGCACATGAGTGGGCATGGTGGTTCCACCTTTCGTCACGCCGGCGGGTACGGCACAGCTCACTGGCCGGCGCCGAACCGTCCGGCCGCTTCCCGATGTCCCCGACCCTACGAACCACCTAGGACAGTAAGCGTCCTACATCCCCGCGGACCGCTCGCGCGCCGTGTCGCACCCTCGTTCTCAGAACGGGAACGACGTCCGCCCGTGCTGGATCGACACCCACTTCTGCGTCGTGAACGCCTCGACCGTGGACTCGCCGTTCAGCCGTCCGATGCCGGAGAACTTCTCGCCGCCGAACGCCACCTGCGGCTCGTCGTGCACCGTGCCGTCGTTGACGTGGACCATCCCGGTCTCGATCCGCTGGGCGATCCGCGCCCCGCGCTCCACGTTGGCGGTGTGCACCGCTCCGCTGAGTCCGTACGGGGTGTCGTTGGCGATCCGCACCGCCTCGTCCTCGCCGTCGAACGGCACCAGCAGCGCCACCGGCCCGAACAGTTCCTGGCCGTGCAGGGCGGAGTCCGCGGGCAGCCCGGCCAGCACGCTCGGCTCGACGAGGTTGCCCTCCGTGCGGCCGCGCAGCAGCGCCGTGGCGCCCTCGGCTATCGCCCGGTCCACGAGCGAGGTCAGCGCCTCCGCCTGGAAGGTGTTGATCAGCGGGCCGATCTGGGTGCGCGGGTCCCGCGGGTCACCGGTCCGCAGCGCCGCCACCTTGGCCACGAACTTCTCGGTGAACTCGGCCTCCACCGCCCGGTCCAGCAGCACCCGGTTGGCCGCCATGCAGACCTGCCCCTGGTAGACGAACCGGCTGAAGACCGCGGCGTCCACCGCGTAGTCGACGTCGGCGTCGTCCATCACGATCAGCGCGCTGTTGCCGCTGAGTTCGAGCACCACCCGCTTGAAGTGCCCGGCGCTGACCGACGCCACGTGCCGGCCGACCTTGTCCGAGCCGGCGAACGAGATGACCCGGGGCACCGGGTGCTCGATCAGCGCGTCCCCGATCTCCGCGATGTCGGTGATCAACACGTTGAGCAGGCCGTCCGGCAGCCCCGCGTCCTGGAACAGCTTGGCGATCAGGCCGCCGCCGGTGATGGGGGTGTTCTGGTTGGGCTTGACGACCACCGCGTTGCCCAGCGCCAACGCCGGCGCCACGGACTTCATGGAGATCAGGAACGGGAAGTTGAACGGGCTGACCACGCCGATGACCCCGACCGGCCGGGTGTAGACGCGGTTCTCCTTGCCGTCCACCGGCGACGGCAGTATCCGGCCCTGCGGCCGCAGCGCCAGCTGGATCGCCTCACGGACGAACTCCTTGGCGAGCCGCACCTCGTACTCCGCCTTGACGCGGGTGCCGCCCAGTTCGAGGACGAGGGCCTCGACGATCTCGCCCTCGCGCTCCTCGATCAGCCGTAGCAGCCGCTCGGTGACCTGCCGCCGTTCGTAGGGGTTCCGCAGCGCCCAGTCCCGCTGCGCCCGCTCGGCGGCGCGGTAGGCCGCATCGACCTGGTCCACACCGGCGACCGTGATCGACGCCAGCTTCTCCTGGTCGTAGGGGTTGAAATCGATGATGTCCCACGAGCCACTGCCGGCCCGCCACTCACCGTCGATGAACTGGTAGGCCAGGTCTGCGAAGAAGGACATGGCATCCCTACTCTGTGCGGCACTGCTCTGCGGGGGGCTGATCCAGCGTCATCCTACTGCCGGGTCACGTGAGTTGGAGGAGACCACGCAGCAGGTCCCTGGTGCCGGACGGGTTCGGGCTGTCCTCCTGGAGCCGCTCCATCGCCCGCTCGTAGAGCGCGACCTCCTCCGGCTTGTCCACGTAGAGGGCGCTGGTCAGCTGCTCCAGATAGACGACGTCGGACAGGTCGGACTCCGGGAAGCGCAGCATGGTGAACGCGCCACTCTCCCCCGCGTGCCCGCCGAAGTTGAACGGCATCACCTGGAGCCGCACGTTCGGGCGCTCGGAGATGTCGATCAGGTGCTTCAACTGCCCCCGCATCACCGCCCGTCCGCCGTAGGGACGGCGCAGCGCGGCCTCGTCGAGGACGCAGTGCAGTTGCGGCGCCCGTTCGGACAGCAGCAGCTTCTGCCGCTCCTGGCGCAGCGCGACGCGGCGCTGGATGTCGGCGGCCGACGCGTCCGGCATGCCGCGGGAGACCACGGCGTGCGCGTACTCCTCGGTCTGCAACAGCCCGTGGACGAACTGGACTTCGTAGACGCGCAGGAGCGATGCGGCCCCTTCCAGGCCCACGTACGTCTGGAACCACCCGGGCAGCACGTCGCTGTAACTGTGCCACCAGCCCGCGACGTTCGCCTCCTTGGCCAGTGAGAGCAGCGCCTCGCGCTCCTGCTCGTCGCTCACGCCGTAGAGCGTGAGGAGATCTGCGACATCGCGTGCCTTGAAGCTCACCCTGCCCAACTCCATGCGGCTGATCTTCGATTCGGACGCACGGATCGAGTAGCCGGCCGCTTCACGGGTTATCCCGCGCGACTCACGCAGCCGACGGAGCTGGGATCCGAGCAGGATCCGCCGCACCACCGACCCGCCCGACTCACTTGCGGACACCTCTCTGACCCTCCTGTGACCCCACCCCGTCCAACAGTGGGCCGCAGTCTGCCACGTTCAGGCTTCGTTCAGTGCTCATGTGGTTACTGATATGTGCGGCCCCTGCAAGCCCTCCACAAGAAATCACAGGAAGAATACGGCGCTTATACGTCCAGCCCTACGCAATCGCGTCAGCTGCACGTGCATCTGCCCTTGCATCTGCCCTACGCATTGGGAACCATGGGCATCGCACGCATGCACGCTCGTGAAAGATCCGCCAGATCCCCGGCTGACCGGCCCGGGTCATGACGTCCGCGAACGCCAGGAGTGCCTCGCATGGGGACCAAGGTTTCGACCATGCTCGACTTCGAGCCTTTATGGCAGGGCTTTCCCCCCGTCGACCCCTTGGCCGTCTCCGGTTCCGCCTCCTGCCCGCTCCCGCCCCGTTACGAATCGGTCGGCGGCGCCCGCAAGTTCACCCGTGACACGCTCGTCGGCTGGGGCCTGGAGGAACTCTTCGACGGCGTCGGCCTGGTGGTCTCCGAGCTCGTCACCAACGCCCTGCGGCACGCGGTCCTCGCCGCCCCGGAGCACCCCGGTTTCGGTGCGGACTTCACCGACAGCGCCCTGCCCGCCCGGCTCCACCTGATGCGCTGGTCCTCCCGGCTGGTCTGCGCGGTGCGCGACCCCAGCGACGCCTCGCCGGAGGCCGGCGAGGCGGACTCCGCCGACGAATCGGGCCGCGGGCTCTACCTCGTGGACTCGTTCAGCGACAGCTGGGGCTGGCACCGGTTGTCCGGGGGCCGGCACGGCAAGATCGTGTGGGCCCTCTTCCGGCTGCCGTGACGGCCGCCGCGCCGACCGGCTGACCGCTTCCGCCGTCCGTCCTCGCGCAACGGGCGCCCGCACGACGCGGGCGCCCGTCTTCCGTGTGAGCGCCGACCGCGACCGCGTCGGCGCCGCCGGTCCGCTCAGTCGCGCACCAGGTGGTCGAACTCCCCGTCCTTGATGCCCAACAGCATCGCCTCGACCTCGGCCGGTGTGTAGACCAGCGCCGGGCCGTCGGGGAAACGGGAGTTGCGCACCGCTATGTCGCCCCCGGGCAGCTTCGCGAATTCCACGCAGGAGCCCTGGGAATTGCTGTGCCGGCTCTTCTGCCAGGTCACGTCGCGGAGCTCCGTTGCGGCCATGCCGTTGTATGCGTGGGGCACAGGGCTCTCCCGGGTGGTGAACTCGGTGATAAACGGTGTCAACTGCCCGGGATCATAGCTGCGTTCACATGCGGATGCATGCGCAGATGCACGTGCACGACAGGGGGTGCCGGGCCGGTCACATTTTGTTGAGCACCTTCCCCAAAGCGTCCGTTACAATCGACCGCCAGCCGCCCCCCATGATGCGGTGCGCCTGCACCTGGTACGGGTCGTCCGGGTCGAAGCCCTCATGGACGAGGAAGAGACGCGTGCCGCGCCCTTCGGGTTCCAAGGTCCAGGTGAGCGTCCAGTCCGCGCGGTTCCCCTGGCCCTCGTCGGCGTCCTGCCAACGCAGCCGCAGCATCCGCTCCGCCTCGAACGCGACGACCTCGGCGACCACCGTGCCGGAGAAGTTGGTGTTCGGCCGGGGCAGGGTCCGCATCGCGTAGCGGTGGCCGACCTCCAGCCGGAAGTCGCCGGGCATCATCCACTGCGCGATCAGCTCCGGCTCGGTCAGCGCCCGCCAGACCTTGGCGGGGGGATGCGGCAGGAAGTGGTCGACGCGGAGCGTCGTCGCGTCCGCCGGGTCGTCGTCGGGGACCGGGATGCCGTGGGTGTTCATTGCGCCTCTTCGCGGGGGATTGCGTGGGGGATCTCGTCGGGGATGCGGTCGAGCAGCTCGCCCAGGCGCGCGAGCCTCGCGCGCCAGAACCGCTCGTAGGGTCCGAGCCAGTCCTGCACCTCGCACAGCGGTGCGGCCTCCAGGCGGTAGATCCGCTGCCGGCCGGCCCGCCGCTCGCTCACCAGCCCCGCCTCGCGCAGCACCTTCAGGTGCTCGGACAGGCTGGGCCGGCTCATCGCGAAGTGCTCGGCCAGCGCCCGGACCGGTTGCGGCCCGTCGTCGCGCAGCAGGCGGAGCAGCTCGCGCCGGGTGGCGTTGGCGAGCGCCGCGAAGACCCGGTCCTGATCGGTTGCGGACGGCACGGGGTGCGGCGGTGCAGGAGTGGCGTTCACACCCCCCAAAATAAGTAGGAGATTCCCTACGCGTCAAACGTAGGGAATCTCCTACCGGTCGCGAGGGGCGGCGCCGGCTGCCGGGAGCCCCGCCCCCGCGAGGTCCGCGTCACCGCGAGGAGTACGGCAACAGCGCCATCTCCCGGGCGTTCTTGATCGCGCGGGACAGCTGCCGCTGCTGCCGGGCGGTGACCCGGGTGACCCGACGGCTGCGGATCTTGCCGCGGTCCGAGACGAACTTCCGCAGCAGATCGGTGTCCTTGTAGTCGACGTAGGTGATCCCGGCCGCGTCCAGCGGGTTGCGGCGGGGCGCGGCCGTGCGGCGCGCGTCGTGGCGACGGGTCATGGCGGGGTTTCCTTCTCGGGGTGGAGGGACTGGTTCCGGGCGGGTAAACGGCCGGTTCGAGGGGCGCCCGGCGTCACGACACCGGATCGAGCAGCACGTCGAAGGCGGGTGACAGGCCCTTCCAGGCCGCCGGACCGCCCGCGTACTCGGCGTCGGTGAGCAGGCAGGACGCCAACAGGTCGCGCAGCCCGCAGCGGTCCAGCCCGGGCGAGGTGAACGTCAGGTACTGCCCCCGGTCGCCGTGCTCGGGATGCCAGTCCAGCGCGGCGGCCGCCCGGCGCACCGGCGGCACCAGCTCCCAGGCGGCGTCCGGCAGCGCGGCCAGCCACGGCCCGGCGTTCTCCACGCACAGCGCGCCGCCGGCGGCGTCCCAGGACAGCAGCGTGTCCGGCCGGTCGGCCAGCCAGAACCTGCCGCGGCTGCGGGCCGCCGCGCACGTCAGGTCCTCCAAGGCCGCGTAGAGCCGCTCCGGGTGGAAGGGCCGGGCGCCGCGCCAGACGAACGTGCCCACGCCGGCCGCCTCGGCCTCCTGCGGCAGCAGCGCGCAGGCCGGGTGCTGTCGGCTCGCCGCGGCCTCCACGTCGAAGCCGGCCAGCGCGGCGGCCGCCAGCTCCACGGAGTCCACGGCCACCTGGCGCGCCATCGGGTGCAGCTGCGCCAGCAGCGCGTGGTCGGCGTCGTCCGCGGCCTCCTCCCCGCAGGCCAGGGCCAGCACCGGGGCGTACTCCAGTTGCCGCGCCCAGGTGTCGGCGACGGTCCGCTGGTCGGAGGCGGCGGCCGCCAGCCCGGCCTCGGCCAGGTCGTCGCCGCAGCTGAGGTAGGGCAGCAGCAGCGCCGGGTCGACCGCCGTGATCACGCCGGTCAGCGCGAGGTTCGCGCTGCCGCACGAGGCGACCACCTCGGCCATCGCCTTCGGCTCGACCGAGTCCCACAGTTCGACGATGGCCAGCCGGCAGGTCCGGCCGGCGGCCAGCCGCTCCAGTTCGGGCACCAGGTCCTCGCGCAGCGCACAGCAGGCGCAGTCGTTGACCAGCGGCGCCTCACCGGTGTCCAGCGTGCCGCCGGCGTCGCGGACCGTGCGCCGCACGGTGCCGTCGGCCGCGGCGGCCAGGTCGTGGTGGAGGGCGACGCTGCCGGGGACGGTCCGCAGCAGCCGCTCGACGGCGGCCCGCCGGGCGTCCGCGTGCAGGCCGCCCACCAGCGCCACGCTCAGCCGCTCCATCAGCGGGCCCCGCGCTTGCCGTACCGGCGCTCGAACCGCTCGACGCGGCCGGCGGTGTCCAGCACCCGGGCGGCGCCCGTGTAGAAGGGGTGGCTCGCCGAGGAGATCTCGACGTCGATGACGGGATAGGTGTTGCCGTCCTCCCACTCGACCGTCTTGTCGCTGGTCATGGTCGAGCGGGTCAGGAAGGCGAAGTCCCCGGCCCGGTCACGGAAGACGACGGGCCCGTAGGCGGGGTGGATTCCGGGCTTCATCGCGCTCAGCGCTCCTCTCGGAAGGTGACGTGCCGACCGACCACGGGGTCGTACTTGCGCAGTTCCAGGCGGTCGGGGTCGTTGCGGCGGTTCTTGCGGGTGACGTAGGTGAACCCGGTGCCGGCGGTGGACCGGAGCTTGATGACCGGGCGTATGTCGTTGCGGGCCATGCCAGGTAGTATACGCAAATGGTTTCCATTTTCAATAAGCCCGCGCAGGGCCCGACCACCGGAGGGACCGCACCATGTCCGCCCACTGCCAGCTGACCGGCCGCAAGCCGGGCTTCGGCAAGTCCGTCTCCCACTCGCACCGCCGCACCCCGCGGCGCTTCGACCCCAACGTCCAGCGCAAGCGCTACTGGCTGGCGAGCGAGGGCCGCCACGTCCGGCTGACCCTGAGCACCAAGGCGATCAGGGCCGTCGACGCGATCGGCGTCGAAGCGGCCGTCGCCCGCATCCGCGCCCGAGGGGAGAAGGTCTGATGGCCAAGAAGAGCAAGATCGCCAAGAACGAGCGCCGGCGCGCCACGGTCGCCCGGTACGCGGCCCGCCGGGCCGTCCTCAAGGCCGTCATCCGCGACCCGCGCGCCCCCGACGAGGAGCGCACCGCCGCCCGACGGGAGCTGTCCCGCCAGCCGCGGGACGCCAGCGCCACCCGCGTCCGCAACCGCGACGGCGTCGACGGCCGCCCGCGCGGCTACTTCCGGGCCTTCGGCCTCTCCCGGCTCAACCTCCGCGACCAGGCCCACAAGGGCCACCTCCCGGGGGTCACCAAGTCCAGCTGGTGACCCCACGCCCGGCCGCCCGCCCCGAACGCGCCCCCGGGGACCGGGCGGCCGGGCCGTTGGGGTAATACTGGGCAGACCCCCCACCGCCCCGACGAAAGCGAGAGCGCCCGTGCTGCGCAACGCCCTGGAGCCTTGGCACCTGTTCTTGATCCTGGCCGTCCTCGTCCTGGTCTTCGGCTCCAAGAAGCTCCCCGACATGGCGCGCGGCCTCGGCCGCTCGATGCGCATCCTCAAGTCGGAGGCCAAGGCCCTCAAGGACGAGCGCCCCGCCGAGGCCGCCCGCACGGAGCAGCCCGCCGGCAACTGACCCGGCCCCGCCCCGCCGAGGTCAGTGGTCGCCGCCCTCGTCGATCAGTCGCCGCACCTCGCGGTCGATGAGCCCCAGGCGGGCCTCCGCGACGAGCGGAACGGCCCGCCGCTGCCGGCGCGCCTCGGACGGGTCGATCTCCACGGTGACCAGCGCCGTCTCCCACTTGGGCGCCTGCGCCACCACCGCGCCCCGCGGGTCCACCACCCGTGAGCCGCCCCAGAACGACGCCCCGTGCTCGTTACCGACCCGGTTGACGAAGACCACCCAGCACTGGAGCATCCGCGCCGTGTAGGACAGCAGCGTGTCCCAGTAGAGCCCGGTGTCCATCGCCTCCGGATCCAGGCTCGCCGCGCTGTTGGTCGGCACGAACAGCACCTCGGCCCCGTCCTGCACCGCCAGCCACGGCAGCACCGGCTGCCAGGCGTCGTTGCACACCAGCGTCGCCCCCCGCCCCCCGCTCGGCGACTTCGCCAGCTCGTACGAGCGCAGCGACTGCCCCGGGCTGACGTGCTTGCGCTCCTCCCAGGCCAGGTAGTTCGGCAGGTAGAGCTTGCGGTGCGCGTGCGCCAGCTCCCCGTCCACGTAGTACGCGGACGTGTTGTACGCCCGCAGACTGGTGTGCTCGTGGAAGCCGACCAGCACGGCGGGCCCCAGCGTGCTCAGCTCCCGCAACCGCGGATCGCCCGCCTCCAGGGACGCGTCCCGCTTGAGCGCCCCCAAGTGGTAGCCGTGCAGGCTGAGTTCGGGGAACACCACGAGGCCCGCGCCCTGGACCGCCGCCTGCTCGATCTGCTCCCGGGCGACCCGCAGGTTCTCCGCCACGTCCCCGAGTACGCAGTCCGTCTGCGCCAACGCGATGAGCATGCCCCACATCCCCCTCAGCCAATTACATTTAATCGGTTTTACTACCTTCCTCCACATTCTCCCCAAACATCCCGTTCCGCCGCATCCCACCAACGAGCGAAAGGACGGACCTCCCCGTGCCGACGGTCGCCATCGCGCGTTGATCCGCACGACCCGTCGTGCCCGCGGGCGGCCTCCAGCCGCAGCTCCGCCCGGTACCAGCGGTACGGCGGCCGCGGTCGGGACGTCCGGCGCTCACGGCGTCGCCCCGGCCGGGCGGCCCTGGCCGAGCGGCCCGCCGCATCCGCTCGGCCGGCCGCCACGCCCCGCGGCGCCGCACGACTCATCCCCGACGGCCACGGGCCCATTGCAGCAACGCCACCCCGCCGAGCAGCAGCCCGCCACCGGCCCCGGCGATGAGCCCCAGCCGCCGCGCTCCACTGGACGCCAGCAGCGCCTGCCCCACCGACTTGCCGGCCCGCGCCACCGCGCCCACCCGGGGATCCTGGTAACCGCGCGCTCCCAAGCCCCGTCGAACCGCCGCCTCGGACACTCCGGCCCGTCGCCGCTCCCGACGCCTTTCCGACCCCGCCGCGCCCCGCACCGCCCCGACCCGGCGCCCCTCCGTCCGGCGCCCGGCCGACGGCAGCCGCGAGGACCTCGCCCCCTTCCCGCACCGGATCCCCGAAACCACCCGCAGCACCCTCAGCCCGCCCAGCGGGTTGCCGCACGCGGCGACCGGCGCCGGCGCCCCGGGCGAGCCCGCGGTACCTCCCCGCGCGCCGGCGTCCGCGAACACCGGCCCTCCGCCCACCCCCAGCACGCCCGTCGCCACCGCGACGACCAGGCACGCCCTCAGCCTCTGTCCCATATCCCCTCACTCCGCAGTCCTCGCGCACGGACACCCCGCCCGCATCCCCGTGGCGCTCGCACGACCGGGCGGCCAACGGCGCACGCGCTCGTTGGCCGCCCGGTGTCGCAAGCGGTGAATCGGCCGAAGCCGACGGCCGTCAGCGGTTCTTGACCCCGTTGCCCGAGAGGATGGGAATGTCGTCGACGATGTGCGACAGCGCCTCGTCGCCCTTGGCCTGGGTGGAGTTCCGCGCGCACTGCTGGTTCTGCGGCGACGACAGGACGTTGATGTCCTGCACGGTGACCGGAATTCCGCCGATCAGCGAGCCGACGTTCCCCTTGGCGGGCAGGCCGACGCACAGGTCGTTCAAGCTGCCTTGCAGGAGCCCGAGTTGGGTGCTGCGCTTACCGTGCGTCTTGGAGTTCCCGTACACGGACTTGGTGCCGTTGCCGTTGACGGTGCTGGTGCCGTTCTGGTCGCCGATCGCCAGGGCTTCTTGAGCCGCCGCGGCCGAAATTCCGACGAGCGATGCCGCGATCGCCGCGGTCGCCATCATCTTCTTCATCGCGCTGAACCCTTCAAGAGAAGGAACCCCCGGCACGGGAGCCCTGTTTCAACAACACACCGCGGCCGCCCGAGTTCCGCACCGTCACCCGAATAGATGGTGATCGGACTCCCCAAAAGTCCTACCGCGCGCGCCACAGGCCCGGGAAATCACAAGGAAATCTCCCGGGCCGCGTACCCATTTTCGGCCGGCATGCCAATGCCCCGGCAACCCCATCAATCTCGCGAGGGCATTGGCATGCATCCCTCCACACACTCTCCTAACGAGCCCACCGAACCCTCGGCGGTCACGAGCGAATAACAATCCCGAAATCGCCGGGGCGGCAAAGGAAAACCCGGGCCGCTCAGATGCGATATCCGAGCGGCCCGGGCGGTGCTCACCCGATCAGCGGTTGTGGACGCCGTTCGCGGAGAGGACCGGGATGTCGTCCAGGATGTGCGACAGCGGCTCGTCGCCCTTGGCCTGGGTGGAGTTCTCGGTGCACTGCTGGTTCTGCGGCGACGACAGGACGTTGATGTCCTGGACCGAGACCGGAACCACGCCGGCCAGCGAACCGAGGTTCGCCTTGGCGGGCAGGCCGATGCAGGGCTTGTTGAGCGAACCCTGGATCAGGCCGATCTGCGGGCTCATGTAGCCGTAAGTGGTCGAGTTTCCGAAGAACTGCTTCGAACCATTGCCGTTGACCGACGACGTGCCGTGCTGGTTACCAGTGGCCATCGCCTGGGGGGCGGCGGCTGCGGCTACCCCAACAATGGAAGCAGCCGCGGCTGCGGTCGCCAGAGCCTTCTTGATCATTGTTGATCCTTCGTGTTTCGGGATGCCCTTGAGCCGGGCGATCTGACCAACTCAGAAGGGCACATTTAGTTGTGCTCATTCACTCAAATGAGCTTATTATCCGGATCTCCTCTTGCCGACCGGGCATCCCGTCCCAATTTTTGCAGCCGTGATTCACCATCCGGATCGGGGTCAACCCCGAAAATTCATTGACGCACACAGTGCCGATCCGGCGGCTGAGACTTCACACGGCCGCACCGAATTCCCCGGGCGATCCCCAGGGGCAGTCACACCGCGGTTCACCGAACCGTTCACTTGCCGAACGGCAGACCACCGAGCAGCGGAAGTTCCTTGGTGGCCCCCGTGGCGCCACCAACGATCTGCTTGGGGTGCTTGGCGGTCTTCTCCGCCCCCCGGACGGTGTCGACCAGCGGCTTGACCTGGCGACCGTCCACGTGCTGCTGGCTCAGCGCATCCGCCAACCCGCCGTTGAGACTCATGTGCGGCGAGGCCATGTTCGGCGAACCGGCATCGGCAGCGAAAGCGGGCACCGCCGCACCCAGCGCCATGACGGAGCCGGCAACGGTTGCAGCAGACTTCGCGTACTTCACTTTCCACTGTCCCTTCTGGTGCGGTGCTCGAAGAATCCACGACACCAGTGCCGCGTGAGCAGTCACTTCACTGCTCGAACCACCGCATTCCCTCTGCCTAACGAGGGCCGACGCACCGAGAAACTGTGACGTTCTGGTTCTCCGGACGCGCTCGCGAATGCTTTCGGAGCCGCCTGGAACACGAAGGCGAAGGTCCGGAAAACCGTCGGCCCCGGCACGCAACAAAGGCGAGCCGGGGCCGGCCACAACGACGCGGCTGGAACTGTGTCGATCAGACGTTGACGCAGCGGTTGCCGAAAGCAGGGTTCAGGATCCCGATGAAGCTGGCCGTGTTTCCGCACACGTTGACCGGGATGTGGACCGGAACCTGGATGACGTTCCCGGAGATGACGCCCGGGGAACGCTTGGCGCCGCCCTTGGCGTGCGCGTCGGCGAATGCCGGCGCGGCAGCGCCCACCACCATGAGCGTGCCTGCGGTGACTGCTGCGACCTTTGCGTACTTCACTTTCAGCCCTTCCTGCAGCGGGATCCGTAGCACACACGACCGTCGTGTCGCACGGGCGTGAATCTGCTCGCCCGTAACTCCGCTGCCGATATTGGTAACGATTTCCCGCGCCTCGCGAAACTCCCGAAGGGGGGTTTTCGGAGAAATCGCCCGAATGTCGCAAAGCTTTTGTGGCGCACCCATTCATATAAAGAAAAAACAACACGGAAATTCCAACGGGAGAAGCACTCGCCGAATGCGAATTCCGATCGGGAAGGCACCGGGCATTTTCGTCCCGGCACCTCCTCGAACGTGCCGCAGGCCCGGGGGTCCTCAAGGAAACACGAGGACCGGCACCCGGACCTGCGACCGGAGTCGCCGACTCAGCGGTTGCCGATGCCGTTGGCCGACAGGGCCGGGATGTCGGACAGGATGTGCGACAGTGCCTCATCGCCCTTGGCCTGGGTGGAGTTCTCGACGCACTGCTGGTTCTGCGGCGACGACAGCACGTTGACGTCCTGGACCGAGACCGGAATGCCCCCGAACAGCGAGCCGACGTCCCCCTTGAGTGGCAGTCCCACGCAGAGCTTGTTCAACGAGCCCTGGACGAACTCCATCTGAGGGCTCATCCGGCCGTGCGTGGTGGAGTTGCCGAAGACGGCCTCGGAACGGTTGCCGTTGACCGTGGAGGTACCGTGGCGATCACCGACCGCCATCGCCTGCGGGGCGACGGCCGCCGCGACGCCGACCGTGGAAGCGGCTACTGCCGTCGTGGCCAGGACCTTCTTGATCACTGTTTACCCTTCTGGAAGCGGAGCGCCCGTATCGGGAGCGCACTGGTCAACTCGCCTCGTGGGGTGCGGTTTCGCGGATTCACCCGAATGCCACGCAATCCATAGACCCATATCACTGCGTTCGCGCGTCAACGCGGTGCGCCGACAGCCCGCTTGGCGGCACCGTTCGACAAGTCGCCTGCTTCGTAGGCGGATTCGGCACGAAAAAGGCCCGCCCCGGAGCGGGGCGGGCCTCAATCACCTGATGGTGATCACTTGTTGATGCAGCGGTTGCCGAACGCCGGGTTGAGCGCGCCGATGACGTCGACGGTGTTGCCGCACACGTTGACCGGGATGTGGACCGGCACCTGGATGAGGTTGCCGGAGAGCACGCCGGGCGAACCCACGGCGGCACCCTTGGCGTGGGCGCCATCGCCGTGCCCGTGGGCACTGGCCACGCCAGCGCCTCCGACGACGGCAATGCCCGCGGCGGCGGACAGGACAACGGCCTTGGAGACAAACTTCACGGTGAACCTCTTTACTGAGCAGCATTCAGGTTTCTGTGCGCGCCGCCTGGAGCGACAAGCAGTTCAACGCAACAAACCGGGCAAAAGTAGCGGCCCAAACGGGTGATAGTTCGCGGTAAGTGCCGTACGGGGCAGATGTGGTTTCCGCGGTGAATTCGCGCGGAGTTCCCGTCCCGGCAACACGCTGCCCGGTCTGTCGTCTCTCACCCGCGCCATCGTCACACGCCGACGGTCACACACCGGTGATTGGCGCCGCCGTCGCGCCGGGGCTCTGTGGCGCCGGAACCCGCGGCGGCGCGAACGTGCTGGTCAGGGGCATTGTCAGACCCTGATGCAAGACTCGGGGCATGAGATGGGCGGTTGCGGAGACGGGCGACGGGGGTGTTCGTCTCTGCCCGCTCACTCAGGACGGTCGGCCCGCCGGTCCGGTGGTGCGGGAGTCCTCGCTCGCCGGGGCGGTGCGGTCCCGCCCGGAGGTCGAGCGGTGGGTGTGGCGGTCCACTGCCGAGACCTACCGCCGCCTGTTGGCGGCCGGGGTGCGGGTCGAGCGGTGCTACGACGTAGAGGCCGCCGAGGCGCTGCTGATCGGTCACGAGGAGGGGCAGTCGGGCCAGCCCCACTCGCTGGCTGCCGCCTGGGCCCGGTTGCACGGCCTGCCGGTGCCGGCCGACGCGCCCCTGCGCACCGCCGAGACCCAACCGTCCCTGTTCGAGCCGGGGCCGGTGCCGCTGCCGCCCGACACCGACGAGTTCACCGCCCTGCTGGAGGTCTACGCCGGCCAACTCGCCCGTACGGAGCGGGCCGAACACCCGGACCGCATGCGGCTGCTGCTGGCGTCCGAGTCGGCGGGCATGCTGGTCGCCGTGGAGTTGTCCCGGACCGGCATTCCCTGGCGGGCGGACGTGCACCGCGCGGTGTTGGACGGGCTGCTGGGCGAGCGCTTCCCGGGTGGAGTGGAACCGCGGCGCATGGCGGAGCTGGCCGACGAGGTGTCGCGGGCCTTCGGGACGGGCGCGCGGGTCCGCCCCGATCTGCCCAACGACATCATCCGGGCCTTCGCCCGCGCCGGGATCGCGCTCTCCTCGACCCGCAAGTGGGAGCTGCAACAGGTCGACCACCCCGCGGTGGCACCGTTGTTGGCGTACAAGTCGCTCTACCGCCTGTACACCGCCCACGGCTGGTCCTGGCTCCAACAGTGGGTGCACGAAGGCCGGTTCCGCCCCGAGTACCTCCCCGGCGGCACGGTCACCGGCCGCTGGACCACCAACGGCGGCGGCGCGCTCCAGATCCCCAAGGTGATCCGGCAAGCGGTGCGGGCCGACCCGGGGTGGCGCCTGGTGGTGGCCGACGCCGCCCAGATGGAACCGCGGGTGCTGGCCGCGGTCTCCCGCGACCAGGGCCTGATGGAGGTCGCCGGCAGCGGCGCGGACCTCTACGCCGACCTGGCGGCCCGCGCCTTCGGCGGCGACCGCGACCGCGCCAAACTCGCCCTGCTGGGCGCCATGTACGGCCAGACCTCGGGAGACGGCCTGAAGCACATGGCCGATCTGCGCCGTCGCTACCCGGCCGCGGTGGCGTACGTCGACGACGCGGCCCGGGCCGGCGAGGAGGGCCGGCTGGTGCGCACCTGGTTGGGCCGCACCTGCCCGCCCGCCTCGGTGGCACCGCCCGACGAGGCGGGCCTGCCCCAGGAGGAGGAACGGCCCGCCGGCTACGGCAGTACCTCGGCGGCGCGCGCCCGCGGCCGCTTCACCCGCAACTTCGTGGTGCAGGGCAGCGGCGCCGACTGGGCCCTGCTGGTGCTGGCCGCGCTGCGCCACGCGATGGCCCGTGCCGGCCTCCGCGCCGAGCTGGTCTTCTTCCAGCACGACGAGGTGATCGTGCACTGCCCGGCGGAGGAGGCCGGCACGGTCGCCGAGGCCGTCGCGACGGCCGCCGCGACCGCCGGCCGGCTCGCCTTCGGCCCGACGCCGGTTCGGTTCCCGTTCACCACGGCGGTGGTGGAGTGCTACGCGGACGCGAAATGACCACGGGGGACGGACGGGTGGACGGGCCGGCGGGACGCCCCCGCGTGTCGTCTACTGCCGTCCGGCCCCTTCCGGGAGCAGGCCGCGCGTGAGGCGGGACATCGCGGCGACCAGGACCGCGCGCGGAGTGTCGGGCCGCTCCAGCCACCACAGCGCGAGGCCGTAGAGCGAGCTGCGGATCGCCTCGCCCAGGGGCTCCAGTTCGGGCTCGGGGATGTCGGGCGCCACCTCGCGCAGCAGGGCCACGTCCGTCGCCCGTTGCCGGCGCTGGAGTTCGCGGTGGAACGCCTGCACCTCGGGGTCGCCGGTGGTGTCGTGGAACATCATCCGCCAGGTGTACGGGTGGGTCTGCACATGGCCGAACCAGGCGTCGTACATCGCCTCCATCCGGGCGTGCAGAGCGCCTTCGCCGTGCAGCAGTTCGCGCAGCGGTGCGGCGGCCAGCTCGTCGCGGTGCCGTTCCAACAGGACGAGGTGCAGCTCCTGCTTGGAGTCGAAGTGGCGGTAGAGCATCGGCTTGCTCAGGCCGGCCTCGGCGGCGATCTCCCCGATGGTGGTGCCCGCGAAGCCGCGCTCCGCGAACAGCCGGGCCGCCGCGTCCTCGATGCGCGTCCTGGCCTCCGCGCGGGCGGCGCGGCTGCGGTCGATCTCGTTCATCGGGCGTCCTCGTGGCTCTCTGGGATGGCGTGCTGCTCGTCGTTCTCGGGCGGGCCACCGGCTGCTGCGGTCCCTGGCGCGACCACCGCCTCGGTGGTGCCGGGCGCGCAGGCGCGGCCCGCCCGTGCGCGGGAATCCGGCGCACTGTGCCGTGGCGTCCCCCTCGCAATTGTCTCCGCCATGCGGCATACTCAGTCGTGTACCACATGGTATACGTGTGAGTAACTTGCTGGTTGGTCACGCGCCGGGACGGACGGGGGTCCAACATGATCGTTTCCGTGCACATCGCCGACCTCGGCGTGCGCGCCGCCCGCACCGCCCTCGGTCGGCCTCCGCGGCCGGGCGCGGTCCCCGGCCTGCGGTTCGCCACCACCGCCCTCACCGGTGCCCTCGCCGCCGGCCCGCCCTCCGTGCACCCAGGTCGGGCCGCACTGCTCGCCTCGTGGGAAGACGACGCCGCCCTGGACCGATTCCTCGCCGAAAACGCCCTGGCCCGGCAGCTGGCGGGCGGCTGGCAGGTGCGGCTGCGGCCGGTGCAGGTCCTGGGCGCGTGGGGTCCACTGCCGGTCGAGACCGACCCGGACGCCGCGCTCGGCGACGAGGACGGACCGGTCGCCGTGCTCACCCTCGGCTCGCTGCGGTTGCGCCGCGCGGTCCCGTTCTTGCGGGCCAACTCCCGCGCCGCCGGGCGGGCCGCGGCCGATCCCTCGATGCTCACCGCCGTCGCGCTGGCCAGACCGCCCCGGTTCGTCGCCACGTTCTCGATATGGCGGACCGTCTCCGCGATGAGCCGCTACGCCTACGGCACCGCGCACCCACAGCACAGGGAGACCGTCCAGGAACACCGCACCGAGCCGTTCCACCGCGAGGCGGCGTTCGTCCGCTGCCGGCCCTACGGCGCCCGGGGCACGCTCGACGGGAGCGATCCGCTGGCCACGGCCGCTCAGGACCCGTCACGCCCTAAACTCGCCGGGTAGGGGGCCGCCGCCCGACGGGCGGCCAGGACCCGAGCCATGCACGCCATCCGAGCCGTCCGAGCCGCGAAGGGACCAGCGTTGACCGACACCGAAGGGGCTGCCGACGCCCCGGTCGCGAGTGAGGCGCCGGTCACCAAACTGAGCCCCAAGGACCGCCGCAAGCGGATCACCGACCGGGTGCTGGCCGAGGGCCAGGTGAGCATCGAGGAACTGGTCCTGGAGCTCGGCGTCAGCCAGATGACGGTGCATCGCGATCTGGACGCCTTGGAGCACCAGGGCTGGCTGCGCAAGGTGCGTGGCGGGGCCACCGCCACCCCCAGCGCCCTCTTCGAGTCCACGGCGCGCTGGCGCGGCAACGAGCAGGTCGCGGCGAAGGAGGCGATCTGCGCGGCCGCACTGGCCATGGCCGAGCCGGGACAGGCCGTGATCATCGACGACTCCAGCACGGCGCTGCCGCTGGCGCGCTCGCTCTCCTCACGCGGCGCGTTCACCGTCATCACCAACTCCCTCCAGGTCATCAACGAACTGGCGGAGGAGCCCGACATCCGGGTGATCGCGCTGGGCGGCGAGTACCACGCGGCGTTCAACGCCTTCCTCGGCATGTCCACCGCCGACATCGCCCGCAGCTTCCGCGCGGACGTCGCCTTCTTGTCCACCTCCGCGGTCGACAACGGCCACTGCTACCACCAGGCGCAGGAGAACGTCCTGGTCAAGCGGGCCCTGATGGCCGCCGCCCGGCGCAAGGTCCTGCTCGTGGACCACTCGAAGTTCGGCCGCCAGGCCCTCTACGAACTCGCGCCACTGGCCGACTTCGATCTCGTCATCTCCGATGAACACCTTCCCCAGGAGGAGCGGGACGCGCTTCAATCCCTGGGAGTGCGTTACGAGTTGGCGACGGAGGGGAGCAGACGGGGATGAGCGACGGCAACGACGGCGACCGCAACGGCCACGACGGCGTGGAGCGCATCAACCCTCCGCACCTCGCGCCGCCGACCGGATTCAGCCACGCCGTGCGCATCGCGGCCCCCGGCACACTGGTGTTCCTGGCCGGGCAGACCGCCCTCGACGGCACGGGCCGGATCGTGGGCGACGGCATCGTCGAGCAGTTCGAGCGGGCGCTCGGCAACCTCCTGGAGGTGGCGGCCGCGGCCGGCGCCGCCCCGTCCGACCTGGCCAAACTCACCGTCTTCGCGGTCGACGTCGCCGACTACCGCCGCCGCGCGAAGGAGCTCGGCCGGGTGTGGAAGCGCCTGGTCGGCGGGGACTTCCCGGCCATGGCTGTGATCGGCGCCACCCGGCTGTGGGACGAGACGGCCCTGGTGGAGATCGAGGGCATCGCGGTGGTGCGGGAGGGCCGCACGGCGCCGCGGTAGCGCGGACATGGTGCGCGCGACCGGGCGACGGGCGCCCGGCCTCGGCGGGACAGCCGACTTCCGCGGGCCGGACACCCGACTTCCGCAGCCGGTCCGCGTCCCGACGAGCCCGGTCCCCGTGCCCCGCGCCAGCCGGCCCAGGCCAGGCGGCCCCGACCGCGGCCGAGCCGCCCGGCTCCCCGCCTCACTCCCCGTACGCCGCCACCAGCGCCTCGGCGTCCGCCGCGGACAGCGTGATCCCGAATTCGGTGTCCAGCAGGCCCGGAACCTCCTCCGGCGCCACCTCCCGCACCTCCCGCGACCAGTCCGGCCGGGTCAGCGTCAGCTCCCGTCCGACCAACGTGCGGCGCAGTTCGGGGTCCGGCTTCTGCACCACGATCTTGCCGGTGAACGGCGACCGCGGGTGCGTCGATATGTAGTGGTTGAAGACGGCGTAGTCGGCCGGGAAGCGCTGCTCGGTCCCGAAGGCGTACAGGTCGAACCACCCGTCCGCGTGCCGCGACCGCAGCACCCACGCCTCGGACTCCTTCTCGTGGACCAGGCCGAAGGTCCAGGCGCCCTGTGCCTCCTCGACGCAGTCCCGCAGCGGGAGCGGGGCGAGCAGCGCCTCACCGCCGAAACCGACGTCAGTGATCCACTCCGTGCCGGCCAGCTCCACCTTCAGCAGGGCGTGGGTGACCGCGCGGACCTTGCCCTCGCCCATCCGGATCCGGGCGCCGAGCCCGGAGACCCGGAAGCCGAGGCGCTCCAGGGCGGCCGCGTAGAGGAGGTTCTGCTCGTAGCAGTAACCACCGCGCCGCTGCCGCACCATCTTGGCCTGGAGCGCCTCCACGTCGAGCAGGATCGGGCGGCCCAGCACGATCTCCACGTTCTCGAAACCGATGGCGGCGCTGTGCGCGGCATGCAGCGCCCGCAGCGTCTCCAGGGTCGGTCGGCGGTCGCCCGCGTAGCCGATGCGCGCCAGATAGGCGTCCAGATCGAGCTGCTCGCCGCCCCATGTGGTTCCGGTCATGGTGCCTCTCCCCCTCGTCACGGTGTCCTCCCTGCGGGGAGCCGCAAGGGAGCTTAGGGGACGCACGCGCAGGGCCGGATCGGCTGTCGGGACGACATCCGGCAGCGGCTGGGCCTAGGCCCCCGGACCGAGGAAAGGGGAACGGGGCAGCCGGGGCAGCCGGGGCCGAAGAGCGCGAGGGCCGGGACGCCGGGCCGACGGACCGTCCCGGCCGACCGGCCGACGGACCACCGGCCGCATCCCGGCCCTCCCCGCCCCGACGTCAGCGACGCCGGCGCGCCATCCCCACCGCGTCGGGCTTGAACGCCCAGTTCATCTTGGGCTCCATGGCGAACCGGAAGATCCGCTGCACCGGCGGCGTGCACAGCAGCGTGACGATGGTGCCCGCGATCAGGGTCAGCAGCACCTGCCCCCACGGCGTGTGCAGCCAGTCGTTGTCGTACCAGTGCCAGAAGCGCGAGCCCTTGGCGAGGAACCCGTGCAGCAGGTAGCCGTAGAGGGTGCCCGCGCCGAGCGCCGTGAACCACATGCGGCGGCCCGGTACCCAGGCGAAGAAGCAGGCCACCAGCACCAGCGAGCAGCCGAACATCGCCAGTGTCATCACCACGCCGCTCCACCAGGGAGCGCCCAGTTCCTGCGCGCTGTCGCGGTGGTAGAACCACGCGGCGTTCATCCGCGGCGCGGCCCAGTAGGCGAAGACCAGCGCACCGGCGACCACCGGCAGCGTGGCCATCCGCACCGACCGGCGGCGCACGCGTTGGAAGTGCTCCGGCCGCAGGGTGAGCCCCACGACGAAGAACGGCAGGAACTGCAGCACCCGCTGGAGGTTCAGGTCGTCACCGATCTCCGGCGAGACGGCCGCCAGGACCGCGATGGTCAGCGCGAGCGGCAGCGGCCAACGCACGATCTTCCACAGCGGCGTGGTGAGCCGCCAGATGAAGAGCGCGATCAGGAACCACGTCAGGTACCACGGCTGCAGCAGGGTGATCGGGTACCCGGGATCGTCGTCCGCCCAGCGCTTGAAGAAGGTGTAGGCGACCTCGAAGAGGACGTACGGGACCGCGACGCCGGTGATCAACCGCTGGAGCCGGTCCTTGCGCATGTCGAAACTGCGCGAGAAGTAGCCGGAGATGATGATGAACGCCGGCATGTGGAAGGCGTAGACGGTGATGTAGAGCGCCGCCGCCGACCGGCTGCCGTCGCGCAGCGGCTCCCAGGCGTGCCCCATCGCCACCAACACGATGGCCAGGTACTTCGCGTTGTCGAAGAACGCGTCGCGGCTCTTGGCCGGAGCGCCGTCGCCCGTCGGTCGACCGGTGGCGGCCGCGGTCGGGGCCGCGCGTCCCTTGGCGTGCCGCCGGCCGCCTGGCGCACCGCCGGCGTCGGTCTCCTTCTCCGACGGCGTGACCGGGGCGAGGGTGGCCGTGGCCGTCGCCGCACCCGTCCCGTCCGCCCCGACGGGCGCGCCCGCGGCCGGTGGCGCGTCCTGCGGCATCTGCCGCGGCGCGGGAAGCGGCACCCGCCGCTCGCCGTACGCCGGAAACTCGTTCGTCAAGGGCCCTCCCGGAACGCGCCTGTCGGAGGAGCCGGATGCGGCGGCGAAATGCCGGGCCCCGAAACGGAACCCACAGGCCAAATCCAGCGTCTTAGTTGAATTACGGGGAGTGTGGCGTCGAACATCTCTGGCACCTTAGCCGCGTCGACGGAATCCCGTAAATCCCGCACGGCCAGGGCCGCTCGTGGAGTCGCGCCCCTTCACCGCACCTTCACCGGATGCGGACGAAACCGCGCAAAACACGGGCGGGAGATTACACCCGCACCCCTCGGACGAGCCTCCGCAACTCCGACACACACGAAAAAAACACCCACCCCCGAACAACCCGTCACGTCCGCAACGATTCCCGCACGCATCCCGCCCCGCCGGCGCGCCCGCGCACCGCCTCCGCCCGCTCCCCGAAGCGGGCGACCCGTCGATCGGTCAGTCGATTACGCCTTCCACGCCGCGCCCCCGCACCGCCCGCACGCTCGCCTGCGCTCCCACGTCCCAGGCGTAGATCTCCAACCGCCGTCCGTGCGGCCCGTGCAGCCCGTGCACGACCCGGGCCCAGCGTGAACCGACCTCGGACATACGGGGATTGATCTGGTCGGCGAAGCGCGCATAACGCCGCAGCTTGCTCAGCGACGGCCGTCCCAGGATCCCCGTGCGCACCTCGGGCATCAGCTTGTGCACCCGCTTCACGCACCGCACGCAGAAGCTCTGGATCACCAGCCGGTTGGTGAGGTGCGCGGCATCCAGCCAACCCAGCGACCGGAGTTCGCGCAGCGTCTGGCGCTCGATTCCCGGATACTGCTCGGGCGCCTTGAGCTCCAGCAGCAGGCCCTGCCGATGGCTGTCCAACCTGCGCAGGTAGTCCGCGAGCGTGGGCACGTGCTCCCCCGCGAACCGCTTCCCGAACCAACTCCCGGCATCCAGCCGCGCGATCTCCGCCGCGGTGAAGTCCCCCACCCGCCACGGCGCCCGCCCCGGGAACACCTTCGCGACGTTGGTGGTCCGGTTGAGGGTGGTGTCGTGCAGCACGATCAGCCGACCGTCCTTGGTCCGCTGCACGTCGTTCTCGACCCACACCAACCCCCGCCGGTACGCCGCGTCGACCGCCGCGAGGGTGTTCTCCGGCGCGTACCGGGACGCGCCCCGGTGGGCGATCACGAACGGCGCGCTGCCCCCGGCCTGGAGGCTCACGACCTTCCCGCCCCGGGTGGCGAGTTGCTGTCCGTCCGGGCCGGAGGCCAGCGCGGACGAGGCCACGGTCAACGTGACGACGGACGCGAGCGCCCCCGACGCGACCCGCAACGGCCGCCGGAGCCACACCACCCCACGGACCCGCACCGATCGTCGAACCATGCGGGGCCTCCCGGTCGCTCGGCCGCAGACGCTGCCGTCTGCGTCAGGTACGCCCCCTAGGACCGCCTTGCCGGCCCTGCCTCCCGACCCTGCCCCCATCCCGGCACCCGCGCCACGCGAACACCCCCGTCCCCGCCCCTCCAACCACCCCCCGTACCCCCCTTTCCGCAGGTCAGCGCCTTCCCCAACCCCTCACCAGCAAGCCCTCCATCCGGTGCCCCACCCCTCCCCGGAAACAACAAAAAACCCAGGTCAGAGATTCTCTGACCTGGGTTCCAGCTGAGCCGCCTTCGGGATTCGAACCCGAGACCTACGCATTACGAGTGCGTTGCTCTGGCCAACTGAGCTAAGGCGGCGTGTTGCGCGGCCCAGTCTACACAGGAGCGGGGGGTGCTCTGTACTCGGTTGATGCGGGGTCCGGTGGGGGTGGGGCGGGTGTGGGGTGGCTCACGTACAGCGCTTGCCCTTGGCGGGTGGGGTGCCTTCCAGGAGGTAGGTGTTGATGGCGGTGTCGATGCAGTCGCTGCCCCGGCCGTAGGCGGTGTGGCCGTCGCCGGCGTAGGTCAGCAGGGTGGCGCTGGAGAGCTGGGCGGCCAGGCCCTTGGCCCAGGTGTACGGGGTGGCCGGGTCGCGGGTGGTGCCGACGACGACGATCGGGGCGGCGCCCTTGGCCTCGATGCGGTGGACCGTGCCGGACGCCTTGACCGGCCAGTACGCGCAGTTCAGCGCCGACCAGGCGAAGTTGTCGCCGAAGACCGGGGACGCCTTGCGGAAGGCCGGCAGGGCGGCTTCCACCTGGTTCGGGCTGGCGAAGGCGCCGGGGAGGTCCAGGCAGTTGACGGCCGGGTTGGCGAACATCTGGTTGGCGTAGTGGCCCGAGGCGTCGCGCTCGTAGTAGCTGTCGGACAGTGCGAGCAGTTCGCGGCCGCTGCCTGCCTGGGCCTGGGCGATGGCCTCGCGCAGCATCGGCCAGGCGCCCTGGTCGTACATCGCGGCGATCACGCCCGTGGTCGCGAGGGACTCGGTGAGCTTGCGCTCCTGGCCGGTGTCCACCGGGTGGGAGTCCAGCTTCTTGAAGAGCTCGGAGAGGCGTCGGCCGGCGTCCTGGGCGTTCTTGGTGCCGAGCGGGCAGTCCTTCTGCTTCACGCAGTCCTCGGCGAACGCCGTGAACGCAGTGTTGAAGCCGGCGGTCTGGTCGACGTTGATGGCGCGGGAGTCGAGCATCGGGTCCATCGCGCCGTCGAGCACCAGGCGACCGGAACGGGTCGGGAACAGGCCGGCGTAGGTCGCGCCGAGGAAGGTGCCGTAGGAGGCGCCCACGTACGTCAGCTTCTTGTCGCCCAGGACGGCGCGCAGCACGTCCATGTCGCGGGCCGCCTCGATGGTGGAGACGTGCGGCAGCAGCTTGCCGGAGCGGGTCTCGCAGCCCTTGGCGAAGTTGCGGTAGGCGGCGACGAGGGTGTTGATCTCGGCGGGGGTGTCGGGGGTGGTGTCGGTCTGGGTGAAGCGGTCCATCTGACGGTCGGTGAGGCATTCGATCGGGTCGCTGCGGGCCACCCCGCGCGGGTCCATGGCGACCATGTCGTACCGCGCCCGGACGGCGGCGGGCTGCGGCGCGTACTGCTGGAGGTAGTCGATCGCCGAACCGCCGGGACCGCCCGGATTGACCAGCAGCGAGCCGAGCCGCTGCCCGGGGCCGGTGGCCGTCCTGCGGGCCACCGCCAACTTCAGGTCGGTGGCCGGGTCGGGCTTGGCGTAGTCCAGGGGGGCCTTCATCGTCGCGCACTGGAAGCCCGCCACGCCGCAGTCGTGCCAGCTCAGCTTCTGGTCGTAGTACGGCCGGAGGTTGGCCGGGATGGCCGTGGGCAGCGGCTGGAGCGGGGTGACGGCGGCCGCCGGGCGGTCTGCGCCGGCCTCCGTCGAATGGCCCGAGGAACCGGCGTCACCCGGGGACGACGTCCCCGACGAGCAGCCGGAGATCAGCAGGGCGAGGGCCGCGGCGGCAGCGGCCGCGGCGGCGGTGGTGGAGCGGAACGGGCGGCTGGACGGCATGGCGGTCCCTTGGTGTCGATCCCCCGGTAGGGGTGTTCCCGGTGGTGGCCTGCGGTGCGTTCCTGGTGGCGGCGGCTCCTCGGGGGCTCCTCGATGGGGCTTCTTGGCGGGGCTCCTTGGTGGGGTGGGGGGCCGGGTCGGGTGGGGTGCCGTTGCGGGGGCCGGGTCAGGAGCCCGGGCGTCCCGGGCGTCTCGTCCCCACCGTGGCGGCTACCTACGGAGCGTATCCATAGATCAACGATGTGTGCGCGATGGTCGAGGGGGCGGTGGCGGACGGTGCGCTGGTCAGCCGGCCCGGAGCGCGACCGTCATGGCCTCGACGGCGAGCAGGGGTGCGACGTTGCGCCCGAGGGCTTCCCGGCACGCGATCACCGCTTCTATGCGACGCAGGGTGCCCTCGGCCGTGGAGGTGGAGGCGATGCGTCGGAGGCTGTCGCCGACCTCGTCGTTGGCGAGGGGGACGGAGGCCCCCATCTGGACGGCGAGCACGTCGCGGTAGAAGCCGGTGAGGTCGACCAGGGCGAGGTCGAGGCTGTCGCGCTGGGTACGGGTCGAGCGGCGCTTCTGCTTGTCCTGGAGCTCCTTCATGGCGCCCGCGGTGCCCCGGGGCAACCGTCCGCCGGTGCCGGCCGCGGCGCCCAACGCGGCACGCAGTTCCTCGGTCTCCTTGGCATCGACCTCCTCCGCGACCTGCTTGGCGTCCTCCCCGGCGGCGTCGATCAGCTCCTGGGCGGCCTTCAGGCAGCCACCGACGTCGTCGACGCGCAGGGGCAGCTTCAGGACGGCCGCCCGGCGGGACCGGGCCCGCTCGTCGGTGGCCAGCCGGCGGGCCCGGTCGATGTGGCCCTGGGTGGCGCGGGCCGCGCGGTCGGCCGTCTCCGGGTCGATGCCGTCGCGCCGGACGAGGATCTCGGCGACCGCCCCGACCGGGGGCGTGCGCAGCGAGAGGTGGCGGCAGCGCGAGCGGATGGTGGGCAGGACGTCCTCGATGGAGGGGGCGCACAGGAGCCAGACCGTGCGGGGGGCGGGCTCCTCGACGGCCTTGAGCAGGACGTTGCCTGCGCCCTCGGTGAGGCGGTCGGCGTCCTCCAGGACGATCACCTGCCAGCGGCCGCCGGCCGGCGAGAGGGAGGCCCGGCGGACCAGTTCACGGGTCTCCTTGACGCCGATGGAGAGCAGGTCGGTGCGGACGATCTCGACGTCGGCGTGGGTGCCGACCAGCGTGGTGTGGCAGCCGTCGCAGAAGCCGCAGCCGGGGGCGCCCCCGAGGGCGCGGTCCGGGCTGACGCACTGCAGGGCGGCCGCGAACGCCCGGGCGGCGGTGGCCCGGCCGGCCCCGGGCGGGCCGGTGAACAGCCAGGCGTGCGTCATCTGGGAGGTGCCGCCGCGCTCCGGTGCGGCGGCCTCCTGCGGTGCGTCGTCGGCCGACGACCGCGGGCCGGCGCTCGCGGCCGCCACGAGGGCGTCCGCGTCGCGTGCGGCCGCGGCGAGCTGCTCCGTCACCCGGTCCTGGCCGACCACGTCGTCCCATACCGCCATCGCTGCTGCCGTCCTGTCCGTTCGCCTGTGGTGCGGGAGGGGTGCCCTGGGGCGCGCCCTCGCCGCGGGTGCTGCTCGTGTCGCCGCACGGCGCGCGGCGACGACCGCACGGCCCCACGGCCCGTCGCGGACCGCGGCGTGCGACCGTGGCCGTGCGCCCGCAGGCGCCGCGCCGACGACCGGTCGCCGTGCCCCGCCCGCCCGGACGCGGCCGTGTCGACCCGCGCCCTACCCATTGTGGTGCAACCCACCGACAACCCCGCCCACGCCGGGGCGTCGCCCCGCCCGGAGAACAGGGAACGGGGAACGGGCGGGGGGGGGGGGGGGGGGGGGGGGGCCGCAGCGCGAGGGCTGCGGCCACGGCCGTTCGTGCCGGTGCTTCCGGTCCGGGCGGGGTCAGCCGCGCCGGCCCCGGCGGCGGCCGTTCCCGCCCGGGCCGCGGTCGGCGTCCTCGTCCGCGTGCGGCCCGAGGAGTTCGTCGGCCAGGGTCGGCAGGTCGTCCAGCGGCGTCTCCTCCGCCCATTCGGGGCGGGGGCGACCGCTGCGCGCGGACTGGGCCGGGCGGCCGGTCTCGGGGTCGACCTGCGGGAGCTCACGGGTCCGCTCGGCGCCGCCGTCGGCCGCGCCGTGCTCCGATTCCGCGCCGTTCTCCCGGGCGAACATCCACGGCGGCACGCGGTCCGCCGGGTCGTCCTGACGGAACGACGGCAGCACGGCGGTCTCCTCGGAGTCCGCACCGCCCGTCCGGCGGGCGTCGTGGGCGTCGTCCCGTACGGACGGCAGGACCGCCGTCTCGTCGGCCGGGCCGTGCGCGTCGCGCGGCTCGGGGCGGGGCAGCGCCGCCGTCCGCTCGGCGTCCGCATCGGCACCGGAGGAGGCGGAGTCGGCGCCGCGCCCGGAGGCCGCACCCGAGGGCCCGTCCTCCTCGGCGATCCGCTTCCGCAGCTGCGTCACGTCGGTCTCGGCGGTCGGCGCCTCCGCCGCCTCGGCGGCCTCCGCCTTGGCCTGCGCCGCCGCCGCGGCTGCCGCGGCGGCCGCCGCGACCCGGGCCTGCTCGGCGCGCACCAGCGCCTCCTCGGCCTTGCGCTGCTTCTCCAGGCGGCGCTCCTCGGCCTCCCGGCGCAGCCGCGCCTCCTCCTCGTGCTGCTTGCGCAGCCGCTCCTGCTCGGCCAGGCGGGCCTGCTCCTCCGCCTCGCGGCGGCGGCGCTCCTCCTCCGCCGCCTGACGGGCCTCCTCGGCGCGCTTGCGGGCCTCCTCGGCCTGGCGGGCGGCCTCTCGGGCCTTGGCCTCCTCGGCCTCCTGCCGCTTGCGCTCCTCCTCCTCGGCGCGCAGCTTGGCGAGCTGCTCCTCGCGCTCCCGTTCCCGGCGCTCCTCCTCGGCCTTGCGCGCGGCCTCCTCCTCGGCCTTGCGGCGGGCCTCCTCCTCGGCGGCCTTGCGGGCCTCTTCCCTGGCCTTGACCTCGGCCTCGGACAGCGGGAGCGCCTGGTCGAGCCGGTGCCTGAGGACGGTGGTGATGGCCTCCGGCTCCTGGGCGGCGTCGACGACCAGATAGCGGGCGGGGTCGGCGGCGGCCAGGGTGAGGAAGCCGCTCCGGACCCGCTCGTGGAACTCGGCGGGCTCGGACTCCATGCGGTCCGGGGCCTCGGTGAAGCGCTCGCGGGCCGCGTCCGGGGCGATGTCCAGCAGGACGGTCAGGTGCGGGACCAGGCCGCCGGTCGCCCAGCGGTTGATCCGGGCGATCTCGGTGGGCGCGAGGTTGCGGCCGGCGCCCTGGTAGGCCACCGACGAGTCGATGTAGCGGTCGGTGATGACCACGGCGCCGCGCTCCAGCGCGGGCCGGACGACGCTGTCGACGTGATCGGCGCGGTCCGCCGCGAACATCAGCGCCTCGGCCCGGTCGGAGAGCCCGGAGGTGGACACGTCCAGGATGATCGACCGCAACCGCTTGCCGATGGCGGTGGCGCCCGGCTCGCGGGTCACCACGACCTCGTGGCCCTTGCCGCGGATCCACTCCGCCAGCGCCTCGACCTGGGTGGACTTGCCGGCCCCGTCGCCGCCCTCCAGGGCGATGAAGAAGCCGGTGGCCGCGGTGGCCTGCGCCGGGTCGCCGCCGCTGACCGCCTCCCGCAGGTCGTGCCGGAGCGGGACGCCCTGCCGGTCGTCGGTCTTGCCCAGCACCCAGGCGGCGACCGGCAGCAGCAGCGCGCCGACCAGCATCAGGGTGTACGCGGCTCCGCCGTGCGCCAGGACGAAGGCACCGCTGCCCACCTGGTGCGGGCCGATCAGCCCGGCCAGCAGGGGCGCGACGATGGCGGCCAGCCCGATGGCCAGCCGCACCACGGCCTGGAGGTGCTCGGTGGTCCGGGCGGTGCGGGCCTCCTCGGTCTCCTGGTCCAGCAGGGCGTGGCCGGTGTTGGCGGCCACGCCGGCGCTGAGCCCGGCCAGCAGCGCGAGCAGCAGCACCGTCGTGGTGTCCGGCACCAGCCCCATGGCGAGCAGCAGCAGCCCGGTGGCGGCGACCGCCAGGGCGAGCAGCCGGCGCCGGGAGAAGCCGGGCAGCACCTTCTGGGCACCGCGGATGCCGAGGGCGGTGCCGCCGGTCAGGGCGAGCACCAGCAGGCCGTAGGTGGCCGGCCCGGCGCCCAGGTCCACGGCGTGCAGGACGCCGAGCGCGGCGGCCGCGGTGATCGCGGCGGCCACTGCCGCACAGGCCAGCACCAGCAGCGGGATGGCGCCGGTGCGGCCCTTCTCGGCGGCGGTGCCGTTCTTGGCCGTGGCCGAGGTGGTCTTCGGGCGGCGCAGTCCCTCCAACGGGGAGCGCGGCCGCGGCGCCTGCCCACCGGGCAGCTCGATGAAGTAGAGGATCGAGATGGACGCGGCGAACAGGCCGGCCGCGACGTACGAGCCGAGCGCCGCCTGGTGGAGGTGGAACCACTCCACCCCGGTCCCCAGCAGCTTCCCGACGAGGGCGCAGAGCACCAGTGCGGCGGCCGCGATCGGCAGCGCGACGAAACCGGTGCGCAGGAAGAGCCGGCGCAGCGCGTCCATGTTGTCGGGCAGCGGCCGGACGGCGGCGCCCTCCGGGGGCGGGGCCGGCAGCAGGGCGGGCGCGGCGCTCTCCCGGGCGACGGTCCAGAAGCGCTCGGCGACGCCGGTGACGAAGGCCGTCACCAGCAGCCAGGCCAGGGCGTTGCCGGGCGTCCAGTCGATCCACAAGGGGGCGATGACCAGCAGCGCGAGCCGCAGCCCGTCCGCGGCGATCATCGTCCAGCGGCGGTCCAGCGGCCCGTCCGGCGCCGTCAGCGCGGACAGCGGCCCCAACAGGACCGCCCCGAAGAGGAGGGTCGCCAGCATCCGCACGCCGAGGACCGCGGTGACCGCGAGGGCTGCCCCTCGATAGCCACCGCCGAAAACGGCCTGGCCCCCCAGCGGTACGTACAACGCCGCCTGGAGGGCGAGGAGTACCAGGACCAGCAAGGACAGGGCATCGCCGACACCCCCGACGAACTGGGCGCTCCACAACCGCTTCAGTGGGGGAAAGCGGAGCAGGGCGCGTACGGCGCGCTCGCGGGAATCGGCTGCGAGGGCGTCTTCGGTGGGGGTCACGACCGTTGGCTGCTCGGCACGCGTCATCCCGCCAGCCTATCGGGACGGGACACTCCACTGGGCGCCCGCCCGAACAAACGGGCGGATGCACCGGGGCGCGAAAGGGCGGGCCGGCGGAAAGGTGTCCGCCGGCCCGCCCTCTTCCCGCGCCGGACCGGGCCGGCGCGGGCCGTGCTGCTACTCCTCGGCCGACGCGGCCGTCTTCTTGGCCGCCGCCGTGGCCGCGGTCTTCTTCGCGGTGGTCTTCTTGGCCGTCGTCTTCTTGGCCGCCGTCTTCTTCGCGGTGGTCTTCTTCGCCGCGGTCTTCTTCGCGGCCGTCTTCTTGGCCGGCGCCTTCTTGGCGGTCTTCTTCGCCGGCCCCTTGGCCCGCTTCTCCGCCAGCAGCTCGTAGCCGCGCTCGGGCGTGATCGTCTCGACGTCGTCGTCCCGCCGCAGCGTCGCGTTGGTCTCGCCGTCGGTGACGTACGCGCCGAACCGGCCGTCCTTGACCACCACGGGCTTGCCGCTGACCGGGTCGGTGCCCAGCTCCTTCAGCGGCGGCTTGGCGGCGGCCCGGCCGCGCTGCTTGGGCTGTGCGTAGATCGCCAGCGCCTCGTCGAGGGTGATCGTGAAGAGCTGCTCCTCCCGCTCCAGGGAGCGCGAGTCGGTGCCCTTCTTGAGGTACGGCCCGTAGCGGCCGTTCTGCGCGGTGATCTCCACGCCCTCGGCGTCGGCGCCGACGACGCGCGGCAGCGACATCAGCTTCAGCGCGTCCTCAAGGGTCACGGTGTCCAGGGACATCGACTTGAAGAGCGAGGCGGTGCGCGGCTTGACCGCGTTCTTGCCGGTCTTCGGGGTGCCCTCGGGCAGCACCTCGGTGACGTACGGGCCGTAGCGGCCGTCCTTCGCCACGATCTGGTGCCCGGAGTGCGGGTCCATGCCCAGCTCGTAGTCGCCGCTCGGCTTGGCCAGCAGTTCCTCGGCGTAACCCACGGTCAGCTCGTCGGGCGCCAGGTCGTCGGGGACGTCGGCCCGCTGGTGGCCCTCCTCGTCCTTCTCGCCGCGCTCGACGTAGGGGCCGTAGCGGCCGACCCGCAGGGTGATGCCGCCGCCCACCGGGAACGACGAGATCTCCCGGGCGTCGATCGCGCCGAGGTCGGTGACCAGTTCCTTCAGGCCGCCGAGGTGGTCGCCGTCGCCGTTGCCGGCGTCCGCGGCGCCGCTCTCGCCGGCTCCGGTGGCCTCGCCGAAGTAGAAGCGCCGCAGCCACGGCACGGCCTGCGCCTCACCGCGGGCGATGCGGTCGAGGTCGTCCTCCATCTTGGCGGTGAAGTCGTAGTCGACCAGCCGGCCGAAGTGCTTCTCCAGGAGGTTGACCACCGCGAAGGAGAGGAACGACGGGACGAGCGCGGTGCCCTTCTTGAAGACGTAGCCGCGGTCCAGGATCGTGCCGATGATCGACGCGTACGTCGACGGGCGGCCGATCTCCCGCTCCTCCAGCTCCTTGACCAGGGTGGCCTCGGTGTAGCGGGCGGGCGGCTTGGTGGCGTGGCCGTCGGCGGTGATCTGCTGGGCGGCCAGCGCGTCGCCCTCGGCGACCTGCGGCAGCCGCCGCTCGCGGTCGTCCAGCTCGGCGTTCGGGTCGTCGGCACCCTCCACGTACGCCTTGAGGAAGCCGTGGAAGGTGATGGTCTTGCCGGACGCGCTGAACTCGGCGTCCCGGCCGTCCGCGGCCCGACCGCCGATCTTGACGGTGACGGAGTTGCCGGTCGCGTCCTTCATCTGGGAGGCGACGGTCCGCTTCCAGATGAGCTCGTACAGCCTGAACTGGTCGCCGGTCAGCCCGGTCTCGGCGGGCGTGCGGAAGCGGTCGCCGGAGGGGCGGATCGCCTCGTGCGCCTCCTGCGCGTTCTTGACCTTGCCGGCGTACGTGCGCGGCTTGTCCGGCAGGTACGCGGCGCCGTACAGCTGCGTCACCTGCGCCCGGGCCGCGCTGACGGCGGTGTCCGAGAGCGTGGTGGAGTCCGTACGCATGTAGGTGATGAAGCCGTTCTCGTACAGCTTCTGCGCGACCTGCATGGTGGCCTTGGCGCCGAAGCCGAGCTTGCGGCTGGCCTCCTGCTGGAGGGTGGTGGTGCGGAACGGCGCGTAGGGCGAGCGGCGGTAGGGCTTGGACTCGACCGAGCGGACCGCGAACGCGGTGTCCGCCAGGGCGGCGGCCAGCGACCGCGCGTTCGCCTCGTCCAGGTGGAGCACGTCGCTGTTCTTGAGCTGCCCGTTGGGGCCGAAGTCGCGGCCCTGCGCGACGCGGCGACCGTCGACGTTGTTCAGGCGGGCGGTCAGCGTCGACGGGTCGCTGGCGTCGCCGGCCCGCCCGGTGGAGAAGGTGCCGGTCAGGTCCCAGTACTCGGCGGAGCGGAAGGCGATGCGCTCGCGCTCCCGCTCGACGACGAGGCGGGTCGCCACCGACTGCACCCGACCGGCGGACAGCCGCGGCATGACCTTCTTCCACAGCACCGGGGAGACCTCGTAGCCGTAGAGGCGGTCGAGGATCCGGCGGGTCTCCTGGGCGTCGACCAGCTTCTGGTTGAGCTCGCGGGGGTTGGCGACGGCCTCGCGGATGGCGTCCTTGGTGATCTCGTGGAAGACCATCCGGTGGACCGGGACCTTCGGCTTGAGGATCTCCTGGAGGTGCCACGCGATGGCCTCGCCCTCGCGGTCCTCATCGGTGGCGAGGAAGAGTTCGTCGGACTCGGCCAGCAGCGCCTTGAGCTTCTTGACCTGGTCCTTCTTGTCGGTGTTCACGACGTAGATCGGCTGGAAGTCGGCGTCGACGTTCACGCCGAGGCGGGCCCAGGACTCGCCCTTGTACTTCGCCGGGACCTCGGCCGCGCCGTTGGGGAGGTCGCGGATGTGCCCGACGCTGGCCTCGACCACGTAGCCGGGGCCGAGGTAGCCCTTGATCGTCTTCGCCTTGGCAGGCGACTCCACGATGACGAGTCGGCGGCCGCCGCCCTCTGCGGTCTCGCTGGTCGGGGACAACTTCGCTCTTCTCTCCGGTCGACGCTGAAAAACCTTCCGGGGCGGACGCCCGGGGCGCACTGCGGTGACGCTTGACGCTGCGGAGTGTGACGGTACCTCCCGCCCCCGTGTCAAACGGAAAAACCCCGCAACGCCACTCGAACGGTAACCCGACTACATGCCTTCGTGCCGCCCCGACCGCTCCGGCCGCTCCCCCACGGCCCTCCGGCGGCGGCCCGTGGATCACGGCCCGCGGTGGGCCCCCGCGGCCCCGCGGACGGCCGGTCACCCGCTCCGGCCTGGCCCTGCTTCCGCTGCGTGACCGCCTGGTGCGTCCCGCCGTCCGGCCGTCGTCGTCGACGGGGCCGAACGGCGGGCGCGAAGTCGCTCCCGATGGCGTCATCACCGTGATACGGCGGGTGAGCGGGCTGGCAGGATGGAGGCGGCACGGCCCGCGGGCGGGTCGGCTGCCGTCGTCATCACGATCCTCGGGGGGAACCACACCCATGGCGCACCAGTACCCCGGACCGCCTCCGGAACAGCCGCCGGGCCAGCCCGGCCAGAACCCCTACGCCGCTCCCGAGGGCGGCCCGCCCCCCGGCGCGGGCTACGGCTATCCGCACGGCGGGGGCGCCGGCGAGCCCGGTTACGGCTACCCGCAGGCCGGCCCGCCGCCCGCTCCCGGTTTCCCGCCCGGCACCCCGCCGCCGCCTCCGCCCGGTGGTTTCCCGGGTCAGCAGCCGCCGGTCGGCGGCATGACGCTGTCGCTCGGCGACATCGCGGTCAGCGGCGACACGGTCATGACCCCGGCCGGTTCGATGCCGCTGCGGGGCGCGGTCTGGACGGCCACCGACATGTCGCGCACGGAGGAGAAGATCCCCACGCACGCGATCGTCCTCGCCATCATCTTTTTCTTCTTCTGCCTGCTCGGGCTGCTCTTCCTCCTGATGAAGGAGCGCACCACGACCGGCTTCGTGCAGGTCACCGTGAACAGCCAGGGCCGGCACCACTCCACGATGATCCCCGTGCAGTCGCGTGAGCAGGTCATGTTCGTCCTCAACCAGGTCCATTACGCCAGGTCGCTGAGCGTGTGAACCCCGACGAGCCCGGGCCCCCCGACGAGCCCGCGGGGCCCGGGCCCACCGACCCGACGCCGCCCGGCGGCCCCGCGCCACCGGGCGGCCCCGCGGCGGTCCGCCGGCGCACCCTGCGCCGGGCGTCGCTCGCGCTCGGCGTCGCCGCGCTGGGCGCCGGCTACCTCTGGCACACCGACCCGCACCAGCCCGGCCAACTGCTGCTCCCCTGCCCGTTCCGGCTGCTGACCGGACTGCTCTGCCCGTTCTGCGGCGGGACGCGGCTGGCGTACGACCTGATGCACGGCGACGTCGTCACGGCCTTCCACGACAACGCCGCCCTGCTCGTCCTCGGCGTGCCCGCCCTCGCCTACGTCCTGGTGCGCTGGCTGGTCGCCGGGGTGCGCGGGCGGCACCTCCCACTGAAGCTGACCGCCCGCGGCAATGCCGTGGTGCTCGGCACCGCCGCGGTGTGGATGGTCGCCCGCAACCTCATCGGCTGACGGCCGACGGGTCGTGCGTCAGCGGACGGTGATCTTCACGACCGGGGAGAGGGTGTTCCCCGCCGCGATCCGCAGCTCGTTGACGCCCTTGATGCCGAGCTTGACGCGTATCGCGTAGCTGCCGTTGGCGTTGACCGGTGCCTGGGCCGGCAGCGACACCCACTTCTTGCCCTGCTTCTGCTGCACCGCCACCTTGGTGCCGGACTTGATGCCCTTGGCGGCGCCGGTGATGCGGAATTCCTGCCAGGCGTTGACCGTCGTGGCGCTGGACTTGGCGGTCAGCGTCGCGGTCGCGGGCGCGGTGGCCACGACCGGGGCGGGCGTGTGGACGACGTCCTGGGCGGCGAAGGCGACGGCCGAGCCGCCGGCGAGCAGGGCGACGGTGGCCGCGGCGACACCGGCGTAGCGAAGTGCACGGTTCATGTCGGATTCCTCACTGATGGGCCAATGAGCTGGTGGATGACCTTCTTTGAGGAATACGGGCTCCCGCGAGCGGAGGTTCCCCTTCCACGGTCGAAACCGCCGAATTCTCCGAACCTGGCCGGAACTGAACGTCCCTGCCCGTAAGGGCGGTTGTCCCCTCACAACGCACCCAGCAGCCGGCACCCCACCGTCAGGAATCCCGCCCCGGCCAGCAGCGCCGTCACCGTCCCGGCCACCCGGCCGTACCCCACCGCCACCGGCTGCCCGGTCCGCACGCAGACCGCCGCCCACAGCAGCAACCCGCCGCCGAACAGCGCGAACGCCGCGCCCGCGAATGCCTCCGGCCCACTGTCCATGCGGGCAGCCTGCCAGCCGCGTGCGGCAGCGGGACGAACGCCGCGTGAACGCCGCCCGCCGCCGCCCGCCGGACGCCTCAGCCGACCGGCTCCAGGAAGCCCTGCTCGACCAGCATCCGGATCGCGGCCGGCGTACGGTCCCGGAGCAGCACCGGGTCCTCGCCGACGAGCTGCGCGATGGCGTCCAGGATCCGCCCGGCGGGCAGCGACCCGTCGCAGACGCCCGCGAAGCCGGCGCCGACGGTGTCCACCTTCGTGGCCCGGCGCATGCCGCGGTTCTGGCGGAGCACCACGTGCTCCGGGTCCTCCGCACCGGGCAGCCCGACCTGCTCCTGCACCACCTCGTCGGCCAGCCGGAAGTGCCCGGCCAGCAGCGCCGCGTCGTCGGTGGACCGCAGGTAGTCCTGCCGGTCGAAGTGGCGCAGCACCGCCTCGCCCAGGGGCTGTTCGACCGGGTGCGGCCATTCCTCGACCGTGACGGACGGGTCCGCGGCGCCGGACTTGCGCAGCGTGATCCAGCCGAAGCCGACGGCCTTGGTCTTGTGCGCCTCGAACTCGTCGAGCCAGGCGTCGTACCGCGCCGCGTACTCCTCCTGGCCGGCGCGGTGGTCGCCGCCGTCGCGCAGCCACAGCTCGGCGTACTGGGTGACGTCCTGGACCTCGCGCTGCACGATCCAGGCGTCGCAACCGCGCGGCACCCACGAGCGCAGCCGGTCCTGCCACTCCTCGCCCTCGACGTGCTGCCAGTTGGCCAGCAACTGGCAGTACCCGCCGTCGTCGAGGTGCGCGGCGGCCTGCTGGACGAGGGTGCGGCACAGGTCGTCGCCGCCCATCCCGCCGTCCCGGTAGGTGAGCCGGGCCCCCGGCGAGATCACGAACGGCGGGTTGGAGACGATCAGGTCGTAGGTCTCCTCGCCCGCCGGCGCGAAGAGCGAGCCCTCGCGCAGGTCCGCCGGCCGGGCCCCGGAGAGCGCCAGCGTCAGCGCGGTGATCCGCAGCGCGCGGGGGTTGAGGTCGGTGGCGGTGACCTGGGTGGCGTGCTGCGCCGCGTGCAGTGCCTGGATGCCGGAGCCCGTGCCGAGGTCCAGCGCCTTGGCGACCGGGCGGCGCACGGTGATCCCGGCGAGCGTCGTGGAGGCCCCGCCGACGCCGAGCACCAGCTCGGCACGGTCCGCCCCCGTCGCGCCCCGGATGCCGCCCGCCCCGCCGACCGCGCAGCCGAGGTCGGAGACGACCCACCAGTCCTGCCCGTCGGGGCCGCCGTACGGTCGCACGTCCACCGTGGCGCGCACCGCGTCGCCGTCCGGCACCAGCCACCCGTCGGCGAGGCAGTCCGCCACCGGCAGCACCGCGGCCGCCTGCGCCCGGGGCACCGACCGCTGGAGCAGGAACAGCCGCACCAGGGTCTCCAACGGTCCGTCACCCCGGGTGGCGCGCAGCGCGGGAACGGTCTCGCTGCGGGCCAGCGCGGCGTACGCGGGCGCGCCGAGCAGCTCCAGCAGTCCGTCGGCGGTGAAGGCGGCGGCCAGCAGCGCCTCGCGCAGCCGGCTGGTGCGGGCGCTGCTCTCGGGGTCCTGGGCATCTGCGGTGGGGAGGTGCGTTGTCACCCCTCCATTGTCGGTCCTGCCACCGACATTCGGCGACGGCCCGGCGCCACGCCCGTCTCGGGCGCGTCGCCGGGCCGTCGCCCGCGCTCGTGGCCGGGCGGCGGGAGCCCCCGCGGTCCGGCTCCCGCGCTACGCGCTCTTGGACGGCGCGGCCGACGGTCCGCTGGACCCGCCCTGGTTCTGGCAGCCCTTCTGACGGGCCATCGCCTTGCCCACGTCGCCGGCCTCCAGCTTCTTGAAGGCCTGCTCGCTCTTGGCGTTGAGCTTGTTGATCCCGTCGGAGAGCTTGCGCAGCCCGTCCGCGAACTTGAGCTTGTCCCCGGTGTCGAGGGCGTCCACCTGCTTCTTGAGGTCCTGGTACCCCGCGGAGAGGGAGTTGAGTTCCTTGACCGCGTTCTTCTGCGCCTGGTCGCCGCCCTCGTTCGGCGGTGCCCCGGCCTTGTCCAGGGACTTGGCCAGCTGCGCGTACGCGTCGGAGATCTTCTGGAAGGCCGCCGAATCGGTCTGCTGGACCTTCTTGGAGTCCGTGGTGCCGCTGTCGGCCGTCTGCATGGCCGCGTTGGCGTCCTGGATCTGCTTGAACGGAACCTGCGCGGGGTCGCAGAACGACTTCGCCCAGTTGTCGAGCTTGTCAGTGTTGTCGCTGCTGCAACCGGTCAGCGCGAGCAGGACTGCAGCACCGCCGGACAGGGCAGCCACGAGCTTCTTGTTCACCGGATTGGTCCCTTCCATGGCTCTCGGCCCCGGAACATACACGTCCAAACGGCCTGGTCCATGGGTCGGGCATCGGCCCCGGCCCGCATTGCAGCCATTTGCACCAAGGACCGCGGCGCCGTCCGAGCACGCCGCGGGCGGGTGTCCGGCGCGGGCAAGAAGCGCCGTACACCCGCCCGTTGAGCGGTCTGCGGGCCGGTAGAGCGGCCCTTCCCGTCAGGACGCCACGGCCGTCTCGGTCGACTTGGCGACGTTCTCGGGATCTTCGGAGTTGTTGTCTTCGTCACCCACGGCGATTCCGCGCCGCTTGGAGACGTAGACCGCGACGACGATGATGCCGATCGCCAGCACCGCGGCCGCGACGCGCACCCCGAGGCTCTTGTCGTGGCCGTACGAGAACTTCACCACGGCCGGTGCGATCAGCAGCGCGACCAGGTTCATCACCTTCAGCAGCGGGTTGATCGCGGGGCCCGCGGTGTCCTTGAACGGGTCGCCGACGGTGTCGCCGATGACCGTCGCGGCGTGCGCCTCGCTGCCCTTGCCGCCGTGGTGGCCGTCCTCGACCAGCTTCTTGGCGTTGTCCCACGCGCCGCCGGAGTTGGCGAGGAAGACGGCCATCAGCGTGCCGGTGCCGATCGCGCCGGCCAGGAACGAACCGAGCGCCCCGACGCCGAGCGAGAAGCCGATCGCGATGGGCGTGAGCACCGCCAGCAGCCCCGGCGTGGCCAGTTCGCGCAGCGCGTCCTTGGTGCAGATGTCGACCACCCGCCCGTACTCGGGCTTCTCGGTGTAGTCCATGATCCCCGGCCGCTCGCGGAACTGCCGGCGCACCTCGAACACCACCGCTCCGGCCGACCGCGACACCGCGCTGATCGCCAGCCCGGAGAACAGGAAGACGACCGAGGCCCCGAGGATCAGCCCCACCAGGTTGTTGGGCTGCGAGATGTCCAGGCTCAGGCCCAGCCCACCGGCCGCGTGGCCGACGTCGCGCACGGCGTTGGCGATCGCGTCCCGGTACGAGCCGAACAGCGCGGAGGCCGCGAGCACCGCGGTCGCGATGGCGATGCCCTTGGTGATGGCCTTGGTGGTGTTGCCCACCGCGTCCAGGTCGGTCAGCACCTGCGCGCCGTCCCCGGTGACGTCACCGGACATCTCGGCGATGCCCTGCGCGTTGTCGGAGACCGGGCCGAAGGTGTCCATCGCGACGATGACCCCGACGGTGGTCAGCAGGCCGGTCCCGGCCAGTGCCACCGCGAACAGCGCCAACGTGATCGAGGCGCCGCCCAGCAGGAACGCCCCGTAGACCGCCAGGCCGATCAGCACCGCCGAGTAGACGGCCGACTCCAGGCCGATGGAGATGCCGGAGAGCACGACGGTGGCCGGGCCGGTCAGCGAGGTCTTGCCGATGTCCCGGACGGGCCGCCGGTTGGTCTCGGTGAAGTAGCCGGTCAGCTGCTGGATCAGGGCGGCCAGCACGATGCCGATGGCGACCGCGACCAGGGCGAGCATCCGCGGGTCGCCGCTGCGCCCGAGGATCTCCGGGTCGCTCACGCCGTTCAGGTCCTGGTAGCGCGAGGGCAGGTAGCTGAAGACCGCGGCGGCCACCAGGACCAGCGAGATGCCCGCGGAGACGAAGAAGCCGCGGTTGATGGCGGTCATGCCGCTGCGGTCCCGCCGCCGCGGCGCCACCACGAAGATCCCGACCATCGCGGTGAGCACGCCGATCGCCGGCACCAGCAGCGGGAAGGCGAGCCCGGCGTCGCCGAACGCCGCGGTGCCCAGGATGAGCGCGGCGACCAGCGTCACCGCGTACGACTCGAAGAGGTCGGCGGCCATGCCGGCGCAGTCGCCGACGTTGTCGCCGACGTTGTCCGCGATGGTGGCGGCGTTGCGCGGGTCGTCCTCCGGGATGCCCTTCTCGACCTTGCCGACGAGGTCGGCGCCGACGTCCGCGGCCTTGGTGAAGATGCCACCGCCGACCCGCATGAACATCGCGATCAGCGCCGCGCCGAGGCCGAAGCCCTCCAGCACCTTGGGGGCGTCCACCGCGTACACGAGCACCACGCAGGACGCACCGAGCAGCCCGAGGCCGACGGTGAACATGCCCACGACGCCACCGGTGCGGAAAGCGATCTTCATCGCCTTGTGCGCGACCGCCGTAAGGTCCTTTTGCTCGGTCGCGCCGTCTTCCGGAGTGGCCTCCCTGGCCGCAGCCGCCACACGCACATTGCTGCGCACCGCGAGCCACATGCCGATATAGCCGGTGGCCGCCGAGAATGCCGCACCGATCAAGAAGAAGACGCTGCGTCCGGCCCGCTGGCTCCAATTCTCCGCGGGCAGCAACATGAGCAGGAAGAACACGACGACGGCGAATACGCCGAGGGTCCGCAACTGCCGTGCCAGGTAGGCGTTTGCGCCCTCCTGCACCGCTGCCGCGATCTTCTTCATACTGTCGGTACCCTCACCGGCCGCGAGCACCTGGCGCACCAGCACCGCCGCGACCGCCAGGGCGGCGAGGGCGACGACGGCGATCACCAGCACGATGCCGCGGTTGCCCGCGGTGAGTGAAGGTGCGGCCAGATAAGTGGGGGTGTCCATCAACTGAGGGGTGTAAGGCCCCGCCATTCGTCCTCCTTGACGTTATGGCACATGGGCGCGCGGAAGCACGCTCAGGCGTCCTGAGCAAGATGCTGACGGATTGTAGGGAGCCACGGTTGATCAAAACAGGGCGCCGCAAAGGGAATTCGCCTGATCCCGGCGAAGATCAAAAGGCAGAGGGTTCAACGAATTCGCCCGGACGGAGGAAACCCAGGAATTCGCTGACTCCCGACCGATGATCTCCATTTCCTACTGATCCCGCTGCTCAACGACCCCGCGCCCCGGCTCGATCCGGCTGTGACCGGCGTGAAATCGGAGGGAATTGAGCCGCGGACCGCTCCGCGGGAATCACCACGCAGGCCCCACCGACCCCTCCCGCACCATCCAGAATGCGGTGACAGCCCGTCAGATCCCGACCGGATCACGTCGCCCACGACGCCGCCGACCACCCGGGACGAGCCCGTTCGCCTCCGGGACACATGACCACCGGCGAACCTGGGCACCGCCCGCCCCCACGCCGCCCCGCACGACCACCAACACCAGGGGCCCGCACCACACGAAGCCGGGTACACGGCGCTCGCCGCACACGGACGCGCACCCGACCACACCGGAAACCGGGACCCCAAGATCCCGGGAGCGAGGCACGCCCCTGAGCACGCGAACGACCGGTGCCGCGGAGGGGCGAACCCAACAGCCGAGGCGGAAACGCGACAGCTCAAGAACACGAACGGCGCACTGCGCCCGGGGGAACCCCCGAAACCACCCGCACGACGACGGGCTCACCGCCCACCACGGACGAGGGCCGACCACCGCGCCCTCCGCCCGACGGGCGTACGCGTACCGCCCTACGGCAGTACGGGTGCCGGGTGCGCGGGCCAGCTCATCCGGATCCGCCCGCCGTTCTCACCGGCGGACACCTCGACGTCGTCGACCAGCCCGCTGATCACCGCGAGGCCCATCTCGTCCTCGCCCTCGGCGTCGCTCTCCCCGGCGCCCTCGGCCTCGCCGCCCGCGGCGGCCCCGCCGGAGCCGGGAACCTCGTCGCCCACCTCGATCGAGAACGTCTTCTCGTCCTCGACCAGCACCACCCGCACCGGCGCCGTGATGCCGTGGCTCTCGTGCAGCCCCACGGCCCGGCTGCACGCCTCGCCGACGGCGAGCCGCACCTCGTCCAGCACGGCCTCGTCCACCCCCGCGCGCCGTGCCACGGCAGCCGCGACCAGACGCGCGGTCCGGACGTGCTCGGGAAGGGCGCTGAAGCGCAGTTCGACGGTGGCCATGCCATCCCCCTCGTGATGCGGGCGTGCAACGCGGGGGGCCGGACGAAAGCGTCCGGTACCCCCCACTCCTTCCACCCCCGCGCCCACGGCGCGGGGGACCGGCCGACCGTCAGTCAGTTGCTGCGACGGCTTCGTCGACCGAGGTGTGGATCGGGAACACCTTGGTCAGACCGGTGATACGGAAGATCTTGAGAATGCGCTCCTGGTTGCAGACCAGGCGCAGCGAACCCTCGTGGGCACGCACCCGCTTGAGCCCGCCAACCAGGACGCCGAGCCCTGTGGAGTCCAGGAAGTCGACACGTTCCATGTCCACCACGAGGTGGTAGCTTCCGTCGTTCACAAGCTCGACCAGCTGCTCGCGCAACTTGGGCGCGGTGTATACATCAATCTCGCCACCGACCTCGACGACCGTACGGTCGCCAACGGTCCGGGTCGACAGGGACAGGTCCACGGATCCTCCAGCACCTTGCTATCGAGCGGTCGCCCCCCTGGGGCCTCCCCACCGAGGTAGGGGCGGATCGGCAGCCGCCATGGCATTCAATCACTTACCAGCAGGCGTGCACGACGCCTTGTGAGCATTGTCCGTCACACCGGTGACACACTCGGTGCCGATGGCCTCCAATCGACTCCCGCCGGATCCGGGCGCGCGCACTTCCCCAGGCATGATTCTCGACCGTCTGGCCCGGGGCGCGACCCGCGCTGCGCGCATCACTCATACGGAGCACTTGCCCCCGCGCATCGGCACCCATGCCGACTGGCCGGCACGGATCCGGCCGGAAGTGATCGACGCCATCCGTTCGGCCGGAATCGATCGCCCCTGGGCCCACCAGGCACGCACGTCCGAACACGCACTGCGCGGGGAATCGGTCGTGGTCGCCACCGGCACCGCCTCCGGCAAGTCACTGGCCTACCTGGCGCCGGTGCTCTCCACCCTCCTGGACGGCTCCGAGGCGCCCAACGGCCGGGGGGCCACGGCCCTGTACCTGGCGCCCACCAAGGCCCTGGCGGCAGACCAGCGACGGGCCGTGCGCGAACTGGCCACCCCGCTCGGCACGGCCGTCCGGCCCGCCGTCTACGACGGCGACACCCCGGTCGAGGAACGCGAGTGGGTCCGCCAGTACGCCAACTACGTGCTGACCAACCCCGACATGCTGCACCGCGGCATCCTCCCGGCCCACCCCCGGTGGTCCTCCTTCCTGCGCGCGCTGCGCTACGTCGTCATCGACGAATGCCACGCCTACCGCGGCGTCTTCGGCTCCCACGTCGCCCAGGTCATCCGCCGGCTGCGCCGGGTCTGCGCCCGCTACGGCGCGGAGCCGGTCTTCCTGCTGGCCTCCGCCACCGCCGCGGAGCCGGCCCGGGCGGCGTCCCGGCTCACCGGGCTGCCGGTGGCCGAGATCACCGAGGACGCCTCGCCGCGCGGCGAGGTGGTCTTCGCCCTGTGGGAGCCGCCGCTGACCGAACTCCACGGCGAGCAGGGCGCCCCGGTCCGCCGCACCGCGACCGCGGAGACCGCCGACCTGCTCACCGACCTCGCCGTCCAGGGCGTGCGGACGGTCGCCTTCGTCCGGTCCCGGCGCGGTGCCGAACTGATCGCCCTGATCGCGCAGGAGCGGCTGGCGGAGGTGGACCGGTCGCTGCCCGGTCGGATCGCCGCGTACCGGGGCGGCTACCTGCCGGAGGAGCGCCGGGCCCTCGAACGCGCCCTGCACGGCGGGCAGCTCCTCGGGCTGGCCGCCACCACCGCCCTGGAACTGGGCGTGGACGTCTCCGGCCTCGACGCCGTGGTCATAGCGGGCTATCCCGGCACCCGCGCCTCCCTGTGGCAGCAGGCCGGGCGGGCGGGCCGCGCCGGACAGGGCGCGCTGGCCGTCCTGGTCGCCCGCGACGACCCGCTGGACACCTTTCTCGTGCACCACCCCGAGGCGCTGTTCAACCAGCCCGTCGAGTCGACGGTGCTCGACCCGGACAACCCGTACGTGCTCGCGCCGCACCTCTGCGCGGCGGCCTCCGAACTTCCGCTCACCGAGGCCGACTTCCCGCTTTTCGGGCCGGAGACCGCCGGCCTGCTGCCCCAGCTGGAGGCCGCGAACCTGCTGCGCCGGCGGACCTCCGCCTGGTACTGGACGCGCCGCGAGCGGGCCGCCGACCTCACCGACATCCGCGGCCAGGGCGGCTCGCCCGTCCAGGTCGTCGAGGCCGGCACCGGGCGGCTGCTGGGCACCGTCGACGCCGCGGCGGCGCACACCACCGTCCACGACGGGGCGGTCCACCTCCACCAGGGCCGCAGCTATCTCGTCCGGCACCTGGACCTGGCGGACGACGTCGCGCTCGTGGAGGAGGCCAATCCGCCCTACTCCACGACGGCCCGCGACACCACGGCGATCTCGATCCTGGAGACCGACACCGAAGTGCCCTGGGGGGACGCCCGGCTGTGCTTCGGTTCCGTGGAGGTCACCAACCAGGTGGTCTCCTTCCTGAGGCGCAAACTGATCACCGGTGAGGTCCTGGGCGAGACCAAGCTCGACCTGCCGCCCCGGACGCTGCGCACCCGCGCGGTGTGGTGGACGGTCACCGAGGACCAGCTCGACGCCGCCCGGGTCAACCCCGAGCAGTTGGGCGGCGCCCTGCACGCCGCCGAGCACGCCTCCATCGGCATGTTGCCGCTCTTCGCCACCTGCGACCGCTGGGACATCGGCGGCGTGTCCGTGCCCCTGCACCCGGACACCCTGCTGCCCACGGTCTTCGTCTACGACGGCCACCCCGGCGGCGCGGGCTTCGCCGAACGCGCCTTCCACACCGCCGCCGAGTGGCTCGCCGCCACCCGCAGCGCCATCGCCGCGTGCGAGTGCGAGGCCGGCTGCCCCTCCTGCATCCAGTCCCCCAAGTGCGGCAACGGCAACGACCCGCTCCACAAACGGGGCGCCATCCGACTGCTGGGGGAACTGCTGCGCGGGGCACCGGACGACCCGGCCGACACGCCGCGCGACAGTTAGCCCCGCGCACCGGCCGGGGCTGCGGGCGGCCGCGGTGGGCCAGCGGGACGCTTCGGGGCGCCGGACGGCGCTCCGGACCGGGCCTCCGGCAGGGGATCGCCGTACGCCCGCCATGGGCCCGCCGTACGCCACCGGGCCGCCGTTCACCCCGGCCTCCGGCCCGCCCGTGCCGGGGCCGGCCCGGGACCGCACCCGCGAGGTGAACGGGCCGTCGACGGCCTCCACCATCACGTCGGCGATCAGCCCGACGAGCGCGCAGCGCACCACGCTGGTCCGCTGCCCGACGGCCACCCGGCGTGCCGTGGCGCAGGCCGCCGCCGGGCCCCGGAGGGCCTGGTCCGCGGCGGCCAGTGCCGCCAGGTCCGCCGCCGCGCCCGCCCGGTGCCGGGCGGCGACCGCCTGGCCGACGGCCATCAACGCGGCGAAGACCGCGCACAGCGCCGCCGCTGCGACAACCGTCCACACCGTGGCGGAGCCCGCGTCACCGCACCGTTTCCTCCGCAAGGGCCACCGCCTCTCCCCCGACCCGTAACGCCAGCCGGGCCGCCCCCGGCAGCGCGGCCTCGACGCGTACGCGCACCAGGTCGCCCTCGCGCGAGACCTCGATCCGTGCGCCCCGGGGAGCCGCCTGGCGGGCCGCGGCAACCACCCGCACCGGTGGCTCCTGCCGTGCGGCCGCGCGGGCGGCTGCCCGTGCGGCGTCCACGCAGGCGATCCGGGCGCAGGCGGCCAGCAACCCCCAGATCAGCGCCGCGGCCACCGCCACCAGCACCGGCAGCACCACCGCCGCCTCCGCCGTGACGAACCCGGTATCCCGCGCCCGGCGCCCGCCCGGCGGGCCCGCGCCGGCCGGTGCGGCCCGGGCCCGCCCGCGGCGCTCAGAACGGCACATCGAGCGCCCTCTGGAGCACCGACCGCAACGCCGCGGCCACCGGTCCACTCGTCACGAGCTTGTAGAGCACCGCGGCGAACGCGCACGCCGCCAGCGTCCCCACCGCGTACTCCGCGGTGCTCATCCCGCGGTCCACGCCGTCCGCGCGCACCGTCACCCACCATCGACGGAACATCCTCTGCCTCCTCGGAATCCCTGCATTCGCCTGTGCATCCGTGAACGTGTGCAGCCCGTCGAGCCCCGCGCCGCATGGCACCCCGCGCAACACGGGGCTGCGCACGGGCTCCAGGCCCCTCCGGTCCTGTAGTCGCGCGCCAGACCGATCCGGTCGTCGCGCGCCGTCGCCTCACCCCACGCCGTCACCCCCCAGCAGTCCGCCCGCGAGCCCGATCAGGACCGGGGCCACTCCGAGCACCAGGAAGGCCGGTAGGAAGCACCCCGAGAGCGGGAGGGTGACCAAAACCCCCGCGCGCCGGGCCCGCGCGGCCGCGGTCCGGCCCCACTCGGCGCGCAGCTCGGCCGCGATCCGGGAGACCGGCTCGACGGCCGGGGCTCCCGAGGTGCCCGCACGCTCCAGACACCTCGCCAGGGCCTCGGCACCGGGCAGCTCCGCCAGCCGAGGCCACACGGCGGCCGGTTCGCCGCCCAGGCGCAGCTCCGCCGCAATGTGGCGCAGTCGCTCGGCGACCGTCCCGTCCAGCGACCGGCCCACCGCCTCGGCGGCCTCCCGTGGCCCGGCCCCGGCCGCCAGACAGGCCGCCAGCAGATCGCCGGCGGGGGCGAGTTCGGCGGCCACCCGCGCCGTCGCGGTCCGGCCGGCAGCCGCGGCCCGCTGCCACCGCAGCCAGCAGTACGCGCCCCAGCCCACCACCAACCCCAGCAGCACCCCGGTGACGCCACCCAGGAGGACAGCCGTCCCTCCGGCCGCCGCCAGGGGCCCGCCCCACTCGCGCAGCCGCCCGGCCCGCCGATCGTCCTCGCGGGCCGCTGGGCGCCCGCGCCAGCGCCCCCGGACGTTCCACCGCGGACGCCCGCTTCCGCCCTCCTGGCCGCCGTACGGCCCCTTCACCACCCCTTCCAGCACCAATGGCACCCGCCGCCGCACGGCCTGCTCGGCCCGTACCCGCCGCGCCAGTACCGCCGCGCACAGCACCGTCGCCACGGCCAGCACCGCCATCCCCACCCTGTGGACAACTTCCGGGCTCACCACACCCACCTCCCGCTCATCTCCCCACCCCCGCCGCCTCGGCGACGATCCGGGCCGTCCACGCCACTCCGCCCCACTCCAGTAGCCCGCCGACGACCAGAACGCCCCACCCGGCCGGGGTGTGCAGCAGCACCCGGAGCGGATCGGCGCCGAGCGCACCGCCCATCAGCAGTCCGCCCACCGGCAGCAGCGCCAGCACCAGGGCGGTGGCCCGCGGCCCGGCCAACTGGGCCCGCAACTCCTCTCCTTGGTCGCGTCGCGCGGCGAGCCCGGCCGCGATCCGCTCCAGTCCCAGGGCCAGCCCCGCGCCGCCCTCCACCGCCCCCTGCCAGCACGCGGCTGCGCCGGTCAGCCCCTCGGCGCCCGGCTGCCGCGCCGCCGCCCGCAGCGCGGCGGGGACGTCCCCGCCGTACCGCGCGGCCGCCACCACCGCGGGTCCCGCTTCCCCCAGTCCCGTCGCCCCGGCCGTGACCAGGGCCAGGTGCGGCTGCCGGCCGGCCCGCAGTTCCCCCGCCACCGCCGCGCAGAACCCGATCACCGCCGCCGCCCGCCGGTCCGCAGCCCGCTGCCGCGCCCGCCCGACCAGCCACCGCCGTACGACGAACAGCGCCGCGACCGAGGCCACCACCGGCAGCACCGACCGCCCCAGGACCCCCAACGCGACGCCGGCCGGCAGACACCAGACCTCCGACCCGACCTCGCAGCGGCGCCCGAGCCGCCACCGCCGCCCCGCCTCACCGGCGACCATCCGCCCGGCACACCACCGCCACAGCCCCGCCCCGGCGGACACCGCCCCGGTGTCCTTCAGGACCACCGCCGCCCGCCGCCGCAGGGCGTGGGCCCGCCGCAGCCGCCGCACCGGCACCACCGCGCACCCCACGAAGGCCACGACCGCGATCAGCCCCGCCCCGGCCCTCAACACCCCTCGCCGCCCCTCTCGCACAGCCGGGCCAACCGCCCCCAGCCACGCGCCTCCTGGAACCCGCGCGGACTCCACATCGCCGCCGGAACGGTCACCACGAAGCCGTCGCGGTCCCGCTCCAGGACATGGACCTCGGCGATCCGCCGCCGCCCGGCCCGGTCGCGCACGAGGTGCAGCACGACGGACAACGCGGCCGCCAACTGGCTGTGCAGGGCCGCCCGGTCCAACCCGGCGGTGCACCCCAGCGCCTCCAGACGGGCCGGCACGTCGCACGCGGCGTTGGCGTGGACGGTGCCGCTGCCCCCTTCGTGGCCCGTGTTGAGCGCCGCCAGCAGGTCCGTGACCTCTGCGCCGCGGACCTCACCGACCACCAGTCGGTCCGGTCGCATCCGCAACGCCTGCCGCACGAGGTCCCGGAGGGTCACCCGACCGGCGCCTTCCTGGTTGGCGGGCCGGGTCTCCAGCCGCACCACGTGGGGGTGGTCCGGCCGCAGCTCCGCCGAGTCCTCCGCCAGCACGATCCGCTCGTCCGGTCCGACGAGCCCGAGCAACGTGCTGAGCAGCGTGGTCTTGCCGGAGCCCGTGCCGCCGCTGATCAGGAACGACAGTCGGGCGGCCAACAGCGCCCGGAGCAGCCGGTCCCCGCCCGGCGGAACCGTCCCCGCCGCCACCAGCTCCGCAAGGGCGAACGCCCGAGGTCGCAGCACCCGCAGGGACAGGCACGTGCCGGCGACCGCCACCGGGGGCAGCACGGCGTGCAGCCGCGTCCCGTCCGGAAGGCGGGCGTCCACCCACGGCCGGGCGTCGTCCAGCCGCCGTCCGGCGACCGCCGCCAACCGCTGGGCCAGCCGGCGCACTTCGGCCGCGTCCCGGAAGCGGACGTCGGTGCGCTCCAGTCCGCCGCCCCGGTCGACCCACACCGCGTCGGGCGCGGTCACCAGCACGTCTGTCACCTCGGGTGCGGCCAGCAGCGGCTCCAACGGCCCGCTGCCCACCATTTCCGACCGCAACGCGCTTACCACGCCCAGCACTTCGGCGTCCCCGAGGAGGCGGCCTTCCGCGCGCAGCGCCACCGCCACCCCGGCCGGCGTCGGCTCCGCCCCGGCCTCGGCGAGCCGCCGGCGCACCACCTCCAGGAGTTCCCGGCTCATCGCGCACCCCCACAGCCGGCCGCCACCACGACCCACCCGGCCGCGACGGGCCCGCCGCCGCTCCTACGGGACCACCACCCCGCCCCGCACAGCAGCCCGTCCCGCCACCAGTCACCGAACCGTGGCCCGCAGCGCCCCGGGGACGTCCGGCCCCCGGGACCGGCCGTCCGCCCCCGGCTCCACCGCGCACCCGTCGCCCGCCGCCTCATTCCGCCACACCTCCCGGCTCAGATGCGGCTCCGCGGTCCGCGCCCAAGGCCGCCGCATCGGGACCAGCGGCCCGCACCCGCGTCCAGAACCCGGCGCAGAACCGTGCCAGCGGCCCCCGCGCCCGGCCTCCGGGCACCCGCCCCCGCGCCAGGTCCTCCGACAGCCCCGCCTCCCACGGGAGTTCGCCCGCCAGCGGCAGGCCCACCAGGCGCGCGACCTCCTGTGCCGTCGGCCGGCCGCCGCTCCCCGAGCCGGGAGGTCCACAAGCCACCACCCGGACGTCGCCGAGCTCCGCCCGGACCCCGTCGGCGACCCGGCGCGCCGCCGCGACCGCCCGCAGCTCCGCCGGGACGAGCAGCAGCCCGACGTCCACCTGCGCCAGTGCCTCGGCCACCGTCCGGTCGACCCGGCGCGGCAGGTCCACGACCACCACTCCACCGCGCCGCCGGGCCGCGGCCAGGACCGCCCGCATGGCCGGTGGCGGGATGGCCACCTCCGCACCGCGGTCCCAGCTCAGCACCCGTAAGGAGTGCAGCCGGGGCAGCGACTCGGCAAGCGCACCGCCCGCCACCCGCCCGCGAGACTCGGCGAAGGCCGGCCACCGCAGCCCCTTCTCCTGTTCACCACCGAGCAGGACGTCGAGCCCACCGCCGAGCGGGTCGCCGTCCACGAGCAGGGTGCGCTCCCCGGTGCGGGCGGCGGCGACGGCCAGTGCCGCCGCGAGGGTGCTCGCCCCGGCGCCGCCGCGCCCGCCGATCACCCCGACCGTCAGGGCGGGCGGCCCCGCCCCCTCGACCGCGTCGGCGATCCGGTCCACCAGCCAGCGTTCGCCGTCGGGGAGAGCCAGCACCCGCTCCGCCCCGACCGCGACGGCCTGGCGCAGTACGGCGACGTCGTCCGCGTCCCGGCCGGCGATGATGACGCCCGCCCGGCGCCCCGCGCCGGACAGCCGGTCGGCGCAGTCCGCACCGACCACCACCAACGGCGCCGCTTGCCATTCCGCGGTGCGACGGGGCGGGCGGTGCGCCACTTCGGGCAGTGCCCCGGCCGCCGCGCACAGCCGCAGGAGGTCGTCGAGGAGCTCTTCGTCCTCGGTGACCAGCAGCGGCCGGTCCCGCTCTCCACCGTTTCGCACCAGCTGGTCGGAAGTAGTTGATCCGGGCACGTTCTGTCCCCCTATCGCTACGCAACTCGCGCTTCCGCGAACTTCGCGGACTTTTACGGTGCAGCGATCGGGAAATCTCCGTGGATCTTGACCCAAAACTGTGGACAACTCCGCGGTTGTGAATATCCCCGTCACCTATTCCAGCGACGAACGGCCACTTCTGGGGCGCATGAGAAGCCTCCGCAGAGCAGTCCGACGACTACCCTGAGTAGTGGCATATGCATGTCAGAATCGGACGCCAGAGATGCGCGGAACCGCGCTGGATCAAGGACTCGCGCCAGAAAAGGCATCCGGACATGCGACGACCCCCGCCGGGGGGGAGAGCGGGGGTCGTCCCCACGGCCGACTCGGGGGGGGGAGGAGCCGGACCGGGTTAGCACGGTCGCGAACGATCCGTGACTTCCATGGTGTACCCGAGAGCCTTCTCAGGCAAACCCACGCGCCACACCTTACGCCGAATGGTGGGCGCCTATGCTCGCCCCGTGGAAAACCACTCCGTGCCTCACTCGACTCCCCGTACTGCCGCGTTCTTCGACTTGGACAAGACCGTGATTGCAAAGTCGAGCACGCTGACCTTCAGCAAGTCCTTCTACCAAGGCGGCCTGATCAATCGGCGGGCCGTACTGCGCACCGCGTACGCCCAGTTCGTGTTCCTCGCGGGCGGCGCAGATCACGACCAGATGGAGCGGATGCGCGAATATCTCTCGTCGCTGTGCCGCGGCTGGGATGTGGCCCAGGTCCGCGAGATCGTCGCCGAAACGCTGCACGATCTCATCGACCCGATCATTTATGACGAAGCGGCCTCGCTCATCGAGGAACACCACGCGGCCGGGCGGGACGTCGTCATCGTCTCCACCTCCGGCGCCGAAGTCGTCGAGCCGATCGGCGAACTCCTGGGCGCGGACCGGGTGGTGGCCACCAGAATGGTGGTCGGGGACGACGGCCGCTTCACCGGAGAGGTGGAGTATTACGCCTACGGGCCGACCAAAGCGGAGGCCGTCCGGGAACTCGCCGCGTCCGAGGGGTACGACCTCCAGCGCTGCTACGCCTACAGCGACTCGATCACCGACGTGCCGATGCTGGAGACCGTCGGCAACCCCTGCGCGGTCAATCCGGACCGGGCGCTGCGCCGCGAGGCGACCGCCCGCGGCTGGCCGGTGGTCACCTTCAACCGACCGGTCCCCCTCAAGAAGCGGCTGCCCACGCTGTCGATGCCGTCCCGTCCGGTGATCACCGCCGTCGCCGCGATCGGTGCGGCCGCCGCCACCGCGACCCTGGTCTGGTACGCCAGCAGCCGCCGCAATACCGGAAAGAATCGCCTCGCCGTATTGCCCGCATTTGCGGCTAAACGTAAAGATCTGGAAGCTGGGCTTCCGCTCACCCGCCACGAGTAGTACAAAGGACTTAACGGCCCGCGAGACCAAGGACATCCGAGAGGAACGCCTTTAACGCATCAGGCCCACGGACCGACGCATGAATGCCGAGCACCCACGCGACGCCGACCCGTCGATTACGGGCCAGCCGCACCAGGTAAGCGGACAACGAATCCGACCTGATGGGCAAAATTCGAGCACGCCTGGTAACTCGGTGGACGTGCCAGCGGCGGTACCGAAGGGTTGGTACCGCCGCAACCCGTGTCAGGGACCGGGCACCGCGCCGTCAGGCCGCGCCACGCTGTAGCGCCTCGCAGACCGCCGTGCTCTCCCGCACGCCCAGTTCGACCGCGCGCCCACAATGGGCGATCCACTCCCCCACACCCTCCGGGGTGCCCGAGACGTAGCCCTGGAGGGCCGCCACGTAGGCCGCGCCCCCTTGTTCCGCGTGCCCGACCTCGGCGGGGCAGATCGACTTCGGGTCCAGCCCGCTGTCGATCAGCACGATCCGCTCCGCGGCCCGCGCCACCAGCCCGTTGTACGAGCCGAAGGGCCGCAGCGCCAGTAGTTCGCCGTGCACCACGGCGGCCACCACCAGGGCCGGCGCCCCGGTGCCCGCCAGCAGCAGCCGCGACAGCCCGTCCAGCCGGCCGGCCACCTCGTCGGCGTCCGGCAACGGCAGTTCGACCAGCGGCTCGTCCACCGGCTCGGCACCCAGCCGCGGCCGGCCCACGGCGTCGTCGGTCACGCCGCCACCGGCCGCCACCAGGTGGAGTCGGGCCAGCACGCGCAGCGGCGACTGCCGCCAGACGCTCAGCAGTTGGCCCGCCTCGGCGGTCAACCGCAGCGCCGCGCCGACCGTGCGCGGCTCGCTGCCGTCACCGAAGTCGGTGCGCCGCCGGATCTCTTCGAGCGCCCAGTCGGCCCCGGACAGCGCGGCGGACCCGCGCGCCGCGCGCAGGGCCGCCTCGGCCGTGATCTCGGTGCTGCGGCGCCGCATGATCCGGTGCCCGTAGACCCGGTCGACGGCCTTGCGGACGGAGTCGACGGAGTCCGCGACCCCCGGGAGCGACGCCAGCGCCGCGAGCGGGTCGGTGCTCGCCTGGGGAGGTTCGGGGGGCGTCCCCCGGGAGATTCCAGCCATGCGTCGACCCTACGCACCACCAGGCCGGACCCCTCGAAGGAGTGGTCTTCTTCACGTAAACCACCCTCCGAGAGGTTGGCCACACCTAGCCTGCTGAACATGAAGATCGCTTTCGTAGGCAAGGGCGGCAGCGGCAAGACCACCCTGTCCTCCCTGTTCATCCGGCACCTCGCCGCGGCCCGGGTCCCCGTCGTCGCGGTGGACGCCGACATCAATCAGCACCTGGGCGTCGCGCTCGGCATGGACGAGGCGGAGGCCGCCGCACTGCCCGCGATGGGGGCCCACCTCCCCTTGATCAAGGACTACTTGCGCGGCAGCAACGCCCGCATCCCGTCCACCGAGACGATGATCAAGACGACGCCGCCCGGCGAGGGCTCGCGACTGCTGCGGATCTGCGAGGACAACCCGGTCTACGACGCCTGCGCCCGGGCCGTGGCGCTCGACGACGGGGCGGTGCGTCTGCTGGCCACCGGGCCGTTCACGGAGTCCGATCTGGGCGTGGCCTGCTACCACTCCAAGGTCGGCGCGGTCGAGTTGTGCCTGAACCACCTCGTCGACGGCCGCGGGGAGTACGTCGTCGTCGACATGACCGCCGGGTCCGACTCCTTCGCCTCCGGCATGTTCACCCGCTTCGACATGACCTTCCTGGTCGCCGAGCCGACCCGCAAGGGCGTCGCGGTCTACCGCCAGTACAAGGAGTACGCCCAGGACTTCGGCGTCCCGTTGAAGGTCATCGGCAACAAGGTCCAGGGCCCGGAGGACCTGGCGTACCTGCGCGCCGAGGTGGGAGAGGACCTGCTGGTCTGCGTCGGCCACTCCGATTGGGTGCGGGCCATGGAGAAGGGCCGCCCCGCCCCCTTCGCCCTCCTGGAGGAGGCCAACCGCCGCGCCCTGGAGGCGCTGCACGACACCGCCGACGCGGCCTACGGGCACCGCGACTGGGAGCGCTACACGCGCCAGATGGTGCACTTCCACCTGAAGAACGCGGAGAGCTGGGGCAACGCCAAGACGGGGGCCGACCTGGCGGCCCAGGTCGACCCCGCCTTCGTGCTCTTCGAGGGAGCAGCGGCTACTCCGCAACCGGCGTGATCCGGGCCGCCGGCGCCGGAGCGGACGCTTCCGGAGCACCGGAGAGGTACGCCCCCCAGCCGTCCTCCGGCGCCCGGCCCACCGGCAGGTCCTGGAGCTTGGCCAGCACCTGCGGGTCCTGGGCGTCCAGCCAGTCGCTCAACTGCTTGAAGCTGACGCAACGCACGCCCCTGCGGGGGCAGATCTCCTTGATCGCCTCCTCGACGGCCTTCATGTACGTGCCGCCGTTCCAGGACTCGAAGTGGTCGCCGACGAAGAGCGGAGCGCGGTTGCCGCGGTGGGCACGCTCGAAGGCGTCCAGGATGCCGTCGCGCATCTGCTGGCCCCAGATGGCGTGCATCGCACGGTCGCCGTGGGTGGAGCCGGACTGGTTGGCCAGGAAGTTGTAGTCCATCGAGAGCGCCTCGAAGTTCCGGCCGGGGAACGGTATCTGCTGGAGCGGGAAGTTCCAGATCCCGTCGGTCTTGTGCGGCCAGGTCTGCAGTCCGCCCGCCGAGCTGGCGTCGTAGCGGAATCCCATCTCCTTGGCCGCGGGTATCAGGTTGCGCTGCCCCTCCAGACAGGGTGCGCGGCCGCCGACCAGTTCCTTGGCGTAGTCGAAGGGGAGCGGCGGTTCGTTCCTGAGGCCGGAGTTGCTCTTCCAGTTCCGGACGAACCACACGGCCTGCTCGATCTCGCTGCGCCACTGCTCGGGCGTCCACCTGCCGACCCCGTTGCGGCCGCAGAAGTGGCCGTTGAAGTGGGTGCCTATCTCGTTGCCGTCTTCCCAGGCGCCGCGCATCTGGGCCACGGTGTCCTTGATCCCCTGGACGTCGTTGAAGCCGATCGCCGAGGCGCCGGTCGTGTGGCCGGGCGGTTCGTAGAGCTCCGCCTTGTCGCTGGGGAGCATGTAGACGCCGCTGAGGAAGTACGTCATCGTCGCGCCGTACTTCTTGCCGACGGCACGGAAGTGGGAGAACAGCTTCTGGCCGTCCTCACCGGCGCCGTCCCAGGAGAAGACCACGAACTGCGGTGGCCTCATGCCCGGCTTGAGGCGGGCCGGCCGTGGTTGGTGGGGCTGCGCCCCGGTGTACGCGGTGGAGCCGTCGCCTATCAGGCGGAGCGGGCGGGCGGCCGGGGCCTTGCCGGGCGCCGCGCGCCCTTCGGTCGTGCTCTTCGGGGGCCCGTCCTGGGTCGCCGCGGCGCAGCCGGCTATCGCCGCCAGCGCCACCGCAGCCGCGATGCGCACCGTCGTCTTCGATATGACCGCCATCAGCCACCTCATTCCTGGCACACAGGGCACCATGGGTTTAATCAGGACGAACCTGTCGGTTCGCCTATATCCATTGACGGGTGGCAGAAAGACCGTGGCAAAAGTCGTTTTATTCACTCGATAGTTGGAATGACTGCGCCATATGCCCGAAAACCCTTCTCAGGGTCTTTACGCGTCATTACGATTCGTTTACCGATGCTTGAGAGTCACCGGCCCGTCACCCACCGCGACGCCCGCCGGCCGGCTCGCTCCCGCCGCAGCACACCGCCGCCCCGCGGTCGCGCCCGAGGCCGACCGCGCCGCCCCGGAGGAGACGGGAATGACGCAGATCCAGAAGCCGCCGCAGCCGCCACCGGCCACCCTCGCGCCCGAGCCCCCGACGCTCCCCGGGGCGACGCCCGACGACGAAAAGCCCGACGCCAAGGGGAAGGGCGCGGCCTGGCGCGGGGACCTCTCCGCCTCGGTCGTGGTCTTCCTGCTGGCCGTCCCACTGTCACTGGGCATCGCCCTGGCCACCGGCGCCCCGCTCCAGGCCGGCCTGGTCGCCGCGGTCGTCGGCGCGCTCGTCGCCGGCCTCCTGGGCGGCGCCCCACTCCAGGTGACGGGCGCCGCCACCGGCCTCCTGGTGATCACCGCGGATCTCGTCCAGCGGTACGGCTGGCGCGCCACCTGCGCGATCACGGTCCTGGCGGGGCTGGCCCAACTCGCCCTCGGGGCACTACGGGTGGCCCGGGCGGCGCTCGCCGTCAGCCCGGCGATCGTGCACGGCATGCTCGCCGGCATCGGCGTCACCATCGCCCTGGGCCAGCTCCACGTGGTGCTCGGCGGCAGCCCCGACAGCTCGGCCGTCGACAACGCCGTCGCGCTGCCCGGCCAGCTGGCCCATCCGCACGTCACGGCGCTGCTGATCGGCGCCGTCACGGTCGTCGTCCTGACCGGCTGGCCGCGGCTGCCGGGCCGCGCCGGGCGCTGGGCCCGCCTGCTGCCGGCGCCGCTGGCCGCGGTGCTCGCCGCGACGGCGGTCAGCGCGGGGACGTCGGTGCCGCGCGTCGCGCTGCCGTCCTGGCAACTGCCGCAAGCACCGCTGCTCCCCCACACCTCGCTCGCCGCGCTGCTCACCGCGGTGCTCACGGTCACCCTCGTCGCCAGTATGGAGTCGCTGCTGTCCGCGGTGGCCGTGGACCGGCTGGCCGCCGAGCGGCCGGGGACTCCCCCGGGGCGTCCGCAGCTCAACCGCGAACTGGCCGGTCAGGGCCTCGCCAACGTCATGTCCGGCCTGCTCGGCGGCCTGCCGGTGTCCGGCGGTGCGATCCGCGGCTCGGCCAACGTGCGGGCCGGTGCGACCACCCGCCGGGCGACCGTGCTGCACGGCGTCTGGGTACTGCTGTGCGCGGGCCTGCTGGCCGGGGCGCTGGAGCTGATCCCGTTGGCCGCGCTGGCCGCCCTGGTGATGGTCGTCGGCGTGCGGATGGTCAGCTTCGCGCACCTCAAGCACGTGCAGCGGCACCGCGAATTCCCGGTGTACGCGGCGACGTTGAGCGCGGTGGTGCTCTTCGGCGTGCTGCTGGGCGTCCTGACCGGCATCGCGGTCGGAATCTTCCTGGCGCTGCGCCGACTGACCCACACCCGGGTCGCGGTGACCGAGGAGTCCGGCCGCCACCGGGTGTGCGTCAGCGGCCAGTTGACGTTCTTGGCGGTGCCCCGGATGACCCGGGCGCTGGCGCACGTCCCCCCGGGCGCCGACGCCGTCGTCGAGCTCCACGGGTCGTTCATGGACCACGCGGCCTACGAGGCCCTGCAGTCCTGGGCGACCACCCATCGGGCGACCAAGGGGTCGGTGACGCTCGGCGGTCGCTCGGGCCGCTCCGCCCGCCCGACCGCCGAGCCCGACCGGGCGCACGCCTGCCGACCGTGGACGCCCTGGCGCAACCACCACTGCACCCGCCCCGCACCGGCCCGCACCGCGGAACCGCCGGGCGGCGACCAACTCCTGGGCGGGGTCAGCGCGTTCCAGCGGCACACCGCTCCCCTGGTGCGCGAGGAGCTGGCCCGACTGGCGCGGGAGGGCCAGCGCCCCACCCAGCTCTTCCTGACCTGTGCCGACTCCCGGCTGGTGACGAGCATGATCACGTCCAGTGGGCCGGGCGACCTGTTCACCGTGCGCAACGTCGGCAATCTGTTGCCGCCGCCCGGCTCGGACGCCTCCTGCGACTCCGTGGGGGCCGCGGTCGAGTACGCCGTGGAGGTGCTGCGGGTCGCGTCGATCACGGTCTGCGGGCATTCGGGCTGCGGCGCCATGGCGGCGCTGCTCGACTCGGCTGGTTCTCCGCCCCCGACCGACGGGGCCACCCCACTCACCCGTTGGCTGCGGCACGGCCGGCCGAGCCTGGCCCGGATGGCGCGGATCGGGCGGCTGGGCAGGGGTGAAGTCGCCCTCGCCGGGCGGCCGGTGGCCGACGACCAGGAGCGGCTGGCGCTGGTCAACGTCCGTCAGCAGCTCGACCACCTGCGGGCACACCCGTGCGTCGCCCGGCGGATGGCCGAGGGCACCCTCGCCCTGCGCGGCATGTACTTCCACGTGGCCGAGGCCCAGGCGTACGTGCTGGACGAGTCCACCGGGCGGTTCCGGACGGTGCGGGCCGACGTACCGGCGATCGGGGTGTGACCTGCGCGGGGACACCCGATTGGCCCTATGAGGAGCCATATTCGGACAGGTCTACACCAATAGTTGTCCACAGCCCTTGTCAGGGTCGGTCGCGGGCTGATGAGCTATGGCCCGGGACACATCGCACGCCCTGGGAATGGGAGATGTCGTGAGCAACGAGAGCCTGGCCAACCTCTTGAAGGAGGAGCGGCGGTTCGCACCGCCCGCCGAGCTGGCCGCGAACGCCAACGTCACGGCCGCCGCGTACGAAGAGGCCGCGGCGGACCGGCTGGGCTTCTGGGCCGAGCAGGCCAAACGCCTGACCTGGGAGACCGAGCCCACTGAGACCCTCGACTGGTCCAACCCGCCGTTCGCGAAGTGGTTCGCCGACGGCAAGCTCAACGTCGCCTACAACTGCGTGGACCGCCACGTGGAGAACGGCCACGGCGACCGGGTCGCGATCCACTTCGAGGGCGAGCCGGGCGACAGCCGGGCGATCACCTACGCCGAGCTCCAGCGCGAGGTCTCCAAGGCCGCCAACGCCCTGATCGAGCTGGGTGTCCGGACCGGCGACCGGGTCGCCATCTACCTGCCGATGATCCCGGAGGCGGTGATCGCCATGCTGGCCTGCGCCCGGCTCGGCGCACCGCACTCGGTGGTCTTCGGCGGCTTCTCCGCGGACGCGCTGGCGACGCGGATCAACGACGCGGACGCCCGCGTGGTGATCACCTCCGACGGCGGCTACCGCCGCGGCAAGCCGTCCGCGCTCAAGCCCGCGGTGGACGAGGCGCTGACCAAGCCCGGCACGGAGCGCGTCCGCAGCGTGCTGGTCGTCCGTCGCACCGGCCAGGACGTCGGCTGGACCGAGGGCCGGGACGTGTGGTGGCACGACCTGGTCGAGCGGCAGAGCGAGCAGCACACCCCCGAGGCGTTCGACGCCGAGCACCCGCTGTTCATCCTCTACACCTCCGGGACGACGGGGAAGCCCAAGGGCATCCTGCACACCACCGGCGGCTACCTCACCCAGGTCTCGTACACCCACCACGCGGTCTTCGACCTGAAGCCGGAGACCGACGTCTTCTGGTGCACCGCCGACGTCGGCTGGGTGACCGGCCACTCGTACATCACCTACGGCCCGCTCTCCAACGGCGCCACCGAGGTGCTCTACGAGGGCACCCCGGACACCCCGCACCAGGGCCGCTGGTGGGAGGTCGTCCAGAAGTACGGCGTGACGATCCTCTACACCGCCCCGACCGCGATCCGCGCCTGCATGAAGTGGGGCGACGACATCCCGGCCAAGTTCGACCTGTCGTCGCTGCGCCTGCTCGGGTCGGTCGGCGAGCCGATCAACCCCGAGGCGTGGATCTGGTACCGCAAGCACATCGGTGCGGACCGCACGCCGATCGTCGACACCTGGTGGCAGACCGAGACCGGCGCGATGATGCTCAGCCCGCTGCCGGGCGTGACGGAGACCAAGCCCGGCTCGGCGCAGATGCCGCTGCCCGGCATCGCCGCCACGGTCGTCGACGACGACGCGCGCGAGGTGCCCAACGGCGCCGGTGGGTACCTGGTGCTCACCGAGCCCTGGCCGTCGATGCTGCGCACCATCTGGGGCGACGACCAGCGCTACCTCGACACCTACTGGTCCCGCTTCGCGGGCACCTACTTCGCCGGCGACGGCGCGAAGAAGGACGAGGACGGCGACATCTGGCTGCTGGGCCGGGTGGACGACGTGATGCTGGTGTCCGGCCACAACATCTCCACCACCGAGGTGGAGTCGGCGCTGGTCTCGCACCCGAAGGTGGCCGAGGCCGCGGTGGTCGGCGCCACCGACCCGCAGACGACCCAGGCCATCTGCGCCTTCGTCATCCTGCGCGGCGGGGCGGCCGAGGACGAGGGGCTCGTCGAGGAGCTGCGCGCCCACGTCGGCCAGCAGCTCGGTCCGATCGCCAAGCCCAAGCGGATCATGCCGGTCGCGGAGCTGCCCAAGACCCGCTCCGGCAAGATCATGCGACGTCTGCTGCGCGACGTCGCCGAGAACCGCGCCCTGGGCGACGTCACCACCCTCACCGACTCCTCGGTGATGGACCTGATCCAGGCGAAGCTGCCGAGCGCGCCCAGCGAGGACTGACGCACCACGCGACGCTGCCGCCGCACCCGCGGCGGCACCGCGCCGACCTGCGCATTCCAGGGGCACCGGACCATGGCGTCCGGTGCCCCTGCGGCGTTCACGGGCCGGGTCCGTGCCCGCTCCCCGGCGGCCCAGTGCCCGAAATGCCCGTAAAGTTGAGCCCACTCGTCAACCCCTTGCACCCACCCGGTAGGGTTAAGGGCAGCGTCAACGAGACGCTAAGAAACTCTGGGTGCGCCGGGAAGTCTGGTCGGCAACTGCTACAGCCGTTCTCAGCTGCCGGAGGTCATCGCGTGACAGCGCCCAGCAACCGCCGCTCCATATTCCTCGGCCGGATGCCGTTGCCGGAGCGAAACTTCATCGCCGACGCGTTGCGCACCGAAACCGTCGGCGGAGTCCTCCTCCTCGCCGCCGCCATCGCCGCCCTGATCTGGGCCAACACGCTCGGCGGCAGCTACGAGGCGGTCCGCGGCCTGCACCTCGGCCCGGCCTCGCTGGGCCTGGACCTCTCCCTCCAGCACTGGGCCGCCAACGGCCTGCTCGCGGTCTTCTTCTTCGTCGCCGGCATCGAGCTCAAGCGCGAACTGGTCGCCGGCGAGCTCCGCGACCCCAAGGCCGCCGCCCTCCCGGTGATCGCCGCGATCTGCGGCATGGCCACCCCCGCCCTGGTCTACTTCGCCGTCAACGCCACCGGCGGCGGCTCCCTCCAGGGCTGGGCGGTCCCCACGGCCACCGACATCGCCTTCGCGCTCGCCGTCCTCGCCGTCATCGGCACCTCCCTGCCGTCCGCGCTGCGCGCCTTCCTGCTGACCCTCGCCGTCGTCGACGACCTCTTCGCGATACTGATCATCGCGATCTTCTTCACCTCGAAGCTCAACTTCCTCGCCCTCGGCCTGGCCGTCGCCGGCCTGGTGCTCTTCTACGTGCTGCTGCGCGTGGGCGTCCGCGGCTGGTACGTCTACGTCCCCCTCGGCCTGGCGATCTGGGCCCTGATGGAGAACAGCGGCGTGCACGCCACCATCGCCGGCGTCGCCATGGGCCTGATGCTGCGCTGCCACCGCCGCGACGGCGAGCAGCAGTCCCCCGGCGAGCACATCGAGCACCTGGTCCGCCCGCTGTCGGCGGGGCTGGCGGTGCCGCTGTTCGCGCTCTTCTCCGCGGGGGTGTCCATCTCCGGCGGCGCGGTCCACGACGTCTTCACCCGGCCGGAGACGCTGGGCGTGGTCCTCGGCCTGATAGTGGGCAAGGCCGTGGGGATATTCGGCGGCACCTGGTGCACCGCCCGCTTCACCCGGGCCGAACTCAACCCCGATCTGAAGTGGCCGGACGTCTTCGGCGTCGCCGCGCTGGCCGGCATCGGCTTCACCGTCTCCCTGCTCATCGGCGAACTGGCCTTCGCCGGCGACCCGACGCTGACCGACGAGATCAAGGCGTCGGTGCTGATCGGCTCGCTGCTCGCGGCCGTCTTCGCGGGCGTCCTCCTCAAGATCCGCAACAACAAGTACCGGCACCTGTGCGACGAGGAGGAGCGGGACGAGGACCAGGACGGCATCCCCGACATCTACGAACGGGACCAGCCCGCCTACCACCTGCGGATGGCGGCGATCCACGACGCGAAGGCCGCGGAACACCGCCGCCTTGCCGAAATGGCCGCCGACGCCGGCTCCGGCGACGATGGTCCGGCATGATCTGAGAGGCTTTGCATCCAGGCGAAGAGAAGAGGGAGACGGCGATGAGCGCAGCCGACGACGGTGCGGACCGCAGCCTCGGGCAGTTGGTGGCCACGGCGACCGCGGAGATGTCCGCGCTGGTGCACGACGAGATCGCACTGGCCAAGGCGGAACTGCGGCAGGACGCCAAGCGGGCCGGCATCGGCAGTGCCGCGTTCATCGTGGCGGGCGTACTGGCGCTGTTCGCGCTGCCGGTGCTGAGTTTCGCGGCGGCCTACGGCATCCACAACCTCGGCCTCGGCCTCGCCTGGTCCTTCCTGATCGTGGGCGGCGCCTTCCTGGTGATCGCCGTGCTCCTGATCCTGATCGCGCTGGCCAAGATCAAGAAGATCAAGAAGCCGGAGAAGTCGATCGCCTCCGCCAAGGAGACCGCGGCCGTGCTGCAGAAGGCCCGGCCGCACCCGCGTCCGGCGGACTCGGACCACCCGGTCCTGGAGTCTGTGACACGCTCGTCGGTATGACAGCCCCTGACAGCAACGCCTCGGTCGTCCGGATCGGTCTCCCGGACGGCACCGAGGTGACGCACCGGGACGTCGCGGCCAACGGCGCCCGTTTCCACATCGCCGAGGTGGGCGACGGGCCCCTCGTGCTGCTGCTGCACGGCTTCCCGCAGTTCTGGTGGACCTGGCGCCACCAGCTGCCCGCACTGGCCGACGCGGGCTTCCGCGCGGTCGCCATGGACCTGCGGGGCGTCGGCGGCAGCGACCGCACCCCGCGCGGCTACGACCCGGCGAACCTCGCCCTGGACATCACCGGCGTCATCCGCTCCCTGGGCGAGCCGGACGCCGCGCTGGTCGGCCACGACCTGGGCGGCTACCTCGCCTGGACGGCCGCGGTGATGCGCCCCAAGCTGGTCCGCCGGCTCGCGGTGTCCTCGATGCCGCACCCGCGGCGCTGGCGGGCCGCGATGCTCGCCGACGTCCGCCGCAGCTCGCACATCTGGAGCTTCCAGCGGCCCTGGCTGCCCGAGCGCGCGCTGACCGCGGACGACGGGGCCCTGGTGGGCCGCATGATCCGCGACTGGTCCGGCCCCCAGCTCCCCGCGGACGAGACCGTCGAGGTCTACCAGCGGGCGATGGCCATCCCCTCGACGGCCCACTGCTCGATCGAGCCGTACCGCTGGATGGTGCGCTCGATGGCCCGCCCCGACGGCCTCCAGTTCAACCGCCGGATGAAGCTGCCCGTCCGGGTGCCCACCCTGCACCTGCACGGCTCCGCGGACCCGGTGATGCGCACCCGCAGCGCCGCCGGCTCCGGCGAGTACGTCGAGGCCCCCTACCGCTGGCGGCTCTTCGACGGCCTGGGGCACTGGCCGCACGAGGAGGACCCGACGGCCTTCTCCACCGAGCTGATCAACTGGCTGAAGGACCCGGAACCGGACCGCTGAGGGCCCACGCCCCACACCCGGCACCCCGCCCCCACCGGCACCACACGGCGTCGGACCTGCACCGCCCGTCACACGAACGTTCGTCTGACGAACAGCCAATTGCCTCCCGCATAGGCCGATTGGCTCTCTCCGGGGCGGTTACGGACCCCGGGCCACGGGCAGAGTCGAGGGTATGGGCTGGACGCACGACTACCGTGACGTGGCACGCAACCGCCGCAGCAGTGCCGCTGCAGTGGGCACGCAGGACAGGGGCACTCCGGATCTCGGATCCGGCGGGTCCCCCGACCCCGCGCACCCCATGGGCATCCCCCGCATCCTGCGCCGCAGAGCGCGTTGGATGAGCGCACGATTGCGCCATACCCGCAGCTGATCCCGCGCGACGTCCCCGCGGGCGCCGGGCCGCGTCCCGTCCCGCAGCGGAACGGTCAGCGGCCCCGCGCCCGGTCTCAGATCGCGCACCCCTGGGTGTCGACCTGCTGGGTCGCGCTCCGCCCCCGGACGGCGTCCTGGCGGACCTCGTCGGCGGTCAGCGCGTAGCCGGTGTGGGCGTCGTCCCGCGACTTGGCGAAGACCACGCCGTAGACCTCGCCCTGGGGCGTGAGCAGCGGACCGCCGGAGTTGCCTTCCCGGACCGTGGCGTAGAGCGAGTAGACGTCACGGCCGACCGTGCCGCGGTGGTAGATGTCCGCGCCGTCGGCCTGGATGCGGCCGCGGATCCGGGCCGGGCGGACGTCGTACCCGCCGTTCTCCGGGAAGCCCGCGACGATGGCGCTCTTGCCGCTGTTCGCGTCCTTGTTGGCGAACTTCAGCTCCGGGGCGCGCAGTTGCGGGACGTCCAGCACGGCGATGTCGCGCTCCCAGTCGTAGAGCACGACCTTGGCGTTCACCGGCAGCCCCTCGCCGCCCACCTGGACCGTCGGGTCGCTGACGCCGCCGACGACGTGCGCGTTGGTCATCACCCGGTGCGGGGCGAAGACGAAGCCGGTGCCTTCGAGGATCTTGCCGCAGCCGGGCGCCCGTCCGACGATCTTGACGATGCTGCGCCGGGCGTCGGCCGCCACGGGACCGTTGGCCAGTGCCGGGTCCGGCGGGCGCACCGGCCGGATCGGCTCGTTGGCGAACGGCGTGAAGACCTGCGGGAAGCCGTTCTGGGCCAGCGCCGAGGAGAAGTCCGCGAACCAGGTGTTGGCCTGCGGCGGCATCACCTGGGACACCCCGAGCAGCACCTTGGAGTTGCGGACCTCCTTGCTGAGCGTCGGCAGCGACGTGCCGGCCAGCGCCGAGCCGATCAGCCAGGCGACCAGCAGCATCGCCAGGACGTTGACCAGCGCCCCGCCGGTGGCGTCGAGCGCCCGCGCCGGTGTCCAGGTGATGTGGCGGCGGAGCTTGTTGCCGAGGTGGGTGGTGAGCGCCTGCCCCACCGAGGCGCAGACGATCACGATGGCGACCGCCGCGATCACCGCGAAGGTGCCCGGTTTGGCGTCGTCGGTGACTCCGTTCCAGATCACCGGCAGGACGTAGACCGCGATCAGACCTCCCCCGAGGAAGCCGATCACGGACAGGATGCCGACGAGGAAGCCTTGCCGGTAACCGACGATCGCGAACCACACGGCCGCGACCAGCAGCAGGATGTCCAGGACGTTCACGCCGGACACCGTCTCACGAGCGCCAGTCGAGCGGGACCTGCTTGTCGCGGTCCCATGCGACTTCCCAGCCCGCGTAGTGCAGGATCCGGTCGATCACCCCGGCGGTGAAACCCCAGACCAGCGCGTCCTCGACGAGGAATGCGGGGCCGACGTGGCCGCTGGGGTGACGGGTGGTGACCCGATGTGCCGGGTCCGTGAGATCCGCCACGGGAACCGTGAAGACCCGGGCGGTCTCGCCCTGGTCCACCGCGCCCACCGGGCTCGGCTCCCGCCACCACCCCAGCACGGGCGTGACGACGAAGCCGCTGACGGGGATGTAGAGCCGCGGCAGCACCCCGAAGACCTGCACCCCACGGGGGTCGAGCCCGGTCTCCTCCTGGGCCTCCCGCAGCGCCGCGCGGACCGGTCCCGGGCCGTCCGGGTCGCCGTCCTGCGGATCGAGCGAGCCACCGGGGAAGGAGGGCTGTCCGGCGTGCGAGCGCAGGGTGCCGGCGCGCTCCATCAGGAGCAGTTCGGGCCCTCGGGCACCGTGCCCGAAGAGGATCAGGACGGCGGACTGCCGGCCGCCGGCCTCGGGCGGCAGGAACCGGCTGAGCTGGCGCGGCTCGATCGTGGCGGCCGCCCGGGCCACCGGAACCAACCACTCCGGCAGCCCCTCGGCCGTCACCTCGGCCTCCCGCCCGGCCGTCGCCGGCCGGGCCTCGGCCGTCTCGCCGTACTGCTCCCGTGCACTCGTCATCCGCGCCCCCTTGAGGCTTACGTCGATGGTCGGGTCTCCCCGGTGGAATCGCGCCCGCCGGGGCGGCCCTACGAGGCCGCCAGCGGGGCCGCGGGCCGCCCCGGATAGTCGGCCGGGGGCTTGAGCCGCTGCCCGGGCTGGCCGCCCAGCTCGTACTTGAGCAGCTTCTTCGCCTTCTCGGGGTCGGTCTCGCCCTCGCCGTACGCGGGGCACAGCGGGGCGATGGGACAGGCCCCGCAGGCGGGCTTGCGGGAGTGGCAGACCCGGCGGCCGTGGAAGACCACCCGGTGCGAGAGCATCGTCCAGTCGCTCTTGGGGAAGATCTCGGCGACGTCCGCCTCGACCTTCTCGGCGTCCTGCGCGGTCGTCCAGCCGAAGCGTCGGGCCAGCCGGCCGAAGTGGGTGTCCACGGTGATGCCGGGGACGCCGAAGGCGTTGCCGAGCACGACGTTGGCCGTCTTGCGGCCGACGCCGGGGAGCGTGACGAGGTCCTCCAGGCGGCCGGGCACCTCGCCGCCGAAGCGGTCGCGCAGGGCGGTGGACAGGCCGATCAGGGACTTCGCCTTGGCCCGGAAGAAACCGGTGGGGCGGATCAGCTCCTCCAACTGCTCCGGCGGGATCGCGGCCATGTCCTCGGGCGTGGGGCAGGCCGCGAAGAGCCGGGGGGTGGTCTGGTTGACCCGCAGGTCGGTGGTCTGCGCGGAGAGGACCGTGGCGACCAGCAGCTCGAAGGGGTTGGTGAAGTCCAGCTCCGGGTGGGCGTACGGGTACAGCTCGGCCAGCTCGCGGTTGATCCGGCGGGCCCGCCGCACCATGGCGACCCGGGACTCGGGCTTGCGGACCGGGGCCGCCTTCTGGGCGGGCGCCGCGGCCTTGGTGGCGGCCGTGCGCTTGGCGGCCGCCTTCTTGGCCGCCGGTGCCCGCTTCGCGGGGGTGGTCTTCTTCGCCGCGGTGGTCGTCGTCGGCGCGGCCGTCTTCGTTGCGGTCTTCTTGGCCGTGGCCTTCTTCGCCGTGGCCTTCTTCGCAGCCGGCTTCGCGGGGGTCTCGTTCACGCCGCCTCCTTCGCACCGGGACGCGACGCGCCGGTTGCGGGCGCCATCGGCTTCCTCCCGGCCGTCACCCTGGGGGACGATTTGTTACTTTTGTCGGACTCCGAGGCGCCTGCGGGCAGCTGTTCGCCCACAGCGGAATCGCGCCCTGCGCTCACTCTGTCGGCCCCCAGTCCTCTGCTCTCACCGGCGTATTGGACACTCGGCCAGACTAAGGCCACCCACTGACATCCGACTCGATCACCGGGATTCGTGACCCCAATCGGCCCCCTGCCGTATGGCTCGGGCCACGGGTCCGGCAAACTTGTGATTGATCGCACTGTTTTGCATTCCGGCATGATGGGGACCACAGTCCTCCGGAGCATGTCGACAAGGAGAGAACTCGTGGACGACGTTCTGCGGCGCGCCCCGCTCTTCGCGGCGCTCGACGACGAGCAGGCGGCCGAGCTTCGCGCCTCGATGGGAGAGGTCACGCTCGCCCGCGGCGACGCCCTGTTCCACGAAGGGGACCCGGGCGACCGCCTGTACGTGGTCACCGAGGGCAAGGTGAAGCTGCACCGCACCTCCCCCGACGGCCGCGAGAACATGCTGGCTGTCCTCGGCCCCGGCGAGCTCATCGGCGAACTGTCCCTCTTCGACCCGGGACCGCGCACGGCCACTGCCACCGCGCTCACCGAGGTCAAGCTGCTCGGCCTGGGTCACGGCGACCTCCAGCCCTGGCTGAACGCCCGCCCCGAGGTGGCCACCGCCCTGCTGCGCGCGGTCGCCCGGCGCCTGCGCAAGACCAACGACCAGATGTCCGACCTGGTCTTCTCGGACGTCCCGGGCCGGGTGGCACGCGCCCTCCTGGACCTGTCGCGCCGCTTCGGCGTGCAGTCCGAGGAAGGCATCCACGTCGTGCACGACCTGACGCAGGAGGAGCTGGCCCAGCTGGTCGGCGCCTCCCGGGAGACGGTCAACAAGGCGCTCGCGGACTTCGCCGGGCGCGGCTGGCTGCGCCTGGAGGCGCGCGCCGTGATCCTGCTGGACGTCGAGCGGCTGGCCAAGCGCTCGCGCTGACGTCCCGCGCCCCTCGCGACGCCCCAAGGGCCCCGCTCCGGCGGGGCCCTTGTCGTACCCGCTGCCGTACCCGCGCGGCGGCCGTCGACAAACGGCTCGCGGCCCGCCGTCGCGCCGCCCCATAGTGGGCGCCATGGAAACCGGCGGGGAATCCCGGGGCAAGGGCCTCGACCAGGACGGCTGCTTCGTGCGGGAGGGTTCCCTGGTGCGGGTGCCCGCAGCGTTCGCGCCCGTCGTGGCGGGGCTGACCTCCCGACTGGCCACCCGCTTTCCCCCCGACCGGCTGCTGAGCAGCTACCTCTACGGGAGCATCCCGCGCGGCACCGCCGTCCCCGGGGTGTCCGACCTCGACGCGCTGCTCGTCCTGCGTACGGGCACCGACGACGAACCCACGGAGGCCGACCGGGCCGCGGCCCGGGCCGCGGAGGCGGAGCTGGACGCCGCCTTCCCGCAGATCGACGGCGCCGGGATCCTGCTGATCACCGAGGGCCGGCTGCTCGGCGCGCCGGAGCGGTACGACATGGCGTGGTTCGTGGCCTGTCTGTGCACGCCGCTCGGCGGGCCGGACGTGACGGCGGGGCTGCCCCGTTACCGGCCCACCTCGCTGCTCGCCCGGGAGACCAACGGCGACCTGCACCGACACCTGCCCGGGATGCGCGAGCGGGCCGCCGCGGCCACCACCCAGGAGGAGCGCACCCGGCTGACCCGCGGGATGACGCGCAAGCTCGTCCGCACCGGGTTCACCCTGGTCATGCCGCGCTGGGGCGGCTGGACCAGCGACCTCGGCGAGTCCGCCGAGGTGTTCGGGCAGTACTACCCGGCGCACGCCGAGCGGATGCGCATGGCGGCGCGCGCCGCCCAGCACCCGGCCGTGTACCCCGAGCTGCTCGACGACCTGCTGACCGGGCTCGCCCCGTGGCTGGCCGACGAGTACCTGGCCGTCCACGGGGCGAAGGCGCTCCCGCCGCAAGGGCCCTGACGGCCCCGTAGCGGCCCTGGACGGCCCGCCGGGCCCGTTGGGGCCGGGCGGGGGCCGTTCGGCCCTAGATCAGCCCGTGCTCGCCCAGGTAGTCCAACTGCGCCCGCACGGACAGCTCGGCCGCCGGCCACAGGGAGCGGTCGACGTCCGCGTAGACGCTGGCCACGACCTCGCCGGGGGTGCGGTGGCCGGCCTCCACCGCGGTCTCCACCTGGGCCAGCCGGTGGGCCCGGTGCGCCAGGTAGAACTCCACCGCCCCCTGGGCGTCGTTCAGCACCGGCCCGTGGCCCGGCAGGACCGTGGCGACCCCGTCGTCCACGGCGAGGGAGCGCAGCCGGCGCAGCGAGTCGAGGTAGTCGCCGAGCCGTCCGTCGGGGTGCGCGACCACCGTGGTGCCGCGCCCGAGGATCGTGTCGCCCGTCAGGACCGCCCGGTCGGCGGGCAGGTGGAAGCAGAGGGAGTCCGCGGTGTGCCCCGGGGTGGGCACCACCCGCAGCTCCAGGCCGCCGGTGGTGATGACGTCGCCCGCGCCGAGCCCCTCGTCCCCCAGGCGCAGCGCCGGGTCCAACGCCCTCACGGGGGTGCCGGTCAGTTCGGCGAACCGGGCCGCCCCGTCGGCGTGGTCGGGGTGCCCGTGGGTGAGCAGGGTCAGGGCGATCCGCTGCCCGGCCCGTTCCGCGGTGGCGATGACGGCTCGGAGGTGGTCCTCGTCGAGCGGTCCGGGGTCGATGACGACGGCCAGGTCGGAGCCGGGCTCGGCGACGATCCAGGTGTTGGTGCCGTCCAGCGTCATCGGGGACGGGTTCGGGGCCAGGACGCAGTGGGCGCGCGCGGTGGCCGGCCCCGTGAGGACCCCGCCGCGGGGCTGGCCGGGGAGGGCGGCTGCTTCGGTCATGCGGAGGGACCTCCCGAACGCCCGGCGGGGCCCTCGTCCGTCGCGATGTGCTTGGTGAACTCGTCGTGGCCCGGCCAGCTCAGCACGATCTCGCCGTCCACCAGGTGCGCGCGGGCCAGCACCGGCGTCAGGTCCTGCGCCCCGGCCCCGGCCAGCGCCTCGGCGACGCCGGCGTACGGCTGGAGCGAGCGCAGCGTGGAGATGGTCGGCGGCATCATCAGCAGCTCCCCGCGGTCGTAGCCGGCCGCGGCCTCCTCCGGGCGGATCCACACCGTCCGGTCCGCCTCCGTGGAGACGTTGAGGGCGCGCTGTCCCGCGGGCAGCGCGGCGACGAAGAAGAACGTGTCGTAGCGGCGCGGTTCGAACTCCGGGGTGATCCAGCGCGCCCAGGCGGCCAGCAGGTCGGAGCGGAGCAGGAGGCCGCGGCGGGCCAGGAATTCGGCGAAGGACAGCTCGTGGGCGACCAGCGCCGCCCGGTCCGCGGCCCACTCCTCGCCGTTGGTGTCCGCGACGACGGTGGTGGCGGAGTCGCCGGCGAGCAGCACCCCGGACTCCTCGAACGTCTCGCGCACCGCGGCGCAGACGATGGCCTGTGCGGTGGACGGGTCGACGCCCAACCGCACCGCCCATTCGGCGCGCGAGGGCCCGGCCCACCCCATGGGCCGTTCGTCCCGGGGGTCGACGGAACCGCCCGGATACGCGTACGCGCCTCCGGCGAAGGCCATGGAGGCGCGTCTGCGCAGCATGTGGACGGCGGGACCGCCGTGGTCGGTGTCCCGCAGCAGCAGGACCGTCGCGGCCCGCCGGGGCGCGGACGGCGTCAGTTCGCCGTTCGTCAGGGCCCGGATGCGGGCCGGCCATTCCGGCGGATACCACTGGCCATTCGTCGTCGACGCCATGGCCGGATGCTATGCGCTCGCGTGCGGATGTTCGAGGGGCCCTCCGCGGGGACGGCCCGATCCGGACGCGAGCGCAAGCAGGCGCGGACCGTCAGTCGGCGATCTCGACCTGGATCTCGACCTCGACCGGGGCGTCGATCGGCAGCACCGCCACGCCGACGGCGGAGCGGGCGTGCACGCCCTTCTCGCCCAGGATCTCGCCGAGCAGCTCGCTGGCACCGTTGACGACGCCCGGCTGGCCGGTGAAGTCCGGCGCGGACGCCACGAAACCGACGACCTTCACGACCCGCACGATTCTGTCGAGGTCACCGGTGACGGACTTCACGGCGGCCAGCGCGTTGAGCGCGCAGACCGCGGCGAGTTCCTTGGCCTGCTCCGGGCTGACCTCGGCACCGACCTTGCCGGTGACCGGCAGCGCGCCGTCCACCATCGGCAGTTGGCCGGAGGTGTGGACGTACGCGCCGGAGCGGACCGCGGGCTGGTAGGCGGCCAGCGGCGGCACGACCTCCGGCAGCTTCAGGCCGAGCTCCGCGATCCTCTCCTCGACGGCGCTCACGCCTTCTCCCGCTTCAGGTAGGCCACCAACTGCTCGGGGTTGTTCGGGCCCGGCACGACCTGGACCAGCTCCCAGCCGTCCTCGCCCCAGGTGTCCAGAATCTGCTTCGTCGCGTGCACGAGCAGCGGCACGGTCGCGTATTCCCACTTGGTCATGGGGCGAGCGTAATGCCTGTCCCGGGGGCCGGGGGTCCACGACCCCTAGGGCCGATCCCCGACGCCGTCCCTGACCTCGCGCGGGCGGATCTCCGGGTGCTCCCAGGCGTATCCCGTGCGTACGCGGGACGCGGACTGGTTAGGCTCCTTGGCGTGAGCAGGCTCCATGTCGTCAGCGGCAAGGGCGGCACCGGCAAGACCACGGTCGCCGCTGCCCTTGCCCTCGCCCTGGCCACCGAAGGGCGCCGCACCCTCCTGGTCGAGGTCGAGGGCCGGCAGGGCATCGCCCAGCTGTTCGAGACCGAAGCGCTTCCCTACGAGGAGCGCAAGATCGCGGTGGCCCCCGGGGGCGGTGAGGTGCACGCCCTGGCCATCGACGCCGAGCGCGCCCTGCTGGACTACCTCCAGATGTTCTACAAGCTCGGCAGCGCCGGCCGGGCCCTCAAGAAACTCGGTGCGATCGACTTCGCCACCACCATCGCCCCCGGCCTGCGGGACGTCCTGCTGACCGGCAAGGCGTGCGAAGCCGTCCGCCGCAAGGACAAGAGCGGCGCCTTCGTCTACGACGCGGTCGTGATGGACGCCCCGCCGACCGGCCGCGTCACCCGCTTCCTCAACGTCAACGACGAGGTCGCCGGCCTGGCCAAGATCGGCCCGATCCACAATCAGGCGCAGGCCGTGATGCGCGTCCTGAAGTCCCCCGAGACGGCGGTGCACCTGGTGACGCTCCTGGAGGAGATGCCCGTCCAGGAGACCGCCGACGGCATCGCCGAACTGCGCGCCGCCGGCATCCCGGTGGGCGGCGTCGTCATCAACATGACCCGCCCCGCGCTGCTGGACAACGGCGATCTGGAGGTCGCCGCCCGCGGTGCCCGCACCGGCATCGCCAAGGCGCTCTCCCAGGCCGGGCTGGGCGGCGCCCGCCGCGGCGGCCTCGCGGAGCGCCTCATCGACCCCCTGCTGGAGCAGGCGCGCGAGCACGCCGAGCGGGTCGAGCTGGAGCGCACCCAGCACGCGGCGCTCACCGACCTCGGCCTGCCCACCTACGAGCTGGGGCTGCTCCCCGAGGGAGTGGACCTCGCCGGGCTCTACGGCCTGGCCAGAGACCTGCGGAAACAGGGGCCCATATGACCTCGGACGACACGACGCTGGACGCCTCGGCCCCGTGGCTGGAGGTCGACGCCCTGATCGACGACCCGCGCACCCGCATCGTGGTGTGCTGCGGCTCGGGCGGCGTCGGCAAGACGACCACCGCCGCGGCGCTGGGGGTGCGCGCCGCCGAGCGCGGTCGCAAGGTCGTGGTACTGACCATCGACCCGGCCCGCCGCCTGGCGCAGTCGATGGGCATCTCCGAGCTCGACAACGTCCCCCGCCAGGTCAAGGGCGTCGACGAGAGTGCCGGCGGCGAACTCCACGCGATGATGCTGGACATGAAGCGCACCTTCGACGAGATCGTCGAGGGCCACGCGGACGCCGAGCGGGCCCGCGCCATCCTGGAGAACCCCTTCTACCAGTCCCTGTCGGCCGGTTTCGCCGGTACGCAGGAGTACATGGCGATGGAGAAGCTCGGCCAGCTCCGCGCCGGCGACGCGTGGGACCTGATCGTCGTGGACACCCCGCCGAGCCGCTCGGCGCTCGACTTCCTGGACGCGCCCAAGCGGCTGGGGTCCTTCCTGGACGGCAAGTTCATCCGGGTCCTGATGGCGCCGGCCAAGGTCGGCGGGCGGGCCGGCATGAAGTTCCTCAACGTCGGCATGTCGATGATGACCGGCACCCTCAGCAAGCTCATGGGCGGCCAACTGCTGCGCGACGTGCAGACGTTCGTGGCCGCGATGGACACCATGTTCGGCGGTTTCCGCACCCGCGCGGACGCCACCTACCGGCTGCTCCAGGCACCCGGCACGGCGTTCTTGGTGGTCGCCGCGCCGGAGCGGGACGCGCTGCGCGAGGCGGCGTACTTCGTCGAGCGGCTGGCCGCCGAACAGATGCCGCTGGCCGGGCTGGTGCTCAACCGCGTGCACGGCAGCGGCGCGGCCCAGCTCAGCGCCGAGCGGGCGCTGGCCGCGGCGGAAGCGCTGACGGAGGGCCTTCCCGACCGCGTCCCGGAGGACGAGGCGGCCGCACCGGAGGCGGACGACAATGCCAACTCTTCGTCCCGTGACGGCGGTTCACCGTCCGCGGAAAATCTTGAGCCGGCCGGCATTGTCGATCTAGCCGACGGGAAGACTGGATCACGTACCCCCGGTGGCCCCTCCCCCGCCGCCGCGGCGGAGCACGCGACATCCCCTTCGGCCCCGGCGGCGCAACTCGCCGCCGGCCTGCTGCGACTGCACGCCGAACGCATGCAGGTCCTGGCACGCGAACGGCGCACCCGTGACCGCTTCACCGCACTGCACCCCGAGGTGCCGGTGACGGAGGTCGGTGCGCTGCCCGGTGACGTCCACGACCTCGCGGGCCTGCGCACGATCGGCGACCGCCTGGCGCTGCGCCCCGGCGAGACCGAGGTCTGACCGACGGCTGACCGACCGCTGACGAACGGACGGCCGCCGCACGGCGAACGGGCCCTACCCGACCGCCGCGTACTCGTCGTCGAACGCGTCGTCCGAGCAGTCCACCGGCAACAGGCCCGTGCTGCGCTCGTATTCCGTACGCGCCGTCTCCAACAGGCGTCGCCATGACGTGACCGTCGGCCGGCGGCGCAGCAGCGCCCTCCGCTCGCGTTCCGTCATCCCGCCCCACACACCGAACTCCACCCGGTTGTCCAGGGCGTCGGCCAGGCACTCCGTACGCACCGGACACCCGGTGCACACCGCCTTGGCGCGGTTCTGCGCCGCCCCTTGAACGAACAGTTCATCCGGATCGGTAGTGCGGCATGCTGCCTGTGCACTCCAGTCGGTTACCCAGCCCATGCTGGCGCCGTCCTCTCCCGAATCGAGGCTCCCCCACGGCGGCAAACGGCATATTCACCGTTGCCAGTTGAGGACGTTACGGAAGCCGGGCAGGGCGCAACACCCCCTTCGGGCCCAATCTTGAATGGCCCGAACGGACTATGCGTACGCGGCAGATCACCCAACGGAGTGACCGTGCGACATACGTCACTTCCCTCCCAAGCGGGACAGTTCGCTGTGGTGGCAAGGGATTTCTGGCACACAGCGGGCATGTGGGACGGCACCCACGCCGGGAGGAGGGCTTGACGTACTCAGGCGAAACCGTTCAGCTGCGGCAGGTGAGAACAGGCTAAACGAACAGGTGCGCCCCTGTCCGGCGAATGAGAACGTAGGCTTCGCCCATGGCTAAGCAGCGCGAGGGCGGGGGTCCGACCAGGACCCAGCAGGCCGCCAAGTTCCTCGGTGTCAGCGTCCTTGCCGGAGCCGTCCTGGCCGGGATCGCGCTCCCGGCGGCCGGAGCGTTGGGGCTGGCGGCCAAGACGTCCGTCGAGGGCTTCGACGACATCCCGGCCAACCTCAGGACCCCTCCGCTCAGCCAGCGCACCACCATCCTCGACTCGGACGGCGGGGAGATCGCGTCGGTCTACTCCCGCGACCGCACCGTCGTCGGCCTCAAGGACATGTCGCCGTACGTCCAGCAGGCGATCGTCGCCATCGAGGACGCCCGCTTCTACACGCACGGCGCGATCGACCTCAAGGGCATCCTGCGCGCGGTCAACAAGAACGCCCAGTCGGGCGGCTTCTCCCAGGGCGCGTCGACCCTGACCCAGCAGTACGTGAAGAACGTCTTCGTCGAGGAGGCGGGCGACGACCCGGACAAGGTCGCGCAGGCCACCCAGCAGACGCTCGGCCGCAAGGTCAAGGAGCTGAAGTACGCGATCAAGCTGGAGGAGAAGCTCGGCAAGCGCAAGATCCTCCAGAACTACCTCAACATCACCTTCTTCGGCGAGCAGGCGTACGGCGTCGAGTCCGCCGCCCAGCGCTACTTCAGCAAGTCCGCCAAGGACCTGAGCCTGGGGGAGTCGGCGCTGCTCGCCGGCATCGTCCAGTCCCCGACGCGGTACGACCCGGTCAACCACCCGCAGGCGGCGACGGCTCGTCGCAACACCGTGCTGCGGCGGATGGCCGACCTGAAGAACGTCACCCGGGCCCAGGCCGACGCGGCCGCCGCCCAGCCGATCAAGCTGAGGGTCAGCCGCCCGCAGAACGGCTGCATCACCTCCACCGACGGCGCCGGCTTCTTCTGCGACTACGTCCGCGAGGTGCTGCTGAACGACAAGACGTTCGGCGCGACCCGCGAGATCCGTTCCAAGCGCTGGATGCAGGGCGGCCTGACCATCCGCACCACCCTGGACCGGCAGACCCAGAAGTCCATCCAGGCGTCGCTGAGCAAGCACGTCTACGCGGACGACCCGGTCGCCGGCGCCGCCGCGGTCGTCCAGCCGGGCACCGGCAAGATCCTCGGCATGGGCCAGTCCCGCCCGTACGGCTTCGGCACCAACCAGACCCAGATCAACCTCTCGGTCGACCGCAAGATGGGCGGCGGCGCCGGCTACCAGCCCGGCTCGACGTTCAAGCCGATCATCGCGGCGGCCGCCCTGGAGCAGGGCATCAGCCCGTACCAGCAGTACTCCTCGCCGTTCAAGATGGCGTACCCGACGCCGGTCCAGACCTGCGACGGCCAGTGGAGCGACCACGACACCGTCCAGAACGAGGATCCCAAGGAAGTCGGCCCGTACGCCATGAAGGAGGCGACCGCGAAGTCGGTCAACACCTACTACGTGCAGCTGATCAGCGACATGGGCATCTGCCCGGCGGTCACCATGGCCCAGAAGATGGGCATCCAGCGGGCCGACGGCGAGCCCATGAAGCAGGTGCCCTCCATGGCGCTCGGCGGCCAGGAGATGTCCCCGCTGACCATGGCCACGGCCTACGCCACCTTCGCCGACGAGGGCACCTACTGCTCCCCCGTCGCGATCGAGTCGATCACCGACGCGCAGGGCAAGGCGCTGAACGTCCCCAGGAGCAACTGCCGCAGCGCGATGTCCAAGAAGACCGCGGACACCGTGAACGCGCTCCTCAAGGGCGTCGTCGAGGACGGCACCGGCAAGGAGGCCGGCCTCAAGGGGCGGGACAGCGCCGGCAAGACCGGCACCACGGACAGCCGCTACGCCGCCTGGTTCGTCGGCTACACCCCGAACGCCGCCGGCGCGGTCTGGGTCGGCGACCCCCGCCACCAGCGGCAGATGTACAACATCACCATCGGCGGCGTGCCGCACGACAAGGTCTACGGCGCCGACACCCCCGGCCCGATCTGGCGCGACCTGATGGGCGGTGCGCTGGCCGGTCGGCCGGCCCCGGCGCTGCCGACCGTCCAGATCGACGGCCCCAAGGACAAGGGCAACGACGGCAACAAGGGCAAGCCGAAGCCCCCGCAGAAGCCGAAGCCCGGCGCCGACAACAAGCCCGGCGGCGGCTGGCACATCCCCGGCTTCCCCGACATCCTGGGCGGCGGGAACGGCGGCTGGTGATCCACCGGCCCGCCTGACCGCCGGCGCGGCACGCGAAAGGGGCGCCCTCCCAACGGGGGGGCGCCCCTTCGACGTTCGAGCGACGACCGGCCGGGGCGGGCCGTCGCGTACGGCCTCAGCCGGCCAGCAGCTTCTTCACCATCGCGGCGACCCGGCCGCCGTCGGCGCGGCCCGCCACCTTCGGGTTGACGATCTTCATCACGGCGCCCATGGCCTTCGGGCCCTCGGCCCCGGCCCCGGTGGCCTCCGCCACCGCCGCGGCGACCAGCGACTCCAACTCGTCGTCGGTCAGCGGCTTGGGCAGGTACTCGGCGAGCACCTCGCCCTCGGCGCGCTCGCGCTCGGCCTGCTCGGCCCGACCGCCCTTGTCGAACGCCTCGGCGGCCTCGCGGCGCTTCTTCGCCTCCCGCGCGACGATCTTCTCGACCTCGCCGTCGGACAGCTCGCGCGCCTCGGTGCCCGCCACCTCCTCCTTCTGGAGCGCGGTCAGCGTCAGACGGAGGGTGGCGGAACGCAGCTCGTCGCGCGCCTTGATCGCGGCGGTGAGGTCGTCCTTGAGCTTGGCCTTGAGCGTGGTCATGACCTTGAGTATGCCCCCACCCGCCGACAACCGTCGCGCCTTTTCCGCCGCGCGCCCGGCCCGGGTCGCGCGTCCTCGCACCAGGGGGTCGCCGGACCGTTCCGACCAAGATCACATCACCCCTGCCCGCCGCCGTCCCCACTCTGCAACCATGGACCCATGCGCGCGCGATACGGAGTTCCCCTGTCCCTTGCCGCGGTCGGCGCGGCCGGCCTGGCCTACGCCGCCGGCTTCGAAGTCCGCTCCTTCCGTCTGCGGCGCGTCACCGTGCCCGTACTGCCCCGCGGCATGCGGCCGTTGCGCGTCCTGCAGGTGTCCGACATCCACATGGTCAGCGGGCAGCGCAAGAAACAGCGCTGGCTCCAGTCGCTCGCCGGGCTCCGCCCCGACTTCGTCGTCAACACCGGCGACAACCTCTCCGACCCCGAGGGCGTCCCGGAGGCCCTGGACGCCCTGGGCCCGCTGATGGGCTTCCCCGGCGCCTACGTCTTCGGCTCCAACGACTACTACGGCCCGCGGCTGCGGAACCCCGCCCGCTACCTGTTCGAGAAGGTCCAGGGCCGGCACGGCCTGAACGGCAACGCCCCGGCCGTCGGCGTCGTCCACAACCCGTGGGAGGACCTCCGCGACGCCTTCGACGCGGCCGGCTGGGTCAACCTCACCAACGCCCGCGGCCACCTGAAGCTGGACGGCGCACAGATCGCACTGACCGGCCTGGACGATCCGCACATCAAGCGCGACCGCTACGCCGAGGTCGCCGGCGGCCCGGAAGCCGACGCCGACCTCTCCGTGGCCGTCGTCCACGCCCCGTACCTGCGGTCCCTGGACGCCTTCACCGCCGACGGCTACCCGCTGGTCCTGGCCGGCCACACGCACGGCGGCCAGCTCTGCGTCCCCTTCTACGGCGCCCTCGTCACCAACTGCGACATCGACACCCAGCGCGCCAAAGGCCTCTCGACCCACACCGCCGACGGCCGGACCTCCTACCTCCACGTCTCGGCCGGCTGCGGCACCAACCGCTACACCCCCGTCCGCTTCGCCTGCCCGCCGGAGGCCACCCTCCTGACGCTGACGGCGCGCGACTGACCCATCTGCGCACCCCCGGCCCCCGTCCCCTCACCCAGGGGCGGGGGCCGCGCGCGTTCCCGACGGGCCCACCGGTGCCCCGGACCCGGATTCACGCCCCAATTCGGCGTGACCTGCGTCACTTACCCCCTCCAGGCGACACCCGGCGCCTCACCGTCACCCCGAGACCCCTTCCGCACCTCCCGATAAAACCGCAGGTCAGAGCGGTTTCCGTCGCCGACCGAAAGCGGATTTCACCTACGGGGATCAGTCCGCTAAAGTAGAGCTCGTTGCTTCGGGGTGTAGCGCAGCTTGGCAGCGCGCTTCGTTCGGGACGAAGAGGTCGTGGGTTCAAATCCCGCCACCCCGACTGAAGGAACAACAGGTCAGGGGCCTGATCCGCGAGAGCGGGTCAGGCCCCTGATGCGTTTCCCGGGTGCTGAAGTTCCGTCACGCCGTCGGAGGCGGGGGTGGCTTGCCCGGGCCGGATCGGTGGGTCATGGTGCGGGCGGCCGCGCCGGACGCCGGTCTTCCGGCCCGCTGCGCACGGTGTCCGGCGGCGAGCGCGATCAGGGGCGGTGAGCTCCGCGCCGTTCGGCACCGGTCCCTCCCCTCGTGGGGACCGGTGCCGAACGGCACAGGCGGCATCGATCCGCAGTTGGCGGATCGGGCGGCAGGGGACCGGGATCGCGCCTCAAGAGGTGTCGCTCCGAGGGCTGAACCGGTGGCATGTCCGGGTAGTACCCGATTGCTGCCCTGCCGCGTGGTGATCCTGCCAGCTGTGACTTCCGGGGAGGAGGTTCCGGCGTCGGATGGACCCCTTCGTCGCAGGTCAGCCGGTTAAGGTGAGTTTTCCGGTCCGGATGTCCAGGTGCGGGGGAAGTAAGGGGTGGAGACCTTGAGTTCCGACTCAGGGGCACGCACGGCCCTCGCGGAACGTCTCGCGCTGCTCTACAAGGAGGCGGGCAACCCTCCCCTGAAGAAGGTGGCCGAGTCCGTCGTCCGGTTGCAGCGGGTCGACGAGCGAGGGCGGCCGGTGCGGGTGTCCGTGCAGCGGATCAGCGACTGGCGGCGGGCCAAGAACGTCCCCGCGCAGTTCGCCGCGCTCGCCGCGGTGCTGCACGTCCTGATCCCGGAGGCCCGGCGGGCGCGGCCCGCGCCGGTGTCCGCGGGACTGTACGACATGGCGCAGTGGCAGCGCCTGTGGGAGCGTGCGGTCGCCGATCCGGTCGGTGACCGCACCGCGACGGCCGCGCAGGAGGAGGACCGCGCCCCGGCCGAGGCCGCCGCCGTCACCGGCGTGTGCCCCTACCGGGGGTTGGCCTCCTACCGTCAGCAGGACGCCCGGTGGTTCTTCGGTCGGGAGCGGAGCCTGGACGCCCTCGTCGCGCAGTTGCGGGCGGCGGAGAGGACGGGCGGCCTGGTGATGCTCGTGGGCGCTTCGGGGGCGGGGAAGTCCTCGTTGCTCAACGCCGGCCTGGTGCCCGCGTTGGAGAACGGCGCGCTGGGTGACGGAGCGGGCCGGGGGCGGCAGGTGCTGCAGTTGGTGCCGGGGGGTGATCCGCTGGCGGAGGTGGCCCGGCGGATCCCCGAGCTGGTGCCGGTCCTGGCCGGTGCGGACGGGCCCGGCGCCGAGGAGTCGGACCCGGTGCGGTTCGGGTCCGCGGTGCGGGCCGCGACCACGGCCTGGGCGGGGGGCCGGGCGTCCGGCGCCCGGCCGGTGGTGATCGTGGACCAGTTCGAGGAGGCGTTCACCCTCTGTTCCGACGAGGCGGCCCGGCGCGCCTTCATCCGGCTGCTGCACGCCGCGTGCACGCCCACCGACGCCGACGGCCCCGCCCCGGCGCTGGTCATCCTCGGCATACGCGCCGACTTCTACGAGCAGTGCCTGGGCCATCCTGAGCTGGCCGACGCGCTGCAGCACCGGCATATGGTGCTCGGCCCGCTGACCACGGCGGAGCTGCGCGAGGCGGTGACCCGTCCGGCCAAGGCCGTCGGCCTGGAACTCGAACCGGGCCTGGCGGAGCTGATCGTCCGGGAGGTGAGCATCGACGGCCCCGGCGGGGCGCACGACGCGGGGGTGCTGCCGCTGCTCTCGCACGCCCTGCTCGCCACCTGGCAGCGGCGGTCCGCGGGGCGGTTGACGCTGGCCGGCTACCGTGCGGCGGGCGGCATCCAGGGTGCGGTGGCGGCGACCGCCGAGCGGGCCTGGACCGGTCTCGATCCGACCGCGCGCACCGCTGCGCGCCTGCTCCTGCTGCGGCTGGTCCGGCTGGGCGAGGACACCCAGGCCACGCGGCGGCGGGGGACCCGGCGCCAGTTGGCGGACGAGTCGACGGACCCCGACAAGACGGAGGAGTCGCTCGAAGCGCTGGTGCACGCCCGTTTGGTGACGCTCGACGCGGAGGCCGTGGAGATCACCCACGAGGCGCTGCTGCACGCCTGGCCGCGGCTGCGCGACTGGATCGACGAGGACCGCAACGGCAATCTGCTGCGTCAGCGGCTGGAGGAGGACGGTCGGGCCTGGGAGGGTTCGGACCGCGACGCGTCGCTGCTCTACCGGGGTTCCCGGCTGGAACAGGCGCGCACCTGGGCGCAATCCGCCGGCGACACCTTCCTCACCCGCAGTGCGGTGGAGTTCCTGGCCGCTTCGGTGCGGCTGCGCCGACGCGTGGTCTGGCTCAGTCGCGGTGCGGTGGCGGCCCTGGTCGTCATGGCGATGGTGGCCGTCGGCGCGGCGGTCGTCGCGTGGCGGCAGCGCGACGACACCGTCTTCGAGCAGGTGTTGGCGCAGGCCGACCGCGCGCAGTACACGGATCCGTCCCTCTCCGCGCAACTGGACCTGGTGGCGCACGGGCTGCGGCCCGACGACGAGGGCACGAACAACCGGCTGGTCTCGATCGTGAACGCGCCGTTGGCCACGCCGCTGCTGGGCCACACCGGCGCCGTGTACCTGACGTCGTTCAGCCCGAACGGCCGGCTGCTGGCCACCGCCAGCTACGACCGGACCGTCCGGCTGTGGGACGTGTCGGACCGGGCCCGCCCCAAGCCGCTGGGCGCGCCGCTGACCGGTCATTCCAGCTGGGTGAGCGCCGCCGTCTTCAGTCCGGACGGGCAGACCCTCGCCAGCGCCTCGGACGACGGCACGATCCGGCTGTGGGACGTGCGGGACCCCCGCCACCCGGAGCCGATCGGCGCGCCGATCGCCGGCCACGACGGCACGGTCTACCTGGTCGCGTTCAGCCCGGACGGCCGGACCCTGGCCGCGGCCACCGAGGGGCGCACCGTGCGCCTGTGGGACGTCGGCGACCGGCAGCGCCCGCGGGCGCTCGCCTCGTTGACCGGCCCGACCGCCGCGGTGCGCTCCGTGGCGTTCAGCCCCGACGGGCGGACGCTGGCGGCGGGCGGCGACGACAACGCGATCCGGCTGTGGGACGTGGCCGACCGGCGGCGTCCGACGCCGGTCGGCACGGTGCTGACCGGCCACTCGGCCACGGTGCACTCCGTGGCGTTCAGTCCCGACGGCCGCACGCTGGCCAGCGGCAGCGCCGACGACACCGTCCGGCTGTGGGACGTGGCCGATCCGCAGCACCCGGAGCCGCTCGGCGTGCCGCTGACCGGCCACACGGGTCCGATGTGGTCCGTGGCGTTCAGCCCCGACGGCAGCATGCTCGCCGCCGGCAGCGCGGACAGTTCGGCGAGCCTGTGGAACGTCAGCGATCCGGCGTTCCCGTCGCAGGTCGGGGAGCCCCTGGCGGGCAGCAGCGGGGAGATGTACGCCGTGGGCTTCAGCCCCGACGGGCGGACCCTCGCGACCGGCAGCGGTGACAGCAAGGTGCGGCTGTGGTCGATTCCGACGTCCAGCATGGTCGGTCGGATCGGTGCGTTCCGCCCGGACGGGAAGGTGCTGGCCACGGCCGCCCGGGACCAGAAGGTGCGGCTGTGGAGCGTGGCGTCGCCCAAGCGGCCCCTGGAACTGGGCGAGCCCTTCCGGTCCGGGAAGGGGGGCAACGTCTACGCGGTGGCGTTCTCGCCCGACGGCCGCACCCTGGCGGTGCGGACGGGCAGCCCCAGCCCGGCGGTCCAGTTGTGGAACGTCGCCGACCCGTCCCGGCCGGTGCCGCACGGGCCGCCCCTCACGCTGCCGATCCGGTTCGCGGGCCCGGACACGGTCGCGTTCAGCCCCGACGGGCGCACGTTGGCCACCGCCTACGACGACTTCACCGTCCAGTTGTGGAGCATCGAGGACCCGGCGCACCCGCGGCGCCTCGGTGGGCTCCTCACCGGTCACCGGGGGTACGTCAACTCCCTCGTCTTCAGTCCGGACGGCCGCACGCTGGCCAGCGGCAGCGCGGACGACACGATCCGGCTGTGGGACACCACCGACCCGGCGCACGCCACCGGGCTCGGCGCGCCGCTGCGCGGGCACCTGGGTCCCGTCAACGTGCTCGCGTTCAGTCAGGACGGCCGCACGCTGGCCAGTGGCAGCGACGACGACACCGTCCGCCTGTGGAACACCGCCGATCCGCGTGCGGCGACGCGGCTGGGCCCGCCGCTGACCGGTCACACCGAGGCGGTGGTGTCGTTGACGTTCAGCAGGGACGGCCACACGTTGGCGAGCGGTGGCAACGACAACACGGTCCGGTTCTGGAACGTCGCGGTCCCGTCCCGGGCCGCCGCCATCGGCCAGGCGACCAGCCCGAACGCCAAGACCGGCAACTTCTTGTCGTTCAGTCCGACGAGCCATCTGCTCGGCGTGTCCAGTGGTGCCGGCACCGTGCGGCTGTGGGACCTGGACACCGACGGGGCGATCCACCGCATCTGCGCCACGACCAGGGGTGTTCTGACGCCGGAGAAGTGGCAGGAGTACCTGCCGCACCTGTCGTACGCGCCGCCGTGCGGCGGGTAGGCGGCGCGCGGGGCACGGCCGGGAGGCGTGAAACCGGTCACAACTCCGCCAGGCAATTCGGCAGTTGACTCCCGTCACAGGGGCAGCCTTGCTAGGCTGGGTCGTAGCCCGATCGCTGGTGCATCCCCCGTCGCCAGCGATCGGGCGTTTTCATGCCGTCGGTCGGCCGTGGCGGCCCCTGTGGGCGGTGGCGGGGACGCCATGATCAGGCGTCATAGGGCGGGTAAAGCGCCGGGTCGCGGGCCGGTGGCGCGCGTAGGGTCGGGCTCCGTGACTTCTGCCAAGAGCACCGAGACGAGTCCCAGTTCCCCGACGTCGGCGGAGGCGAACGCGCGATCCGCGACCGCTCCGGCCGCGGCAGGACGGCACGCGGACGACGCGGCGTCGAACCCCTTCTTCACGGCGAGCGAACTCCCCTACGGGCTGCCGCCCTTCGCCCGCATCCGGCACGAGCACTTCCGGCCCGCCTTCGAGCGGGGCGTCGACGAGCAGCTCGCCGAAGTGGCCGCCATCGGGGCGAGCCCCGACCCGCCGACGTTCGAGAACACCGTGGTGGCGCTGGAGCGCAGCGGTGCGGTGCTGCGGCGGGTGTCCGCGGTGTTCTTCAACAAGGCGAACGCCGACGCCGACCGGGCCACCCAGGAGCTGGAGGCGGAGATCGTGCCGCGGCTGGCCGCCCACGAGGACGCGCTGCTGCTCGATCCGGCCCTCTTCGCCCGTTTGTCGGCGCTCCACGACGGCCGGGACGGGCTCGGGCTGGACGAGGAGCAGGCGCGCCTGTTGACGCGGCACCATGGCGCGCGGGTGCGGGCCGGGGCCCGGTTGGCGCCCGCGCAGCAGCAGCGGCTGCGGGAGCTGAACGCGCGACTCGCGACCCTGTGCACGGAGTTCCAGCAGAACCTGCGGGCCGACACCGCGGCGGCCGCGCTGGTGGTGGACCGCGCCGAGGAGCTGGCCGGGCTGCCCGCCGACGAGATCGCCGCGGCCGCCGAGAACGCCCGGGCCCTCGGGCACGACGGCGCCTTCGTGTTGAGCCTGCTGAACTTCACCAACCAGCCGCAGCTCGCCGCCCTGGAGGACGCCGCGCTGCGGGAGCGGCTGCTGGCCGCCTCCATGGGGCGCGGCGGCGCCGCCAACGCGGCCGTCGCGGTGACCGTGGCCCGGCTGCGGGCCGAGCGCGCGGCCCTGCTCGGCCATCCCCACCACGCTTCCTGGCAGGTCGCGGACCAGACCGCGGGCACGGCCGGCGCCGTGGAGGGGATGTTCGAGAAGCTGATCGGCCCGGCGGTGGCCCATGCCGAGCGGGAGGGCGCGGCGTTGGCGGCGGCCGCCGGCGTGCCGGAAGTCGGCGCCGCCGACTGGCAGTTCTTCGCCGAGCGGGTGCGCCGGCAGCGGTTCGACCTCGATGCGGCCGCGCTGCGCCCCTATCTGGAGCTGGAGGCGGTCCTGCGGGACGGCGTCTTCCACGCGGCCACCCTGGTGTACGGGATCACCTTCACCGAGCGCCCCGATCTGGTCGCGTACCACCCGGACGCCCGGGTCTTCGAGGTGCACGACGCCGACGGCGGCCCCCTCGGCCTGTACGTCGGCGACTTCCACGCCCGGGAATCCAAGCGCGGCGGCGCCTGGATGAACGAACTGGTCACGCAGTCGCACCTGTTGGGGCAGCGGCCCGTGGTGGTCAACAACCTGAACATCGCCAAACCGGCGGCGGGCGAGCCGGTGCTGCTGAACTGGCACGAGGTCACCACCCTCTTCCACGAGTTCGGGCACGCGCTGCACGGCTTGTTCTCCGACGTGCGCTACCCGTTGCTGGCGGGCACCGAAGTGCCGCGGGACTTCGTCGAGTTCCCGTCGCAGGTGAACGAGATGTGGGCGGAGTGGCCCGAGGTGCTGGCCCGGTACGCCCGGCACCATCGCACCGGGGAGCCGATGCCGCCCGAACTGCCGGCCAAGCTGCGGGAGGCGGAACGGTTCGGCGAGGGCTTCGACAGTGTCGAGCACCTGTCGGCCGCCGTCCTGGACTGGGCCTGGCACACCCTGCCGGCCGCGGAACTGCCCGACGCGGCCGGCGTGGCGGCGTTCGAGACCGCCGTGCTGGCGCGGCACGGGCTGGCCCATCCGGCGATCCCGCCGCGCTACCGGACGGGGTACTTCGCGCACGTCTTCGGCGGTGGCTACGCGGCCGGCTACTACGGGTACCGGTGGGCGGAGGTCCTGGACGCGGACACCGTGCGCTGGTTCCGCGAGAACGGCCGGACGGTCCGCGAGAGCGGCGAGGTGTTCCGGCGCGAGTTGCTCAGCCGCGGCAACAGCGTCGACCCGATGGCGGCGTTCCGGGCGGTGGTCGGCCACGACCCGGACTTCGGGCCGCTGTTGGCGCGGCGCGGCGCGACCGCCACGCCGTGACCGAGGGGCGTCGGGGCCCGCACCCGCGGCCTCCGACGCCCGCTGCCGCCCCCGCGCCGGCCCGTCGGCTCCGGGTCGGCTACTGCGGGTCGTCGGCCGCCGCCCGCCAGGTGACCGGCTGCGCGCCGTCGCCGCTGCCCTGGAAGGTCAACGAGGCCGGCGGGTCGCCCTTCGGCAGCATGTGGACGGTGCACTCGGTCACCGTGGCGCCCGGCTTGAGCATCTTGTGGGGCACCGCCTCCGGGCAGTGGGGGACGCCGGGGCCGCCGATGTCCAAGAAGATCATCTTCCGTGCCCGCTGACCGCTGACGCCGGTCAGCGTCAGGCTGTCGTTGAGGCTGGGGAGCAGGTCCTGGGTGCCCGTGTTCCGGTACACCACCGTCACGAAGTACGGGACGAGCTTCTTCTGGTCCGCGTCCAGGTCGTAGCGGCTCAGATCGGCCGGGGAACCCGGGCGGACGCTCTTCGGGGTGGCCAGGACGGTGGCCGTGCGACGGTCGCTGTCCGTGGTGACCGCGTCGGCCGGCCGGTGCGCGGGCAGCACCCCGTGCGCGCCCTGGAGCGCGCCGCCGATCTGCCACAGCAGGGTGTCGCCGCCGTCGTCCTTGTAGGAGACGTTGCCCGGCTTCAGCCCCTTGGGGAGCATGAAGATCTGGCAGACCGCCGAGGTCTCACCGGCGGCCAGCGTGGCCTTCCCGGCCTCCTGGCACTCCGGCGGCAGCCCGTTGCCGGTGGCCAGCGGGTCGGTGCGGAACAGCGACAGTTGCTCGCCGGCCTTGCCGTCCACTCCGGTGAGGGAGAAGTTCCGCTCCGGGTACACCTGACTGACCGCGGCCTTGCCGGTGTTGGTGTAGGACACGGTGAGGTAGTACGGGACCATCCCCTTGAGGTCGTCGTCCAACCGGATGTGCGCGAGGTCCGAGGGGTGCCCCCGGGCCAACCGGGTCGGCTTGAGGCGCAGCGGGCGCGCCGTGTGGTCCGTGCCGGTCCAGGTGGCGGCGCGGGCCGCGGAGACCATCGGCAGCGGCTCGGCGGGCGTCACGCGCTCGGCGGACGCCCCCGGGCCCGGCGTGGCGGCCGGTCCGCCGCACCCCACGGCCATCAGCACGAGCACGCTCGCGCCCGCGGCACCCGCCATCCGTCTGCGTACGCGCACGGACAAAACCCCCGTTGCAGTGTTGGTTGCCGAGCCCACCGGCACCCGCCCGCGTACTCGCGGAGCGGCGCCGGGCTCGAAGTGGTCGCTCCCCGCCGTCCCTTGGGGCCGCCGACCACGGCCGGCCCCCTCAAGGCCGGAGGGCCGACGGCCGGCCCCCGGGGCGGCCGACCGAAACCGACCGGGCCGTCCGCCACAGTAACCGGCCGGCGACGCGCCGACCCCGGCGGGCTCCGCGGCCCAACGGGCCCGCCGGCGCCCCGTCAGGCCGCCGGCTTCAGGCCGCCGGCTTCGTCGCCTTCAGGGAGTACATCAGCGGAATGCGGGGCCGGTCCTCCGGGAACCGGTAGAAGCCGTCCTCGCCCCGCCGCAGCACGCCGAACCGCTGGAACAGCGTCATGTCGTGCTCGTGCAGGAACGCGATCCGCAACCCGGCCGCCGCCACCGCGCTGACCACCTCCCCCAGGGAGTGCTGCCATTCGACGCTCCTGTTGTGGACCGTCTGCGCCCCGAAGTCCGTGTAACTGCCGGACGTTTCCTCGTCCCACGCCTCGCGCCGGAAGTAGTCGAAGGCGACGCGCGAACCGGTCTCCTCGTCCAGCACGTCGCCCAGCGGGTGGAATTCGGCGAGGTAGAGGAAACCGCCCGGCGCCACCAACGACGCCGCGGTCTCCGCCCAACCCACCAGGTCAGGCAGCCAGTTCACGGCACCGATCCCGGTGTAGACGATGTCGTACGCCGGGTCGGGCACCGCCTCGGCCGCGTCGTAGACGTCGGCGGCGACGAACGCCGCGCGGTCCGGGCCGTAGCCGAGTTCGGCGGCGAGGTCGCGGGCCGCCTCGATGGCGGGTTCGGAGAAGTCCAGGCCGACGACCCGGGCCGCGCCGCGGTGCGCCCACGACAGCGTGTCCTGGCCGAAGTGGCATTGCAGGTGCAGCAGGCTCCGCCCCGTGACGTCGCCGACCTCCGCGGCCTCGAAGTCGCGGATCACGTCCCGGGTCCGCAGGAACGCGCCCTGGTCGTAGTAGTCGCTCGCGGTGTGCAGGCCGACGCGCTCGTCCCACCTCGCGCGATTCACCTCGCGCCAGTCGTCGGGTCCCTCCTCGTCTCGCATAGAGCGAAGTTATCCACAGCCTGCCGGCCTCGCCAGCGGAAATTCCACCGCCGGGCGCAGAATGGCCCCATGACTGACGAGACCACAGGCCCCGGCCGCACCCCCGCCGATCCGCACCCCGCCCACCCCCGTTCCGCCGACGCCGCGGCGGACACGACCGCCGGCATGCCGGCCTGGGAGCAGCGCTTCCGCGCCCCGCGGATCGGACTGCCGGAGTGGGCGGAGCACGCCCCGGACCGCTCCCTGTTCGTCTCGAACGCCACCGGCACCTTCGAGCTGTACGCCTGGGACCGCGCGAGCGGCACCCAGCGGCAGGCCACCGACCGCCCGCACGGCACGACGGACGGCACGCTCTCGCCGGACGGCCAATGGATCTGGTGGTTCTCCGACACCGACGGCGACGAATTCGGCATCTGGATGCGCCAACCCTTCACGGGCGGCCCGGACGAGCCGGCCGCGCCGGGCCTCGACCCCTCCTATCCGGGCGGACTGGCCATCGACCGGGACGGCACGGCGGTCATCGGCCGCTCGACGGACGAGGACGGCTCCACCCTCCACGTCGTCCGGCCCGGAGAGCCGCCGGTGGAGATCTACCGGCACCGCGAGTCGGCGGGCGTCGGCGACCTCTCCCACGACGGTTCGCTGATCGCCATCGAGCACACCGAGCACGGCGACGCCATGCACTCCGCCATCCGCGTCGTCCGCACCGACGGCTCCACCGTCGCCGAACTGGACGACACCCACGGCGGCAGCGAGGAACTGGGCCTGTCGGTGATGGGCTTCGCCCCGGTGGACGGTGACAGCCGGCTCCTCGTCGGGCACCAGCGGCGCGGCCGTTGGGAACCGATGATCTGGGACCCGCTGACGGGCGTGGAGACCGCGCTGGACATCGACCTGCCCGGCGACGTGGGAGCGGACTGGTACCCCGACGGCTCGGCGCTCCTGATCGAGCACGAGTACCACGCCCGCAGCGAACTCTGGCGCTACGACCTGACCGCCGCCGACGCCACCGGCAGCGCCCTGAGCCGCGTCGACACCCCCGCCGGCACGGTCTCCGGCGCCACCGCCCGCCCCGACGGGACCGTGGAGTTCCTGTGGTCCTCCGCCGCCCAGCCGCCGGAGGTGCGGTCGACCAACGGCACGGTGGTCCTGGACCCGCCCGGGATGAAGGCCCCCGGATCGGTCCCGGTGACGGACGTCTGGGTGGACGGACCCGGCGGCCGCATCCACGCGCTGATCCAGCAGCCCCCCGGCCCTGGCCCCTTCCCCACCCTCTTCGACGTCCACGGCGGCCCGACGTGGCACGACAGCGACGCCTTCGCCTCATCACCGGCGGCCTGGGTGGACCACGGCTTCGCGGTCGTCCGCGTCAACTACCGCGGCTCCACCGGCTACGGCCGGGCCTGGACGGACGCGCTCAAGCACCGCGTCGGACTGATCGAACTGGAGGACATCGCCGCCGTGCGCGCGTGGGCGGTCTCCTCCGGCCTCGCGGACCCGGAGCGACTGGTGCTGGCCGGCGGCTCCTGGGGCGGCTACCTGACCCTGCTGGGCCTGGGCACCCAGCCGGACGCCTGGGCCCTGGGCCTGGCCGCCGTCCCCGTCGCGGACTACGTCACGGCGTACCACGACGAGATGGAAGCCCTGAAGGCCATGGACCGCACCCTCCTGGGCGGAACCCCCGAAGAGGTCCCCGACCGCTTCGAGGCGTCCTCCCCCCTGACGTACGTCGACGCCGTGCAGGCCCCCGTCTACATCTCCGCCGGCGTCAACGACCCCCGCTGCCCGATCCGTCAGGTCGAGAACTACGTCCAACGCCTCGAAGGGCGCGACCACCCGCACGAGGTCTACCGCTACGACGCAGGCCACGGCTCCCTCGTCGTCGAGGAACGCATCAAGCAGGTCCGACTCGAACTCGACTTCGCCCGCCGCCACCTGGACGCCCAGCGGCCGCGGACCACCAAGGAGGAGAACAAGAAGAAGACAACGACGAAGACCGAGTAGCGGTGGTGAGGGGGAGGCGGGGGTGGGTGGGCGGGGGGAGGGCCCGGGGGGGGAGGCCCCCAGGGGAACAGTCCCCTACTTGCCCGCCGGGACTTCGTCCCCGGCGTCCCCGGCCGGGACGCCCCCGCCCCCGTCACCGCCCGTGTTCTCCTTCGCGCCAACTGCCGCCCCGGACGCCGCTGCGTCCTTCGCCGCGTCCGTCGATGCGGCCGTCGCCGTGTCCGTCGGTCCGTCCGTCGCCGCTTCCGTCGCCGGACCGCTCCCCGCGTTCGCTGCCCCGGTGCTCGGCCCGTACGTCGCCCCGGTGCTCGCCCCGTTCGTCGCCCCGTCCGCTTCCTCCGGGAGGATGCCCAGGGCGGCGTCCTTGGCGGCTTCCGCCTCGCGGCGGACCAGTCGGAACCACATGAAGACGACGAAGCCCGCGAAGACGAACCATTCGCCGGTGTAACCGAGGTTCTGGAACGCCTTCATGTCCAGGCCGCTGCCCTCCGCCGCGGCCGGCGGCACGGCGTGCAGCGGGGCCGGCGGGTCGGCGAGGGTGATCCAGGCGTCGTAGACGCCGTACGGCACGAGGTTGACCAGCGACGCCGCGCTGATCATGCCGAGCTGTCCCTTGGGCAGGCCGCCGCCGGCCTGCACGCCGGACGTCCCCTGGTTCTCGGACGCCTGGAGCGCACCGGTGACCGTGACCTCGCCCGCGGGCGGTGCGGGCACCTTGGCTGCGTCGGCCTTGGCGTTCGCGTCACCGGGGAGCCAGCCGCGGACGACCGGGAGGGCCTTGCCGTCGTCCGTGCGGAGCAGCGTCAGGACGTAGAAGCCCTGCTGGTCACCGTGCTTGCTCTGCAGGGTGCGGTCCGGGACGAGGAGTTGGTGCGCGGTGTCGTAGCGGCCGCGGGCGCTGGCCTGCCGGCCGGAGGTGATCTGGTCGACGGGCAGCAGGCTCTGCAGCGGTCGGGGAGCCGCGGTCTTGGCGTCGGCGGACCGGTCCTCCTGCTGCTGTTGCGAGGCGACCCGGGCGTCGAAGCGGCTCAACTGCCAGCTGCCCATGAAGATGCAGAAGGGGATCGCCAGTACGGCGAAGACGTTGATTCCCCACCACCGCGGGGTCAGCAGGAACCGGTACACCCCACCAACGGTACGGGGCCCGCCCTGCACGGCCGCACCGCCCCCTCCCCTCCGCCGCCGGACCCGCGCGCCCCGTGCCGCCGCCGCTCGTCGGCGCCCACGGCAGCAGACCGCTCCCGACGCGCGCCCAACAAGGTGCCCGCACTCACCGCGCCACCGCCCGGACCACCACTGGGACCACCACGCGGACCACGACCCGGACGGCCCGGCGCACCGAGCGGCACACCGACCACGCCACCGCGCACCAAGCCCCGGCGCCGCCCCATTACGGCAGAGATCGGCCACCACACAGCCCAGCCCCGGCAGCGACCGGCCACGGCGCGGCGCGGCCACGACCTGGTCCGACTACGGCCTGGTCCGGCTACGACGTCGCCAGTGGTGCCGTGCGGTACACCGTGCCGGCGCACGCGTCCGCGATCTTGACGTCGGCCGCGACGGGCTCGCCGGCCTCCGGGGTGTGGGTCAGGAGCACGCCGCTGCCCGCCGCGCCGCCGTCCCCGGTGCCGGTGTCTCCGCCGGCTTGGCCTTCCGTGCCGCCGCCGCTCGTCGCCGCTGCGGCCGGTGACTCTCCGGGCGCCTTGGACGGATCGGGCGTCGGCGACGGCCCCGGGCTGACGCATCCGGTCGGCCCGCCGCCGGCGGCCGGGATCCAGGCGAACTTGACCTCGTACGCCTGCCCCGGCTTCAGCACCAACTGGTCGGGGGTGGTCGCCGGGTCGGGCAGTCCTGGGGCGTCGTCGCCCGAGGTGTGGTCGACGACGTGGACCTTGTCCGCCTTGGTGGAACCCTGCGGGGTGAGGTCCACCGTCCCGCCGCCCTGCACGGAGCAAGCGGAAGCGGAGGTGTTCACCACCCGGAACGCGCCGTAGACCCGTCCCGAGGAGTCGGCCGGGCCGACCGTGCCCGTGCCCTTGCCGAGTTGCTCGCGTCCGCAGACCGGCGAGGTGACGTCCATGGTCGCGTCGGGAGCGGGCGTGCCGACCCCGGCGCCGGCTCCCGCGCCGGGCATCGCGGTGCCCTTGCCCGCCGTGTCCGGCGGGTGGTCCGTGCCGGGCTTGCCGCCGCCTCCGCCGCTCGGGCGGGTGCTGGCCCGCTCGGTGCCCTCGCCGTATCCGCCGCTGGTGTCCTGCTCGGCGGTGCGGCTGCTCGCGGCGTTCGCCGGCCGGTCTCCGGGGGCGTCGCTGAAGCTCGCCACGTGGACCATCGCCGGGATCGCCGTACCGCCGAGCAGCAGCGCCGCGGCCGCGCCGACCACGGCGTGCCGGCGTCGTTGGCGGCGGGCCGGAACGGCACGTCGCAGGTGCTCCAGTGCGTCCGGTGCGGGTTCCAGATCGGCGACGCGGGAGTGCAGCAGGCGCCGCAGTTCGTCTTCGCCGCCGAAGCCGGAACGCGTCCCAGGGTCGGTTCCGAATCCAGAAGGGGAACGGGAACCGGACCTGGAAGCGGAGCCAGCGGCTGGCGTCTCGCTGGCCGCGGCGCCGCCGGCCCGGGAAGCCGGACCGCTGCCCGCACCTGCCTCGAAGTCGTCGTGCCGGCCGTCCTGATGCGCCTCGCCGGCCCCGGGAACGGTCTCTCGTCCCCAGCCGCCGCGGGTCTCTCGGGGTTCCCAGGGCTCCCGGGCGTCCCGCCCCTCCCGGGGGTCCCCGTCGCCGCGGTGGCCCCCGTCGTGCCCGGTGTTTCCCCGGCTGGATCCTGCCGCACTCACGCCGGAGCCTCCATGGCGACGCGAAGCGCCGCGATGCCCCGCGAACCGTACGCCTTGACCGAGCCGAGCGATATTCCCAACGTCTCCGCGACCTGGGCCTCCGTCATGTCGGCGAAGTACCGGAGCACCAGCACTTCCCGTTGACGGCGCTGCAGCCCGCGCATCGCCTTGATCAGCTCGTCCCGCTCCAGCAGGTCGTAGGCGCCCTCCTCGGCGCTCGCCATGTCGGGCATCGGCTTGGAGAGCAGCTTCAGCCCGAGGATCCGGCGGCGCAGCGCGGAGCGCGAGAGGTTGACGACCGTCTGCCGCAGGTAGGCCAGGGTCTTCTCGGGGTCGCGCACGCGGCCGCGGGCGGAGTGCACGCGGATGAAGGCTTCCTGCACGACGTCCTCACAGGAGGCGGTGTCGTCGAGCAGCAGCGCCGCCAGTCCGAGGAGGGAGCGGTAGTGCGCGCGGTAGGTCTCGGTGAGGTGGTCGACTGTGGTGCCGGCTGCCATCGCGTCGTCAGTGTCCCCACGCTGCGTCGACAACTGCGCGGGGCGCACGGCGGACCAGGGGGCGATCACCGGCATGCCCCCGGAAGCCCGTGGGCGCTGCGGGCGCACTGCTGCGCCTGCTGCTCCCGCCGGGGCGATGGTGAATCCGAGTACCTCTGCCACGCCTGTTGGACACGCTTCCCCCCAAAAGGGTTGTACGCGCAAGGCACCGCTTGTGGCGATGCGTCAAATGCCCTCATGCGCACCAGCTCTTTCCAAACACCCCAATTGCCCTGATACGACCACCTTGACGCGATCGTCCCGCCACCCCAGGGCTCCAGGAGTGGCCCGCGAACACCACGGACACCCCCGAGGGACGACCCGATAAGACGCCACCCACCGGCCGCCGGTTGCAGCATCGCGGGAAACGAATGATCGAACAGAACATCAGCCCAGATCAAGTGACACGGACGAGCGCCCCCCACACGAAATCTTCACACGTCCCACAAAGTATGTCGTAGGCGGCCGGCCCCTCGCAGCCACTCCCGCCAACTACCGCACCCACAACCGAATCCGCAGGTCACAGCGCCACCAGCAAATCGCCATCAAAGCGACAACCAGCAAAAATCAACTGGAGGCCAGGGGCCGGAAATCGAAAAAGGGAGGCGGGTAATGGGAATGCGATCCCCCGCCCAAAGGGCCGGCTCCCGAGCCCCGGCAACCGCCGGGCGAAATCCGCAATGCACCAACCGAGAACCAACGGCCAAACAATCCGAACGAATCGAGCGAACCAACCGAACCGGGCAAGTCGAACCGATGAAACGGATCACACGGACCGAGCAGACGAAGGACCCCGTGGAACCCGAGTAGACCGTGGACACCGAGGCCCCCGAACACCCCGAAGCCCCCGGAGAATCAGCCGCCTCCTAAGAGCCGACCGCCCCGCGGCCCTGTCCCCGCATCTCCCCCGCCACCAACTCCCCGATCTGCGCCGCGTTCAACGCCGCGCCCTTGCGCAGGTTGTCGCCGCACACGAAGAGTTCCAGGGCCCGCGGATCGTCCAACGACCGCCGTACCCGCCCCACCCACGTGGGATCGGTCCCCGCCACGTCCGACGGGGTCGGGTACTCGCCCTCCGCCGGGTCGTCGCAGAGCACGACGCCGGGTGCGGCCGCCAGGATCTCGTGCGCGCCGGCGACCGAGACCTCGTTCTCGAAGCGCGCGTGCACGGCCATCGAGTGTCCGGTGAGCACCGGAACCTGCACGCAGGTCGCGGTGACCGGCAGTTCCGGCAGCCCCAGCACCTTGCGGGACTCCTCGCGGATCGCCAGCTCCTCCGAGGACCAGCCGTCCGCCTGGAGCGATCCGGCCCACGGCACGACGTTGAGGGCGAGCGGCGCCTGGAACGGCCCGAGGGTGTCGCCGACCGCCCGTCGCACGTCGCCCGGTGCGGCGCCCAGTTCGGTGCCGGCCACCGCCGAGAGCTGCGCCCGCAGGGTGTCGGTGCCGGCCCGCCCGGCGGCCGACGCGGCCTGGTACGAGGAGACGACCACGTCGCTGAGTCCGTACTCGGCGTGCAGCGCGCCGAGGACGACGATCATCGACAGGGTGGTGCAGTGCGGGTTGGCGATGATGCCGCGCGGACGGATCCGCGCGGCGCACCCGTTGACCTCGGGCACGACGAGCGGCACGTCCGGGTCCGCCAGGAACGCGCCCGAATTGTCCACCACGACCGCGCCCTTGGACACCGCGACCGGTGCCCAGTGGGCGGCCACCTCGGGCGGCACGTCGAAGACCGCGACGTCGACGCCGTCGAAGGCGTCCTCACTCGCCGCGACGACCTCGACCTCCTCGCCGCGCACGGTCAGCTTCCGGCCGGCCGAGCGGGGTGAGGCGATCAGTCGGATCTCACCCCAGATGTCGGCCCGCTCGGAGAGGATGCCCAGCAGGACGCGGCCGACGGCACCGGTGGCACCGACGACCGCGAGGTGCGGCTTGGCAGCCGGGCGGGCCCCCGCCCCCGCCGAATCGGCGAGGGACGGGCGGCCTGCCTCGGCCGGAATCATCGCCCGGTGCCGCCGTAGACGACTGCTTCGTCGGTCTCGCTGTCGAGGCCGAAGGCGCTGTGCACCGCCTGGACGGCCTCGTTGACGTCATCGGCACGGGTGACGACCGAGATGCGGATCTCGGAGGTCGAGATGAGCTCGATGTTCACGCCCGCGTTCGACAGCGCCTCGAAGAACGTCGCGGTGACGCCGGGGTTGGTCTTCATGCCCGCGCCGACCAGCGAGATCTTGGCGATCTGGTCGTCGTAGCGGAGCGAGTCGAAGCCGACCGCGGCCCGGGTCTTCTCCAGCGCGGCGACGGCCTTGCGGCCCTCGGCCTTCGGCAGGGTGAAGGAGATGTCCGTCAGACCGGTGGAGGCCGCCGACACGTTCTGGACGACCATGTCGATGTTGACCTCGGAGTCGGCGATGGCACGGAAGATCCGCGCGGCCTCGCCCGGCTTGTCCGGGACCCCGACGACCGTGACCTTCGCCTCGGAGGTGTCGTGTGCGACGCCCGAGATGATCGCCTGTTCCATCGGCCTGTCCCCTTGCGGTTCGTTGCTGACCCACGTGCCCTGCAGCCCCGAGAAGGAGGAGCGGACGTGGATCGGGATGTTGTAACGGCGTGCGTACTCGACGCAGCGGTGCAGCAGCACCTTGGAGCCGGAGCTGGCCAGCTCCAGCATGTCCTCGAAGGAGATCCACTCGATCTTCCGGGCCTTCTTCACGACCCGCGGGTCGGCGGTGAAGACGCCGTCGACGTCGGTGTAGATCTCGCAGACATCGGCGTTCAGGGCGGCGGCGAGCGCCACCGCGGTGGTGTCCGAACCACCGCGCCCGAGCGTCGTGATGTCCTTCTTGTCCTGGGACACGCCCTGGAATCCGGCGACGATGGCGATGTTGCCCTCGTCGAGGGACGCCTTGATGCGGCCCGGCGTGACGTCGATGATCCGTGCCTTGTTGTGCACGGAGTCAGTGATCACACCGGCCTGGCTACCGGTGAAGGACTGCGCCTCATGGCCGAGGTTTTTGATCGCCATCGCCAACAGGGCCATGGAGATCCGCTCTCCGGCGGTCAGCAGCATGTCGAACTCGCGTCCCGACGGGATCGGGGACACTTCCTGCGCGAGATCGATCAGCTCGTCCGTCGTGTCGCCCATCGCCGAGACCACGACGACAACCTGGTTGCCGTTCTTCTTGGCCTCGACGATTCGCTTGGCAACGCGCTTGATGCCCTCGGCATCCGCAACGGATGAGCCGCCGTACTTCTGCACGACAAGGCCCACGTGCGCTCCTCGCAACTGTCTCTGCGGGAGGGGGTCCCTCCCGGACCCCCGGAAATGGGGGTACTGCGGTCGGCTCAGTCTAACGAGCGGGCGGAATACGCCCCGCTACTACCACATCGTGAGACACAAAACCCACGCTTCGATCAACTTGCCCACCACGGCTTCGCCCTTGCAGACGTGCGGTGAACGTGTCGAACGCGGTCGGTGAACACCGTGTCCCTCGCCGGTCCAGCGCGGTGCTCCGTCGCACCTGCTCGGCGTGCGCCTGCCCGCTTCCACACCGGGCACACGGAAGGTAAGCCAGGTCACACCGCCGCCCCGCGCCGGCGCGGGGCGCCGTCAGACCCGGCGCAGCCCCAGCGGGCCGGCGATCTCGGCGGCCATGACCTTGCCCGCCTCCTCGGCGAGCCGCTCCTCGTCCCCGTCGGCGCCGCTGTCGGTGTCCAGGCCGTCGAGGGCGTCCAGCGGCTGGTCGAGGCGGACGTGGGCGACCAGCGACTGCAGCGCCCGGAGGGCGGCCGAGGCGGTCGGGCCCCAGTTGGAGAGGTAGGAGAACTGCCACCACCACAGGGCCTCGGTGACGCGGCCGGCCCGGTAGTGCGCCAGCCCGTGCCGCAGGTCGGTGATGACGTCCGCGAGGTCGTCGGAGATCCGGCAGGCCACCGGCTCGCTGCGCGGCACGTACGGGTCGAAGACCTCGGAGTACACGTCCACCGGGTCGAGCAGCACCGCGAACCGCTCGCGCAGCTCGTCCACGTCCGGCTCCGGACCGGTGTCCGGTTCGTACCGCTCGTCCGGGAGGATGTCCTCGTGGGCGCCCAGCCGGCCACCGGTGAGCAGCAGCTGGGAGATCTCCAGCAGGAGGAAGGGCACCGCGCTGTCCGGCTCGTCGCCCTTGGCGACCTCGGTCACCGCGACGATGAAGCTCTCGATCGAGTCGGAGATCGAAACGGCGAAGTCGTCAGGGTTCTGTGTCGTGTCATGCAGCGTGGCGTCAGACATCGAGAAGTCTCCTCCCTTCGAAGGCCCGCCCGAGCGTGACCTCGTCGGCATACTCCAGATCGCCTCCGACCGGCAGCCCACTGGCCAGTCGCGTCACTCTGAGGCCCATCGGCTTGATCATGCGGGCCAGGTACGTGGCTGTCGCCTCGCCCTCCAGATTCGGGTCGGTGGCCAGGATCAGCTCGGTGACCGTGCCGTCCGCGAGCCTGGCCAGGAGTTCCCGTATCCGCAGGTCGTCGGGGCCGACGCCCTCGATCGGACTGATCGCTCCACCGAGGACGTGGTAGCGGCCGCGGAACTCCCTCGTCCGCTCGATCGCCACGACGTCCTTGGGTTCCTCCACGACGCAGATGACCGCCGGATCGCGCCGCGGGTCCAGGCAGACCCGGCACTGCTCCTCCTGTGCGACGTTGCCGCACACGGCGCAGAACCGGACCTTGGCCTTGACCTCCATCAGTGCGTTCGCGAGCCGGCGGACATCGGTCGGCTCGGCCTGAAGGATGTGGAAGGCGATCCGCTGCGCGCTCTTGGGACCGACGCCGGGCAGCCTGCCCAACTCGTCGATCAGGTCCTGAACCACGCCTTCGTACACGGAACGTCTTCTCTCTCTTCTGCCGTGCTGCGCACGTTAGTTGGCTACGTACGCTAGTTGGCTACTCCTCAGAAGGGGAGGCCGGGGATGCCGCCGCCTGCGCCGCCCAGCGCCTGGGCGAGCGGGCCGAGCTTCTGCTGCTGGAGCTTCTGCGCCGTGGCGTTGGCGTCGCGGACCGCGGCGAGGACGAGGTCGGCGAGGGTCTCGGCGGTCTCCTCCGCGGAGTCGGTGTCGATCGCCTTCGGGTCGATCACCAGCCCCTGGAGCTCACCGGAACCCGTCACGGTCGCCTTGACCAGGCCACCCCCCGCGGAACCCTCCACGGGCGTCTGCGCCAGCTCCTGCTGGGCGGCCGCGAGATCCTGCTGCATCTTCTGGGCCTGCTGGAGCAGCTGCTGCATATTGGGCTGACCACCGGGGATCACGACATGACTCCTGCCGTACGACAACGTTTGGTGCGGTAGCCCGAGCCTACGTGTTTCCCGCGCCCGGCGCCCTACGCCGCAGGGAGGAGCACTGATGTGCGCCGTACGCCCCTGGGACGGGCCGGCGAGCGCCCTGGCGGCCGCGCGGGCGCGCACCGCGTCCGCGCCGTGACGTTCCGCCACCGACCCGGCGTCCACCGCCGGTCCGCGCGGACACCGCCGCGCGTCCGCCACCGCACGCTCAGTTGTTGTCGAACTCGTCCAGGACGGTCGCGCCCAGCTCGCGCACGATCAACTCGTGTCCGCTCAGCGCGGAGTCGACGAGGTCCGGGTCGTCCTCCGCCGGCATGTCGTACTCGATGGACATCGGGGGCTCGGGCGCGTACGCGGGCTCCGCCGCCGGGCCGCCCTGGCCGCCGGTACCTGGTGCGGCGGACACCGCCTCGCGCGCCATCCGGGCGCCCTGCCCGCCGCCACCGGCCCCGCCGCCGCCCGCCCCGTAGGAGTCGGGGGCTGCCGGGGCGCTCTGCCGGACCGGGGCCTGCGCCGGGGGCTGCGGTGCGCCGCCCCCGCCGCCGAAGCCGCCCCCGCCGCCGCGGGCACCGCCGGACGGCGGGTTGGCGCCGCCGGACGGGTCGACGATCGCCTCGACCCGCCACTGCACCTGGAAGTTCTCGGCGAGCACGTCCTTGAGGACGTCCTCGCTGCCGCCGTTGGCGAAGCTGTCCCGGGCCCCGGCGTTGGGGAAGCCGATCTGCAGCGTGGTGCCGTCGAAGCCGGAGACCTGGGCGTTCTGGCTCAGCAGGATCCAGGTGAAGCGCCGGCGGCCCTTGACCGCGTCCAGGATCTGCGGCCAGAGCTGCCGCACCTGGGCCGCGCCGCCGGACAGCGCCCCGCCGCCGGCCGCCGGCTGCGGGGGCCCCGCGGGAGCGGGAGCCGGGGCGGGCGCGCCGCCGGGCGCGCCGGCGGTCGGCGCGGGCGCACCCGCTCCGGTCCCGGACCCCGCCGGTCCAGACCCCGCCGGTCCGCCCTGTCCCGGCGTCGCGGCCGACGGCCAGCTGCCGGGCTGCCGCGCGCCCTGTCCCGGGCCCGCCGCCGCACCGGTGCCGGCGCCACGAGTGCTGCCGGGCCACGCTCCGGGCCGCGCCGCGCCGCCCTGCGGAGCCGCCGCCGGCCCGGCCCCCTGGCCGCCCGGCGCACTGCTGTGGACCTCACCGACGTCCGCAACGGGCCCGGGTGCCGCGGGTGCCTCGCCCGGGGCCGGTCCGCCCGTCGTCCCCCGCACCGCGGCCCGCGCCGCCGCCGGGCCGGACGGTCCGGCGGCCGGCATCGGCGGATGGGCCTCCGGCCCCGGCGCGTAGCCCACCGAGGGCCCGCCGGACTCCAGCACCGCCCCACCGGGGCCGACGCCACCGACGCCGCCGACGCCGCCTGCGGTCCCCAGCCCGCCGCCGCCCACCGCCGCGGCCGCCGCCCCGGCGCCGATCCCGCGCTCCAGGCGGTCCAGCCGTGCCTGCACCGACCGTTCGTCGTCGTACGCCGCCGGCAGCAGGACCCGGGCGCAGATCAGCTCCAGTTGGAGCCGCGGGGACGTCGCCCCGCGCATCTCCGTCAGCCCGGCATTGACCAGATCGGCGGCGCGGCTCAGCTCGGCCGCCCCGAACACGGACGCCTGCGCCGTCATCCGCTCCACGACGTCGGCCGGGGCGTCGATCAGTCCCTTCTCCCCGGCGTCCGGCACCGCCGCCAGGATCACCAGGTCCCGCAGCCGCTCCAGCAGGTCGGCCACGAACCGCCGCGGGTCGTTCCCGCCCTCGATGACCCGGTCGACGACCTCGAAGGCCGCCGCCCCGTCACCGGCCGCGAACGCCTCCACGACGGAGTCCAGCAACGATCCGTCGGTGTACCCCAGCAGCGACGTCGCCATGGCGTATGTCACACCGCCCTCGCCGGCACCGGCGAGCAACTGGTCCATCACCGACATCGAGTCCCGCACCGACCCGGCACCGGCCCGCACCACCAGCGGCAGCACGCCGTCCTCGACCGGGATCGCCTCCCGCCCGCACACCTCCGCGAGGTACTCCCGCAGCGTCCCGGGCGGCACCAGCCGGAACGGATAGTGGTGCGTACGCGACCGGATCGTCCCGATGACCTTCTCGGGCTCGGTCGTGGCGAAGATGAACTTCAGGTGCTCCGGCGGCTCCTCGACGACCTTCAGCAGGGCGTTGAACCCCGCCGAGGTCACCATGTGCGCCTCGTCGATGATGTAGATCTTGTACCGGCTGCTGGCCGGGCCGAAGAACGCCTTCTCCCGCAGCTCGCGCGCGTCGTCGACACCACCGTGCGACGCCGCGTCGATCTCGATCACGTCGATCGAGCCGCGGCCGTTGCGCGCCAGGTCCACGCAGGAGTTGCAGGTCCCGCACGGCGTGGGAGTGGGACCTTCCTCACAGTTCAAACAGCGCGCAAGGATCCGCGCGCTCGTCGTCTTGCCACAGCCGCGCGGCCCGCTGAACAGGTACGCGTGGTTGACCCGGTTGTTCCGCAACGCCTGCTGCAGCGGGTCGGTCACGTGCTCTTGCCCGATGACCTCGGCGAAGGTCTCGGGGCGGTAGCGGCGGTACAGCGCAAGGGACGACACGCATACGACGATATCGGGCCCCGCTGACATCCGGCCCGTCCCCAAACGCAAGCGCCCCCCACGCACCCGCCAGAGCCGACCTACCCTTGCTGCCTTCCGGCCCTGGGGGAGTTCAGTCAGATAGCGCCACGTGAGGGGCTGCGCCCCACATTAGCGGATCCCCGGCCCAAGAAACGACCCGACCCCGCACCGGGCCTTCCTCCCGACCCCCTCCCCCGGATCGTGTTCGCGAGCACTCCCCAACGTCTTGTATTGTTTGCGGCGGAGGATTCGCCTAGTGGCCTAGGGCGCACGCTTGGAAAGCGTGTTGGGGGCAACCCCTCACGAGTTCGAATCTCGTATCCTCCGCCAGTGCCTTCACCGGGCACGATGTCGAAGGGCCCCACCGTTCGCGGTGGGGCCCTTCGGCGTTCCTCGGTCCTCGTCGTCCTGGTTTTTTTCGTCCACGGCGGATGGCGCCGGGGTCTTTTCGGGGTGTGGCCCGGGGCGGTGGTCAGTGGAAGGGGGCGGTGCGGTCCAGGTGGCGGTAGACGCCCAGGGCCCAGCCGGCGTCGGTGGCGGCCACGGCGACGGGGGTGGGCGCGCCGAAGAACTCCTCGCAGGCGCGCAGCACGCCGGGGGACGTGGGTCGCGCCGGGCAGGAGGCGTCCGCGTAGTCGTCGATGACGAGCACGGCACCGGGTGACAGGCGCGGTACGCAGGCGCGCAGGCAGGCGAGCGTCGAGGCGTAGCGGTCGGCGTCCACGTAGCCGAACGCGATGCGTTCCGGCAGGTCGTCGGGGAGCGTTCGGTGGAACCCGCCTTCGTGGATGACCGGTTGGGGCAGTCCCCAGGTGTCGTGCAGGCCGCGCACGTCGGCGGTGCGGGCGGTGGACGCCTCGGTCTCCGGGTGGTCGCCGTCGTGCGCTGCGGTGGCCGGCCGGCCCTGGAGGGCGTTGTAGGTGTGGATCACGCGGTCGGAGGACCCCTGCACCTCCAGGACGGCCCGCATCCAGGCCGTCATGCCGCCGCGGAAGCAGCCGAACTCCACCACCGCGCCGGGGACGCCGGTGGCCACCACGCGTGCCAGTTCCCGTTCCACCACCGGCATCCGCCCGCGGTCGACGGTGCGCGGCTGCTCCCCGAGCAGGGCCTCCCGCAGTGCCCCACGAACGTCCGTCATGTCTCACCGAACCTCTCCGCCATAGGGACGTGCCGCCGCTCGACGCCGGGCGGGGCACGGTGCTCACTCGGCATGCATGGACCGGGGGACGCGCGCAGAAACGCACCGACCGGGGTGGGGTGGTGGTGCGCGGGGCGTGGCGTGCGTGCGTCCCGTCGGTCGTACGCCGTCGGGGGTGGGTTCGGGGTGGGTTCGGGGCGGGGTTTCGGCCTGCGTGGTGGGTGTCCGGTGGGGGCGTGGGCGGGGTCGTCCTGAGGTCTTGAGGAGTCGTAGGCTGGAAGGAGTCGGATGATCCGGCGGGGGCGACCGGTCGGCGGCCCGGGCCGCCGGGCCGGAGCGTCGGGCGACGGAACGGTGTGACCCATGGCAGTGGCGTACGAGCGGATCGCGGACGAGCTCCGCACGGCCATCCGGGCGGGTCGGCTGGGGCCGGGAGAGCGGTTGCCGGCCGAGACCAAGCTCGCGGAGCGGTTCGGGCGCAGCGTGCCGACGGTCCGGGAGGCGCTGCGTGCGCTGCAGGACGAGGGGCTCCTGGAGAAGCGGCACGGGGTGGGCAACTTCGTCCGCTGCCGGCGCACCCTCGCGCGGCGCACCAATCTGCGGCACCAGTGGGAGAAGGACCGGGCGCGCGCCCCCTTGGAGCGGCGGGCGCAGACCGGGGCGACCGAACACGACACCGGCCTGCGCGTCGAGGACCTCGTGTTCCGGGCGCGGTACCGCGAGGTGGCCGCGCCCGCGGGCGTCGCGGAGGTGCTGGGCGTGCCCGAGGGCACGGCGCTGCTGGAGCGCCGTTACCGCACGCGGTGTGCCGTCGAGCACGCTCCGTTCAGCCTGGTCACCTCGTACCTCGTGCACGACATGATCGCGGGTAATCCCGCTCTGTTGGACGAGCGCGAGGAGCCGTGGCCGGGCGGCTCGCAGAGCCAGCTGTACTCCGTCGGGATCGAGGTGGACCGCGTCGAGGAGCATGTCACCGCCCGGCCGCCGACGCCGGAGGAGGCCGACGAACTGGAGCTGCCGCCGGGGACGTCGGTGCTGGTGCTCCGGAAGGTCTCGTACGCCACCGACCGGCGCGTCGTGGACGTCTCCGACGTCATCCTGCCCGGCGACCGCACGGAACTGGTCTTCACTACTCCCCTGGAAAGGTGGTGAGCCGTGCGTCGGCGCATCATCATCGTCACGGCCGTCCATGCTCCCTCCGCGACGTACTTGCCGGACGCCTACGCCTCGTTGCGGCAGCAGGAGCTCCCGGACGGGTGGGAGTGGCGCTGGGTCGTCCAGGAGGACGGCACGGGTGCCGAGGTCGCGCCGTACGTCCCGGACGACCCTCGGGTGACGTTCCATCAGGGGCGCCCGGGTGGGCCGGGGGTCGCGCGCACCATCGCGCTGGCGCGGGCGGAGGGCGAGTACGTCAAGGTGCTGGACGCCGATGACCAGTTGACGCCCGGCGCGCTCGCCCGTGACCTGGCCGCCCTGGAGGGCGATCCCGGTATCGGCTGGGCGACCTCGCGCGTCCTGGACCTGCTCCCGGACGGTTCGACGGTCGGTTTCGCCGGGGATCCGGCGCCCGGGCCGGTCGAGCGGGGCGCGGTCCTCGACTTCTGGAAGGCCCACGACTACCGGGCGCCGGTCCACCCCGCGTCGCTGTGCGTGCGCCGGGACCTGCTGCTCGCGTTGGGGGGCTGGATGGCCCTGCCGGCTTCCGAGGACACCGGGTTGCTGCTGGCGCTGAACGCGGTGAGCCGGGGCTGGTTCTCCTCCGAGGTGGGCCTGCTCTACCGGAAGTGGCCCGGGCAGGTGACCGGTCAGGCGTCGCACACCGACGCGGGCGAGCGGGACGCCCGGATGGCCGTGGTGGAGGCCCGGGCCCGCCAGTTGGCCGGTTTGGACTGGCGCTATCCGGACGGTCGCTGACGGGTTTCGGCCGGGTTCGATCGGATCCGGTCGGGGGGTGTCCGTGCTGGCCAGGGGCCGGTTTGCGGGGTGGTCGAGGGGCACTTGCCGTTCGTCGGGCGCTCTCGTAGCGTCCTGGTCATGTCTTCCGTCCGGCTCCGCCCCCCGCCGTCCGAGACGCACCTCGTGCCGCCGCCGTGGACGCCGCTGCTGCTGGCGTCCCGCTGGTGGGTCCGCCACGGGTGGGGCCTGGGGCTGAAGCGGTTGATGCTGCGCGAGTGGCTCGACGTGGGGTTGCAGCAGAACCCGCGGCGCGACCGGGTGGTGCGCACCCGCTACGGCTTCCGCGTGCGGGTCGGCACGACCGAGGACCTGATCCAGCGCTCGATCCTGGTGCACGGGTGCTGGGAGCCGCACGTCAGCGCGTTCATCGCGGGGCGGTTGACGCCGGGTTCGGGGCTGGTGGACGTCGGGGCGAACGTGGGGTACTACTCCCTGCTCGCCGCGCAGTTGGTGGGTCCACAGGGCCGGGTGGTCGCGGTCGAGCCCGCCCCCGACACCCACGCCGCGCTGCGGGCCAACCTCGATCTGAACGGCTTCTCCCAGGTGCGGACGGTGCGGTGCGCCGTCACGGCGGAGCCCGGCGAGGTGCGGCTGTTCGTGCCGCACGCGGGGAACCTGGGCGCCACGAGCGTGATCGAGCCCGAGCGGCACACGGCGGAGCTGCGGGTGCCGGGCCTGCCGATGACCGAGGCGGTGACCGAGGAGGAGCTCCGGCGGGCCCGGATCATCAAGATCGACGTCGAGGGGGCCGAGGGGACGGTGCTGGCCAGCCTGGTGCCGCTGCTCGACGACCTGCCGGCGGACTGCGAGATCGTGGTGGAGGTCAGTCCGGACCGGCTGGCGGCCTGCGGGACGACCGCGGGCGAGGTCCTGGCGCCCTTCCTCGCCCACGGCCTGCACCCGTACCGCCTGGTCAACTCCTACATGCCGGAGGACTATCCGGTGATGTTGCGTCGGCCGCGGCCACCGGTGCGGGTGCGCGGCCCGGTGACCGAGCAGATGGACCTGGTCCTGTCCCGGGTGGACGCCGACGTCCTCGCCTGACCGGCCCGGTCCGGCGCCACCGGACGGCAGGGCGTCAGGGCGTCAGGGCGTCGCCCCGGCCGGCCGGCGGTCGCGGTCGAACGGCAGGTCCAGCATCCGGATCGCGTTGCCGCGGAGCAGCTTGTAGGCCACGTCCTGGGGGAGGTGGCCGACGTGGTCGGCGGCCACCTCCTTGGTGTGCGGCCAGGTCGAGTCGACGTGCGGGTAGTCGGTCTCGAAGGTCGCGTTGTCCACCCCGACGGTCTCGATCGCCTCGACGCCGTGCTTGTCGCGGAAGAAGCAGCAGAAGATCTGCCGGTAGTAGTAGGTCGACGGCGGCTCCGGGATGAGGTCCTTCACGCCGCCCCACGCCCGGTGCTCCTCCCAGACGTCGTCGGCCCGTTCCAGGGCGTAGGGGATCCAGCCCATCTGGCCTTCGCTGTAGGCGAGTTTGAGTCGCGGGAACTTCACCAGCACCCCGCTGAACAGGAAGTCCATCATCGAGGCCATCGCGTTGTTGAAGGAGAGCGATGCCTGTACGGCCGGCGGGGCGTCCGGTGAGGCCGCGGGCATCTGCGACGACGACCCGATGTGCATATTCACCACCGTCCCGGTCTCCTCGCAGGCCGCGAAGAACGGGTCCCAGTAGCCGGAGTGGATGGACGGCAGGCCCAGGTAGGTGGGGATCTCGCTGAAGGTGACCGCGCGGACGCCGCGCGCGGCGTTGCGCCGGATCTCGGCGACGGCGAGGTCGATATCCCACAGGGGGATCAGGCACAGCGGGATCAGCCGGCCGCCGCTGTCGCCGCACCACTCCTCCACCATCCAGTCGTTGTAGGCGCGGACGCAGGCGAGGCCGACCTCCTTGTCCTCGGCCTCGGCGAAGGTCTGGCCGCAGAACCGCGGGAAGGTCGGGAAGCAGAGCGACGCCTCGACGTGGTTGACGTCCATGTCCGCCAGCCGGGCCTTGGGGTCCCAGCAGCCGCGCCGCATCTGGTCGCGGGTGATGCCGTCGAGCGTCATCTCGTCGCGGGAGAAGCCGACGGCCGCGATGATGCGCTTGTACGGGAAGAGCAGTCCCTCGTACTCCCACCAGTCCGTGGTCTGGCCTTCGGGGTCGGTGGTGAAGCGGTACTTGCCGCCGACGTAGGCCAGCTCTCCGATGCCGGCGGTGAACGGTTTGGGGCCGCGGTCGCGGTACTTCCGCGGCAGCCAGGTCTCGAAGAGGTGGGCCGGCTCGATCACGTGATCGTCGACGCTGATGATCCTCGGAAGCTCCGCGGTGCCGCTGGTGCCGGTGTTGCCGCTGGTCACGCTTTACCCCCAACTGCCGTGCCGGTGAGTCACGCCGGTCCGGAATCTGACGACCCATCAGTTCGGAGGTTAGGAGGTCGCCCCCGCATCCACAAGGGAGGGCCGGAAACTCGACCCCTTGCGCGATCGCCCGACCTCCGCTGAACTGACGCACCATCAGAAACGTGGCTCCGCGGAGACACCAGGCAGCGGACACACCAGGGAACTGAGAGGGGCAGCTCGCATGCACACGATCTGGCTCACCGGCGCCGAATGGCTCGCCGTCCTCCGCATAGGTCTCGGGCTGTGGTGGCTGGAGAGCTGGCGCCACAAGGACAAGAAGAGCTGGTTCGCCGGCGGCGGCATCACCTGGGCGGCGGGGGTCGCGGCCGAACACCGCTGGAGCGTGGTGCGGACCGGCTTCGACCGCGTCGTCGCACCCCGGCCGCGCCTGATGGCGTATCTCGTCGCCTACGCCGAACTCGCCCTCGGACTCGGCCTGATCGTCGGCCTGCTGACGCCGATCGCCCTGGTCGCGGGGCTGCTGCTCAACCTCGTCTACCTCGTGCTGATGATCCACGACTGGGCGGAGCAGGGCCAGAACCTCATGATGGCGCTGGTCTCCGCCGTCGGCTTCTTCGCGATGTGCTGGCAGGGCTGGTCGCTGGACGCGGTGTTGGGATGGTTCGCGTGAGGCGCCGGGCGCACCCGCCGGCACCTCGCCGAGGGAGGTGCCGGCGAGGCCGGGCTCACATCCAGCCCGCCGCCTCCGCCGCCGCCACCGCCGCCGCCTCGGCCGCGTCCGCCGTGCGGTTCAGCGCCTCGTCGCGGCCTCCCGCGGTCCGGGCGGCGGCCGCGCCACCGGCCATGGACGCCGTGAGCGCGGCGCGGTGCGCACGCTCCGCGAGGTCGCCGGTCCCGGCCCGGTCCTGCGCGGCCTTGGCGACGACGGCCGCGGCCGCGGCGGCGTTCCGCGCGCAGCGGGCGTCGGCCGCGGGGTCGAGCGGCTGCTCGGGCAACCGCGCGAGGGCCTGCGCGGACAGCCGGACGGCGTTGGCCGCCTTCGCGGCGGGGTCCTTGGGCACCACCTGCGCGGCGTCCTCGGCGATCCCGGCGTAGCGGCACATGGCCGCGGCGCGGGCGACCGCGCTCCGGCCGCGCGCGAGGTGCCGCCTGCGCAGCTCCGGTGGGGCTTCGTCGAGGCGGGTGGTGCCCGTGGGGGATGCGGTGTGCTGCGGCTCGCTCTCGCGGGGTGCGCTCATGGCCGTCTCCTCGTCCGTCGCGCCCGGGTTCTGGGCGCCGGCAGGGTGCCACGTCGGCCGTGAAGTCGCCAGGGCGTTGGGATGGGGGGCGGCCCGCGCGGCTACTTCTTGCCTTCGAAGAGCTGCGCGTACAACCCGTCGCGGAGCAGGAGTTCGGTGTGGGTGCCGGATTCGACGAGGTCGCCGTCGTCGAGGACGAGGATGTGGTCGGCGGTGGCGGCCAGGTCCAGGTCGTGGGTGATGACGACGGTGGTGCGGCCGGCGGCCAGGCGGTGGAGGGGGCCGAGGATGCGTTGCGCGGCGAGGGTGTCGAGGCCGGTGGTGGGCTCGTCCAGGATGAGGACCGGGGCGTCGCGGAGCATGGCGCGGGCGATGGCGATGCGCTGGAGCTGGCCGCCGGAGAGGGCCGCGGTGGCGGGGGCGATGACCGTGTCGTAGCCGTCCGGGAGGGCGGTGACGAAGGCGTGGGCGTCGGCGGCCCGGGCCGCCTGGACCACTTCGTCGTGGGTCGGGGTCGGGTCCTCGCGTCCGCAGGCGATGTTGTGCTCGATGGTGTCGTGCAGGACGAGCGTCTCCTGGGGCAGCAGGGTGATGTTGCGGCGGAGGTCGGCGAGCCGGAGGCGGTCGACCGCGATGCCGTCGAGGCGGACGGTGCCGGCGTCCGGGTCGTAGAAGCGCAACAGCAGGGCCGCGAGGGTGGACTTGCCGGCGCCGCTGGGCCCGGTGACGACCAGGAACTGGCCGGGGTGGGCGGTGAAGGTGAGGGAGTTGACGGCGTTGTGGTGCGGGGAGCTCGGGTAGCGGAAGGTGACGGCCTGCGCGGTGACCTCGCCGTGGGCGCGCTGCGGGAACGGGGTGGTGCGGGCCGGTTCCGGGTCGGTGACCGCGGGGCGGGCGTCGAGGACCTCCAGCAGGCGGTCGCCGGCTGCGGTGGCGGCGGTGGCGGTCAGGCCCAGCTGGCCCAGGGAGCGGATCGGCGGGTAGAGGTAGCCGATGAAGGCGGCGAAGGCCAGCAGCTCGCCCAGGGACATCCGGCCGGCCGAGATCTCCCAGGCGCCGAGGCCGATGATGGCCAGCACGCAGAGCGTCTCCAGGACCTCGATGAGCTGGGTGTAGAGGGCGTTGAGGCGGGCGCTCGCGACGGAGGCGCGCAGCCAGCGGCGGGCCGCCCGTCCCAGGCGCTGCTCCTCGTCGTGCTGGCGGTTGTACGCCTGCGTCAGCACCACGTTGACCAGGGTCTCCTCGACGACGGAGGTGAGGGCGCCGTCGGCGGCGCGCTGGCGGCGGGAGACCTCGCGCAGCCGGTTGGTGAAGCCGCGGGTGGCGGCGAAGAAGATCGGTGCGGCGACGAAGGTGGCGAGCGCCAGTTCCCAGCGCAGCCAGAGCGCGGCGGCGCCGTAGAAGAGCGTGCTGAAGACGGCCGCGCAGGCGCCGACCAGGCCGGTCACCACGAGGCGTTCGATGGCGTCGACGTCGCCGGTCAGCCGCTCCAGCAGGTCGCCGCGGCGGTTGCGTTGGAAGAAGTGCGGCGGCAGCGTCTGGAGGTGGGTGAAGACGCGGGCGCGCAGGCGCAGCAGGAAGCGTTCCGCGGTCCAGGCCGCGACGGAGTTGCCGAGGTAGCCCACGATCGCGCCGAAGACGGCGACGCCCAGCCAGATGCCGGCCGGGTGCCAGAAGGCGCTGACCGAGCCCCTCGCCAGGGCCTGGTCGGTGAGTTGGGCGAAGAGCAGGATCGTGACGGTCTCGGCGAGGGCCGCGAGGACGGCGCACATGATCACCAGCACGAGCCAGCGGCGATCGCCCTGGGTCAGCGGCCAGAAGCGCCGGAACGCCTCCACGGGGCCGACGTGCCGGGTCGCGATGGGCACCTCGTCGGTGGGGAGGTGGGCGAGGAGTTCGACGTCCGCCGGGTGCGAGCCCGGCCGCGGTGCGGCTCGGTGCGCCCCGGAGGGCGGGGCGTCGACGGGTGGACCGGGCGGTGGGGCGTCGGTGAGGGTGGCCGTCCTCGGCCCGCGCCCGCGGGACGTCATCGCCTCGCGGTCGGTGGCCGTCGCCGGCCCGCGGCCGCCGTTGGCCTTGGCGCCGCGGATACGGCGTGAGCTGCGTAGATGCATGGTCACTGGGTGCGTGCGGACGGGCCTGGCGAACCGTGGCACGGCAGCCTACGAGGCCGGCTCGCGAGTGTTGCGCGAGCCCGCCTCGGGCTGTGTATCAGGTCACTAGGCCCGACTCACATGTCTTGTCTGTGGTCAACAACTGTCGTGCGATATCGGTGACAACAGATCAACTGTCGTGCTGTGATCGGTGACAACAGATGATGACAACGGATCAGGTCAGAACCTACCGATGACGAAGAAGCCGCCGCGTCCGTAGCCGCCGCGCCCATAGCCGCCGCGTCCGTAACCGCCGCGTCCGTAGCCGCCGTAGCCTCCGTATCCGCCGTAGCCTCCGCCGCCCCAGCCGCCGCCGCCGTGCCGGCCGCGGTCGTCCCAGCGGTTGCGGGGGTAGAACGCCCTGAAGGTCATCTCTGCCTCCTGTGATGGGATGTCGCCGCGGCTTTCCGGACCGTGCTCTGGTGGCGATTCGGTGCGCCCGTCGGGGTGTTCCCCTGTGGGTCGTTCCGGCGGTATGTGCTCGCCGCGACACTTCCGACACTACGTCGGACACCCGGGCGCAACAAGTCCTTTTACGTGAAAATTCAGGCATTTCGGGCGCTTCACGGAGGGTGTCGGGGCGCTCGCCTGCGGTCCCCGCGACGCGGCTCCGAAACCCGGATCCGCCTCACGGGCGCCGTCGGGCCCGCAGCAGCAACAGCGCCGCGGCGCAGGCGAGGACGACGGTGCCGGTGCCGACGCTGAGCAGGACCTGCTGGACGCCGTCGAAGGCAAAGCTGGTCGAGACGTTGACGGCGACGGCGAGCGTCAGGACGCACCAGAGCAGGGCTTTGAGGGCGTTCATCGGGGGTGGTCGTTCCTTCCGGGCGGGGCGGTTAGAGGGCCTGGGGCCGGGGCGCGGGCGGGGCGCGACGGCGTCGCGCGCGCCGGGTCGCCCGGCGGGTCGCCCGGCGCCGACGCCGCGTCAACGGCGGGTGACCCGGTGCGTTCGACCCGTCCACCACGATGCCCGGCGCACCGACCGGCGACGAGGGAGCGCGCACCCGGATCGGGGGTGTAGCAGGCCCCACCCCGGGGCGCGACGGGCACCGGCGCGGCCCCGGAACGCGGCCGACCGGGCCCGCGGCGACCGGCGGGCGTCGCTAGCCTGTGCGTATGGGGGGCGGGCGGACGATGGGGGCGGTGGTGCGGCGCGCGGCGCGCGCCACCGGCCAGTTGGGGCTGGCGGCGGGGCTGTCGCTGGTGTCGTACCTGTTCTTGGCGGTGCTGTTGTTCACCGCCGTGGCGACGCTCATCGTGATCGGCGCGGGGGTGCTGCCCGAGACGGTGCTGATGCTGCGCGGGCTGGCCGGGTTCAAACGGCGGCGGGTGGCGGCCTGGACGGGCGTGCCGGTTCCCGCGGCGTACCTGCCGTTGCGCGGCGGGCTCGGCGCGCGGGTGCGCACGGCGCTGACGGATCCGGGAACGGTGCGCGATCTGCGGTGGCTGGTCGTGCACTTCGCCCACGGCTGGCTGCTGGCGTACGCCTGCCTGCCACTGTGGCCGCTGGGCCTGGTGGTTGACGGGGTGTGGTGCGGCCTGATGGGGCGCCGGGCGGTGGTGCTGCCGTTGATCGCGCGGCTCGCCGACCTCGACGCGGCGTGGTCGCGGGCGCTGCTGACGCCGACGCCCGAGGCGCTGCAATCCCGTCAACTGGCCGCCCGCGTCGAGGAGCTGACCGCCACCCGGGCCGGTGCGGTGGCCGCGCACGGCGCCGAGCTCCGCCGCATCGAGCGGGACCTGCACGACGGCGCCCAGGCCCGCCTGGTGGCGCTGTCGATGCGGCTGGGTCTGGCCCGACGGTTGTACGACGCGGATCCCGAGGCCGCGCGCAGGCTGCTGGACGACGCCCAGGACCAGGCCGAAGGGGCCCTCGCCGAGCTGCGGCACGTCGTTCGCGGCAGCCACCCGCCGATCCTGACCGACCGTGGACTGGCCGGTGCCGTACGGGCCTTGGCGGCCGGCAGCGGCCTGTCGGTCGAGGTGCGCGCGGACGGCCTCGCCGCGGCGCCGCGCGCCCCGGCCGCGGTGGAGGCCGCCGCGTACTTCGTGGTCGCGGAGGCGCTGACCAACGCGGCCAAGCACAGCGGGGCGGACCGGGCCGCGGTCGAACTCGCCCGCACGTCAGGCGCGTTGCGGGTCCGGGTGCGGGACGAGGGGTGCGGCGGAGCCCGGACGGGCGCCGCCGCGGCCGGGGCGGGTTCCGGGTCCGGCGCCGGCGGCACCGGACTGCTCGGGATGCGCCGGCGGGTGGCCGCCCTCGACGGGACGATGGATGTGGCGAGCCCGGTCGGCGGGCCGACCGTGATCGAAGTGGAGCTGCCGTGCGCGTGGTGATCGCCGAGGACAACGCCCTGTTGCGGGAGGGGCTGGTGCTGTTGCTGACCTCCGCCGGGCACGAGGTGGCGGCCGTCGCGGCCACCGGCCCGGAGGTCCTGCCGGCCCTGCTCGCGCACCGCCCGGACGTGGCGGTGCTGGATGTGCGGATGCCGCCGGGCTTCCGCGACGAGGGACTGCGGGCGGCCCTCGCGGCCCGCCGGGAGGTGCCCGGACTACCGGTGCTGGTGCTGTCGCAGTACGTCGAGGAGACCTACGCCGCCGAGTTGCTGGCCGACGGCGCGAGCGGGGTCGGCTACCTGCTCAAGGACCGGATCGGCCGGGTGGACGCCTTCTTGGACGCCCTCCAGCGGGTCACGGCCGGCGGGACGGCGCTGGACCCGGACGTGGTGACCGAGTTGCTGGCCCGGCGGCGCGACGATCCGCTGGACTCGCTGACGCCGCGCGAGCGCGAGGTGCTCCACCTGATGGCGCAGGGCCGGGACAACGGCACCATCGCGCGGCTGCTGGTCGTCTCGGAGCGGGCCGTCAGCAAGCACATCGGCAACGTCTTCGCGAAGTTGGGGCTGCCGCCGAGCGACAGCGGGCACCGGCGGGTGCTGGCCGTCCTCGCGTACCTCGACCGGAACCCGGAGCGCGCGTGAGGGCGCCGCCCGGGAAACGTCCGGGCCGGGACCTCACTCGCTCGCCGCGGCCCCCCGGCCCTGCTCCGTCACCACCCCCGCCCGCTTGTACGTCCGCAGCAGCAGGGCCGCCTCCGCGGCCGTGACGCCGTCGAGCGGGGCGAAGACGCGGGCGGTGAAGGCGTGCAGGTCCTGGGCGGAGCGGTGGCTGGAATACCCCTGGACGTTGCTGTGGCCGGTGGTGAGGACGAGGTGGCGGACTTCGGGCTCGCGGGCCAGGCGGCGCACCGCGGCGTCCAGCGCCCGGTGTTCGACGGTCAGCCGGAAGCGGGCCTCGACCGGGAAGCCGAGGACCTCCGGTTCGGCGTGCAGCCGCAGGTGCAGGATGTGCGAGTCCATCAGCCGGGCCAGCCGGCGCCGGGCGGTGGTCTCGCCGACGCAGAGTTCCTGCGCCAGGCGGGTCATGGGGGCGCGGGCGTCGCGTTCCAGGAGGGCCACCAGGCGCCGGTCGAGTTCGTCGATGGCCGGCGGCGGGGGCAGCGATCCGCCCTCCGCGATCCGCCGCCGGGTCGCGGTGGGCTCGTCCCCGTACGGGTCCCAGTCGGTGGCGGTCAGCAGCAGCCGCAGCACGACGGCGGTGTGGATGCCGGTGACGCCGGGGATGCGGGCGATCGGCCCGTCGACGAGGGAGAGCAGCTGGTCCGGGCCCGGCACGATCATCTCGGCGACCACCTCGGACGCGCCGGTGGCCACGTCCACCGCGCGCACGTCCGGCCGCCGGGCCAGCGCCTGCGCCGTCTCGTGCAGCCGGCCGGGGGCGCAGCGCACCGCGAGTTCGACGACCAGGCCCTCGCCGAGGTGCTCGGGCACCAGGAAGGCGGTGAAGCGGACCAGGCCGGCGGCGATCAGCCGGTCCAGGCGGCGGGCGACCGTCCGCTCGTGCACGCTCAGGCGCGCCCCGACGTCGGCGAAGGCGGCGCGCGGCTCGCGGGCCAGGAGGCGGATGACGGCATGATCCAGCTCGTCCAAAAGCTCCACGGCGCCGGCCGTGATGTCTGAATCCACCGATGATCACCTCTGGGATGCGGGTTTCGGGCCACCTGAGGGTCACATATGGACGAGGGTACGGCGTTCCCGCCACATTGATGCCCTGTTTCCGCCAGCGACGATTTTCCGCCATCCGGCGGCCCGCCGCGGAGGCTCCTCGCCCCGGCCGCACGGCTCCCCGCCGCGCGCCCTCTTGAGAACAGGTGCGGCACCGCCATGACCGAGCCAGGAACCACCCTCGACCCGACCCCGCCCGCCGGAACCCGCGGCCGGGCGGCCGCGGCGCGCGCGACCGGCCGCGGCACGGTCCCCACCTCCCCCGCGATCGTCCTGCTCTGCCTGGTCCTCGTGGAGCTGTCCAGCGGCGTCACCCAAGGATTCCTGGGCCCGCTGCTCAAGGGCCTCACCTCGACCCTGCACGTCACCGTCGCCGACCTGAACTGGATCAGCGTCGCCAACCTGCTCGCCAGCGTCGCCTTCACCCCCGTGCTGTCCCGCCTGGGCGACCTGCACGGCCACCGCCGCATCCTGCGCTGGAACCTCGCGCTGGTCCTCGCCGGCTCGGTCCTGGTCGGCCTCAGCCGGTCCTTCGGCCTGCTGCTGGTCGGTTCGGTCCTCCAGGGCGCGTTCGCCGGCTTCTTCCCGCTGCTGGTGGGCATCCTGCGCAACCGCGGCACCGCCCAGCAGAACCGGCGCGGCATCAGCGTGATGGTCGCCGCCCTGGTCGCCGGGCTCGCCCTCGGCACCGTCGCCAGTGGCCTGATCGCGCAGTTCGTGGCCCAGCCGACGGCCGCCCTGTGGGTGCCGGCCGCCGCGGTCTCCCTCGCCCTGGTGGTGACCTGGCCGCTGCTGCCGGAGAGCGCCGACCGCCCCGGCGGGCGCACCGACTGGTGGGGCGCGCTGCTGCTGTGCACCGGGCTGGTGGCGCTCATGCTCGCGCTCGGCCAGGGCGGCTCCCCCGGCTGGGAGTGGACCTCCCCCAAGACCCTCGGCTGCCTCGTCGGCGGCCTGCTGGTGACGGCCCTGTGGGTGCGGGTCGAACTGCGCACCGCCGAGCCGGTGATGGACGTCCGGCTGTTCCGCCGCCGCAACGTCGTGGTGGTCTCCGTCGTCACCGTCACCTTCAGCTCCTGCATGCTGGGCCTGCTGGTCGCCAACCCGGTGTTCCTCGGCACCTCCCCCGCCGAGGCCGGCTACGGACTCGGGCTCGCCCCGCTGGCCACCGCGTTCGCCCTGCTGCCCAACATGCTGGCGCTGGTCGTGGGCGCGCTGCTCGCCCCCGCCCTGGCCCGCCGGATCTCCGACCGCCGCACCCTGGTCACCGGCTCGCTGCTGATGGCCGCCGGCAACCTCGCCACCTTCGCCTGGCACACCTCCCTGGTGCCGTACCTGGTCTTCACCGCGGTCGTCGGCCTCGGCAGCGGGCTGCTCCAGCACTCCACCCGCACCCTCGCCGTCGAGGCGGTGCCGCACGACCAGACCTCGGTCGGCTCCGGCATCAACGAACTCCTGATCAACGTCGGCGGTTCGCTCGGCGCCGCCGTGGTCCTGTCGGTCTTCGCCGCCGAGACCACCGCCGGCCACCAGCTGCCCGCCGAGTCCGCGTACACCCACGCCTGGCTGCTGTGCACCGTCGTCTCGCTGGCGGGCGCGCTGATCGGACTCCTGTACCGCCACCACCGCGACGCGGCCCCGTCGCCGACGGCCGCCCCCTGACCTCCGCCCGCCCGGCCCGTACGGAAAGGACCCCTCGATGACGGCCCCCACCGCCCCGCTCCCCCTCACCGCCCTGCACCAGCGCACCCGCGACACCGTCACCGCGCACCAGGACGACGTCATCGCGCTCAGCCACAGCCTGCACGCGGAGCCGGAACTCGCCTACGAGGAGCACCGCTCCGCGAAGAAGATCGCCGATCTGGTGGAGCGGGCCGGTTTCGCCGTCGAGCGGGGCGTCTGCGACCTGCCCACCGCCTTCACCGCCACCGCCGGTTCCGGCGAGCTGGTGATCGGCATCTGCGCGGAGTACGACGCCCTGCCCGGCATCGGCCACGCCTGCGGCCACAACGTCAACGGCGCCGCGGCGACCACCGCGGCGCTCGCCCTCGCCCCGTTCGCCGACGAGCTCGGCATCACCGTCAAGCTGCTCGGCACGCCCGCGGAGGAATCCGGCGGCGGCAAGGCCGACATGCTCCGCGCCGGCGCCTTCGACGACGTGGCCGCGGCGATGATGGTGCACGCCGCCCCGACCGACGCCATCGGCATGACGTCCCTGGCCATCAGCAGCTGGGAGGTCGCCTACACCGGCCGCACCGCGCACGCCTCGGCCGCCCCGCACCGCGGCGTCAACGCCGCCGACGCCCTGATGATCGCCCAGGTGGCCATCGGCGCCCACCGCCAGCAGATGGTCCCCGGCGGCGTCGTCCACGGCATCACCACCTCCGGCGGCGAGGCCTCCAACGTCATCCCCGGTCGCACCACCGCCGCCTACGACTGCCGCGCCGAGACCGTCGAGGACCTGCGCGAACTCCAGTCCCGCATCCGCGCCTGCTTCGAGGCCGGCGCGCTGGCAACCGGCGCCGACCTCACCCTCACCCCGGTCGGCAACGACTACGCCGACCTGCGCCAGGACCTCGACATGTGCGCCCTCTACACGGCCGCCGCGACCGCGCTGGGCCGCACCGTGCCGCCCAGCGACCCGACCCTGCGCGGCGGCTCCACCGACATGGGCAACGTCTCGCAGGTCGTCCCCACCATCCACCCCATGATCGGCTACGACTGCGCCGACGCGATCATGCACAACCCGGAGTTCACCCGCTACGGCACGACGGACAGCGCCGACCGCGCCCTCCTGGACGGCGGCCTCGCCATGGCCTGGACCGCCCTGGCCCTCGCCCAGAACGACGCCCACCGCGCCCGCCTCCTCGCACACCTGGCGGCCCGGCGCACCAACTGACCACCGGCACACGCCGGTTGGACGGCGGCGGCGCGGGGGCTCCCGCTCGCTGCCCCGGGGCGGGCGGAATGCAGGCCGCCCGCCCCGACCGCGACCGCGCCGGCGGCCGGGGCCCTCAGTCGCCCGCGGCGTCGAAGGTGCCGGCCTGGTAGGAGCCGCCCTTGGTCCTGGTGATCACCAGGAGCCGGTTGGCGGCGTTGATCATGGCTACCAGGTAGACCAGCGCGGCGGTCTGGTCGTCGTCGTAGTGCTTGCGCACCAGGGCCCAGGTCGCGTCGGACACGCCGTGGTGGGCGTCGGCCATGCGGGTGCCCTCCTCGGCCAACGCCAGTGCGGCCTGCTCGGCCTCGGTGAACACGGTGGATTCGCGCCAGGCCGCGACCAGGTTGATCCGGACCGCGGGTTCGCCGGCGGCCGCCAGTTCCTTGGCGTGCGCGTCGACGCAGAATCCGCAGCCGTTGAGCTGGCTGGCACGCAGTTCCACCAGTTCCACCAGCGACTTCGGCAGGCCGGACTGCATGATCGCGACGCTGGTGTGGGCGAAGCGCTTGCCGATCTTCGCGCCGAGGGCGTTGGCGTTCAGGTCGAAACGGGGTTCCATGACGGGGTCCTCACTCGTGGCGGTGCCTGCATGAACGACCACAAGACGGCGGGCCGCGGACCGGCATAACGACTGCCGCGGTGTGAGCTGAACCACCCCGGCCCGGTGTTATGGAACGGCGGCGGCCGGCGTCGGATGGGCGACACCGACGAGAGAGAGCAGGATCCCCATGACCGGATCGGCGCGGAGCACATCTGACGATCGCGGCGTCGGCGGGCACCGCTCCGGCCGCGCGGCCCTCGCCACCGAGGCGTATGTCGCCCACCGCAACCTGCTCTTCACGGTCGCCTACGAGATGCTCGGTTCGGCCGCCGACGCCGAGGACGTCCTCCAGGAGACCTGGTTGCGCTGGGCCACCGTCGACCTCGACGCCGTGCGGGACCAGCGCGCCTACCTGGTCCGGATCACCACCCGCCAAGCGCTCGACCGCCTGCGCGCGCTCGGCCGCCGCAAGGAGACCTACGTCGGCCCCTGGCTGCCCGAACCCCTGCTCACCGCGCCCGACGTGGCCACCGACGTCGAACTGGCCGAACACGTCTCGATGGCGATGCTGCTGGTGCTCGAAACGCTCGCGCCCATCGAGCGGGCGGTGTTCGTCCTGCGCGAGGTCTTCGCCCTGGACTACGAGGAGATCGCCGAGGTCGTCGAGCGGACCCCGGCCGCGGTCCGCCAACTCGCCTACCGGGCACGGGCCCACGTCGCGGCCCGCCGCCCACGGGCGACCGCCTCACCGGCCGACACCCGGACCGCCGTCACGGCGTTCCAACGGGCGGTCAGCACCGGCGACCTGCAACCCCTGCTCGACGTCCTCGCGCCCGACGTCGTGTTCCTCGGCGACGGCGGCGGCATCGCCCGCGCCGCGCTCGCCCCCGTCGTCGGGGCCGCCGCGGTCGCCGCCGTCCTGGCCGCCGGGCTGGGCAACCTCCGTGCCAGAGCGATGGAGTTGGCGCAGGTCAACGGCTACCCGGCGCTGCTCCTTCGGCTCGACGGGCAGATCGACACCGTGCTGGCGGTGCACCTCGACGACGGCCTCATCACCGGGCTCTACTCCGTGCGCAACCCGCAGAAGCTGTCCGGCCTGCGGCGCAGCACGACGCTGCGCCGCTGAGCCGGGTCCCGCGCGGGGCCGGACCGGCACCCCGGCCGGGTCAGGCCCCGGCCGGCACCCGCGCCGCCGACGTCCCCAGCCCCGTCGCGCCCGGGTTCCAGCCCGTGGTGCCGGGGTGGTGGCGGAGGTACTCGGGGCGGTAGCGGCGGCATTCGCGGTGCCAGGTGAGGATGCCGGCGAGCCAGTTCTCCAGCTCCTTGACGTAGCCGTCGAGGGTGGCGCGGGCTTCGGCCGAGAGCTTGAAATCGTCGTAGAGAACGGGGAGTTGGTGGGCGGCGATGTGCTGGAACTCGCGCATGCGGGAGGTCATCAGGTCGTGGACGATGGCCAGCGCGGTCGGGTAGTCGCAGTCGAAGAAGTTCTGCACGACGAGGACGCCGTTGTGGACCTCGCCCTCGTACTCGATCTCCTTCTGGTACGAGAAGACGTCGTTGAGCAGGCAGGCGTAGTCGGCGGCGGCGTTCTCCAGGGAGCGCATCGGACCGCTGCGGTAGACCTCCGGCGGCACCTGGCGGCCGTGTCCGAGCCGGCTCAGGCTCATGGTGAGGTCCGAGCCGAAGGTGGCGCGGCGCATCTCGATGTAGTCGACCGGGTCCGGGACGCGGTGCAGCACCATGTTGTCCAGTTCCCAGAGCCAACTGGCCGTCATCGCGTCGACGGTGGCCTTGAACGTGCGGCGCGCGTCGGGCGCCATCGGCCCGGCGGTGCGGGTCCACAGGTCGGCGAGGGCGCGTTCGAGGGCGTTGGCCGGTTCGGGCGCCCGGTCGGTGGTGCCGACGGGCATCAGGGCGGAGAGGCGCTTGGTGGTGGCCAGCGCGCCGGCGACGTCGCGGGTCCGGCCGAAGACCGCGGGGTAGTAGTCGTCGGCGTAGGTGCCCCAGGTCAGCCACTGGGTGCCCAGGTCGAGTTCGTCGGGGGTGGCGTCGGGGTGCAGGCCGGCGGCGCACAGCGCGAAGTCGAAGCGGACCAGCGCGTCCTCGTCCCAGATGGCGGAGAACGGCACGCCGGGCTGCGGCTGGAGCAGCCCCATCCGCTGCGCCCAGGTGACGACGTTGCGTCGGGCCGCGGCCAGGTGGGGGCTGAGGGTGGTGGTGAACGGCATGAAGAAGTCAGGGAGTTGGGACGGGCCGACCGGCTGGTGCGGGACGTGGCTGCGGCGCCGCACCCGCTGGTTTCCGGCGGTGCGCAGCGCGGTCGGCAGGTCCGCGGCCGAGGTGCCCAGGCCGAGCGCCCCGGTGGCGAGCGCGCCCAGCCCCTGGGCGCCCAGGCCGCCGAAGACCAGCGGTGACCAGGGGGCGGCGGTGCCGCCGGGTTCGCCCGCCCCGCCGCCGTTCATGTAGCGGCTGGAGCGCATGTGCCACTCGTGGCCGCCGGACTGCCAGTCCTGGAGGCCCTTGGCGTAGGCGAGCACGGCGGCGCAGCCGGCCGGGTCGAGGCCCTGGTCGGCGAAGAGCGTGGGCAGTTCGGTGAAGACGGTGTCCTCGAACTGCTGGAGGCGGGAGGTGATCAGGTCGTTGACGGCGTCCGCGGCCTCCTGGGTGGTGCAGTTCAGAAACGTCTCCAGCACCAGGACGCCGTTGCTCAGTTCGCCCTCGTCCTCGATCTCGCGCTGGTACGAGAAGAGGTCGTTGCGCAGGTGGACGGCGTCGGAGAAGGCGTCCTTGAGGACGCGCAGGGGGCGGGACGCCGCGACGGCGGCCGGGACCTCGGCGCCGGTGGCGTACTCCACGAGCCCCGCCGACCAGGGGGCGCCGCCCACCTTCCGCCGCATCTCGATGTACTCGACCGGGTTGGAGATCCGGTTGATGTCGATGTTGGAGAGTTCCCAGAGGGATTCGTTGAGGAGGTTCTCGGTGCTCTCGGCGAACCGGCGGCGCCAGTCCAGCGACATCGCGGGCACGGTGCGCCGCCACAGGTCCGCCAGCCCCGCCTCGACCTGGTTGGTCGGCTCCGGCATGGGCGTGTCCAGGTCCATCGGCATGAACGCGGGGAGCCGGTCGAGGTACGCCTTGCCGCCCTCCCGGTCCAGGGTGCGCTTGAACTCCTCCAGGAAGTGGTCGTCGAAGAAGAAGACCCAGACGTACCAGTCGGTGACGAGGTTGAGTGCCTCCTCGGAGCACTCCGGGTGGGTGTAGGCGCACAGCAACGCGTAGTCGTGGGCGTCCAGGTCCCGCTGGTCCCAAATGCCGGAACCTTCCAGCATGTTCATCTGCCGGGCCCACTGTCGGGAGTGCGTCCGGGCGGCCTCCAGGTGCGGGTTCAGCCGCGCCGGGTGCGGCATGTAGAAGTGCGGCAAGGTGAACGGCTGCGCCGCGGGCTGGGACTGTGACTGCGTCACCGTTGGTGGCCTCTCCCGATACTGGTGCCCCTCCGTACGGACGGTGCGCACGGAAGGAGGGCGCGCCAAAGCACCCCCTCTGACGGCGCCAGCCCTACCCCGGGCGTCAGCGCCGTAGACGTCTGCGGTCATACCGGCGGTGAACTGGCACTCTTTCGGGTTGAGTTGGCGGGGTGGGGGTGTAACTCCTGGGGCGTGTGAGCTATAGGGGGAGCCTCGTGGGGGACGTCGACCATCCGGGCCGGGCCCTTCCGGTCACCGACCGTCACCGTCCGCGGCCCGGCGCAGCGCCAGTGCCGCCAGCGTCTCCGGGGCGCCGACCTGGCCGCGGATGCCCGGAAAGGCGTTGATGTCCACGAACAGCGGGGCGCCGGCACCGAGGTGCAGCACGTCCACGCCGTACACCTCCAGGCCGAAGACCTCGCCGGCGTGCAGTGCGGCCTCGATCCAGGCGGCGGGCAGGGCGGCGGGCGGCAGCGGGCGGTTCGGGCCGCGGCCGCCGGCGGACAGCTCGGAGCGGCGGCGGGCGGCGAACGGCTGCCCGTCCACGATCCACAGCTTGTGGTCCCAGCCGCTGTTGGCGGTGAACTCCTGGACGACCACGGGCTCGTCGGGCCGGGCGGCGGCCCACTCGGCCAGCTCGGCCGGCGATCCGACGCGCGCCACGAGGTCGCCGCGGTGGCTGCGGCGGCTCTTGAGGACCAGGGGGTAGTCGAGGTCCGCCCCGTCGGCCGCCAGTTCGCGGACCGTCGCCACCCGCAGGGTCTCCGCGAACGGCAGCCCGGCCGCCCGCGCCCGCTGGGCCATCCCGACCCGGTCCAGGCACCCCTCGGTCGCCGACACCGAGTTGATGACCGGCGCCCCCCGGTCCGCCAGCCGCGCGGCGGTGGTCAGCGCCTCCGGGGTCCGCGCCTTGAGCAGGTAGACGTCGGCCGGGGCGCCGGGCGCGGCCCGCCCGGCCGGTCGCCCGTCCGGGTCGAGCGGCGTGCCGTCCGGGGCGAGGAACTCCACCCGGTGGTCGGCCCGCCGCAGCACGGCCGCGGTCGCCGACAGCAGCGGGTGCCCAGGATCCGCGCTGATCATCCCGATCCTCACCGCGCGCCTCCGACCGCCTCCGCCGCGGGCCACGGTCCGCGCTGGTGGCCGATGAAGGGCAGCGTCCCCGCAGGTGCGCACGCGGTGCCGCGGCGGGCCAGTCGCAACACCGCGGCGGAGACCCGGGCGACCGCGTCCGGCACCTGCCGGAAGCTCGGGAAGTCGTTGATGTCGACCACCATCGGCCCGTCCGGGCCCAGCAGCACGTCCACCCCGTACAGGTCGAGCCCGAAGACCGCGCCCACCTCGGTGGCGATGCGGGCGACCTCGACCGGCAACGGAACCTGCCGTTCCGGTACGGTCTGGTCGGGGTGGAGCGGGGAGCAGCGCTCGGTCGCGTAGAGCTCGCCGGCGACGCAGTAGACCTTCAGGTCGGTACCGGAGTTGGGGACGTAGGGCTGCGCGATCAGCATGCCGGCGCCGTCGGACGGCGCAACGCCCCCCGCGGTCAGCTGCTCGGGCCGCTCCACCAGGCGCACCGCCCGCCCCGAACTGCCGTCCGCCGGCTTCACGACCAGCGGGTACTCGGCCTCCGGCACCGCCGCGAACTCCTCGGCCCGGGCCGCCGCGTACGTCATCGGCACCGGCAACCCACCGGTCCGCGCGAGCACCGCGGCCAGCGCCTTGTCCCGCACGCCCCGTATGGCGCGGACGTCGTTGACCGTGGTCAGCCCGGTGGTCGCCGCGGCCTCCAGCAGGGTCAGCCCCGGTCCGCCGGAGACCGTCTTGAGGACCCAGGCGTCGTGCCGCCCGGCCGCCACCACCTCGGACAGTTCCGACATCCGGATCATCGAACGGCCCGGCCACTCCACGTCCACCTGGTGTCCCCAGGCCCGGAGTTGGGCGATCACGTCCCGCGGCATGCCGTCGTGGCGGTACTGCTCCTCCACCAGGAAGCAGAGTCTCATCGATGCACCCATGTATCGCCGCACGTCCACCCGTATCACCAACCCGTCCGCCGCCGTCGGCGGACGTCCACCCCGTGTCGCCGTGGGCACGCCGGCCACCCGGCGGGCACACGACGCACCAGGATCCCATGCGGCGCTCACGCGTTCGGCCGTGGCCCGACCACCGCCCCGCGGGGGGTGTTTCGGCGACGTTACGCCACCGGTCGGGACCTCGACACACGCCGTGAGCTGGGACGCGATCAACCCCCTGGGAGGTTGCGCCACCCACGCCCCGACCTCGCCAAATCCCGTATGTCGAAAGCCTTGTTCCGCTTTATGGCTGGTCCTAGGGTCAGGCCACCCAACGCGGCCGCCCGGTTCCGGGGCGGCCGCGCCTATGTAAGCGGTGACGGAAGCAGGCGAGCGGGTTGGCGAACGATCAGCAGGGCCACACGGCCCCGGAGGCCGGGACGGACCACCCCGGCGAGTGTCCGGGCGCACGGACCAACGGCACGACGACGGGCGGCACGACGGCGGACGGCGCGCGGCGCGCGGACGCGCCCGACGGGCCGCCCGGCGCGACACCCGGCACACCGCCCGAGGGGAGCGCCACCCGCGGCGGTTTCGGCCGGCGCGGCTTCCTCGCCGGCGTGGCCGGACTGACCGGTGCGGGCGCCAGCGGCCTGCTCGGCGGGCCCGGCGCCGGCGCCGCGTACGCGCAGTCCCCGGCCGCGCCCCGCTCCGACACCCGGGCCACGCCCCGCCCGGACGCCCACCCCGCGCTGCGCCCCGACCAGTTCGCCGGCGAGCGGCAACTCCTCCTCCCGGAGGTCGTGCTGCTGCCGACCGGCCCGGTGCGCGACCACGCCGTCCTGATCGAGCACGGCACCTTCCGCGAGGTCGGGCCGGCCGCCCGGCTCCTCGCCGCGCACCGCGGCGGCCCCGCCCCGGTCCGCCTCGACGGCCACCTGCTGATGCCCGGCTTCGTCGACGCGCACCACCACCTCACCCAGAGCTTCGGCAAGGCCCAGGCGTTCGGCCAGCCGTCGGAGATCTTCAAGACCGTCTGGGAGCCGCTGGAACACGCCCTGGACGAGGAGAGCGCCTACCTGTCGGCGAAACTGGCCGCCCTGGAGGCACTGCGCGGCGGCTTCACCACCGTCGCGGACGCCGGGACCCGGGCGCCGGTCGACGTGGCGGCGCTGGCCAAGGCCACCGAGGAGGTCGGCATCCGCTGCGTCCTCGGCAAGATCGTCTCCGACGGGACCGGCGGCCCGGCCCACCTCGCGCGCTGGCACGGCCATCCGCTGGTCCACCCGTCCCTGGCCATCGCCGTCCCCGAGGACGCCACCGGCCCGGTCATCAAACACACCGCGGACCTGTGCGCCGACGCCGGGGCGGTGCTCCAGATCCACGTCAACGAGCACCTGGCCTCCGTGGAGCGCTCGTTGAAGAGCGTCGGCCGCCGCCCGGTGGACTACCTGCACCACCTCGGCGCCCTCGGCCCGCACACCCTCGGCGCGCACGCCACCCTGCTCACCCCCACGGAGATGCGGCAGGTGGCCGACTCCGGCGCGGCGATCAGCTACAACCCGGTGGCCAGCGCCTGGAAGGGCAACGCCGTCGCGCAGGCCACCATGTGGGCCGCGCTGGGCATCCGCTTCGGCACCGGCACCGACGGCACCCGAGGCGACGGCTTCCGGCTCGTGGACGCGGCGGAGTCCGCCCAGCGCCTGACCTACGGGCTGGCCACCGGCGACTCGGTGTGCGGCGCCGGCGACCTGTGGCTGAAGCACGGCACGGCGGGCGGCGCCGACGCCCTCGGGCTGGGCCGCGTCACGGGCCAGATCGCCGCCGGCAAGGCCGCCGACTACCTCCTGGTGGACCTGGCCGTCCCCGAACTCACCCCCTCCTACGACCTGCGCTGGGAACTCGTCCGGCTGGCGGGCCGCGACCAGATCCGCGCCGTGGCGGTCGCCGGCCGGCTGCGCCTGTGGGAGGGCTGGCCGACCGACTGGGACGCCCGCGCGCTGGTCGCCCGCGCCGCCGAGGTGGGCCCGAAGGTGGTCGAGCGGGCCAAGATCCAGCGGGTCGAGCCGCGGTAGGCACGCGGACGGGGCGCGCCCGGACCGACCGGACGCGCCCCGCCGGGTCTCACTCGCCGACGCGCACGAACCGCCAGCGCTGCGAGGCCGACCCGTTCGCCGGCTCCAGGTGGAGCTGCTCGCGCCCGGCCTCGTTCAAGGTGGCCACCGCGTCCTCGTGGGGCACGTGGATCCGGTACGTGCCCTCGCCGGCCGGCTCGACGGCGAACGCGCCGCGCTCACCTTCGGAGGCCACGATCGAGTCGCCGCGGACCGACCAGTGCGCCCCTGGGTGCGTCGTGGAGTTGATGCTGAACGCGCCGTCCCCCACCGGCCGCACCGTCCACTGCTCCCTCAGGTCCTTGTCGTGCGAGCCGACGATGAAGAAGATCGGCGGGAAAACCGGCACCGTGAACGGCGCGAAGGCCAACTTCCCCACCTCGGGGTTCTCGCTGACGATCAGATAGCGGCCCTCCTGCATCCGCGTCGCCGCCCCCTCGGGCTTGGCGGCCTGGGCCGAACCGGCCAGCGGGGCCAGCGTCATGAGCGCGGCGGCGGCAGCGGCGATCAGGGCGTTGCGACGACGCATGGGGGTTCCCCTCCCTCTCGCTCCCGGCCCTTCCGGGAGACCGCCTGCGATCTGTCCCCGGCGCACACCCCTTACGCCTCGCGCACGACCGGTTACCTCGTGTGAGTTACGTGCGTGCCTCCGCCGTCGTCACCCGCTCCGCCTCCGGCATCCACCGGTAGATCGCGCCCGCCGCCAACGCCACCCCCGCCGCCAACACCAGCGTCGCCACGTGCAGCCCCCCGGTGAAGGCGGCGACCACCGCGGTCCGCAGCTGGGCACCCCCGCCCGGCAGGTCGCCGAGCGCGGCCTCGGCCGCCGCGACCGTCGTCGGCCCCCCGGGCCCGGCCAGCGGCGCCGGCAGCCGGGCGGCGAACACCGCGGCGGTCAGCGTCCCGGTCACCGCGATCCCCAGCGCGCTGCCCAACTCCCGCGTCAGGCTCTGGAGTCCGGAGCCGACCCCGGCGGCCTCCGGCGGCAGCGCCGACATCATCGCGTGCGACAGCAGCGGCGTCGCGGTCCCGCAGCCCAGCGCGGTCAGCCCGGCCCCGACCGCGTACAGCGCGTACGGCGTGCGGGCGTCCGCGGCCGACACCGTGGCGAGCCCGGCGGCCAGGACGAGCATCCCGGCGGCCACCGCGCCGCGCCGCCCGCACCACCGCTCCAGCACCAGCCCGCACCGCGGCCCCGCCAACAGCGCCGCCGCCATCGGCAGCAGCCGCACCCCGGCGCCGAACGGCCCGTACCCCTTCGCGTACTGGAGGTACTGCCCGTTGAGGTAGAACAGCCCGAACATCCCCAGGAACAGCACCGCCATCCCGACCGCCCCCGCCCGGACCGCGGGCCGGGCGAAGATCCGCGGGTCCAACAGCGGCCGCGCGGTCCGCAGTTCGCGCCGCGCCCAGGCCGCCAGCAGCAGCCCGGCCGCCGCGAGGGAACCGAGCACCCACGGGCTGAGCCACCCGTCCTGCGGCCCGCTGACGATCCCGTTCAGCAGGGCCAGGAACCCGCCGGTGAACAGGGCGGCGGCCAGCGGCGCGACCGGCCCCGGATGCCGCCCCGCCACCGGCGCCACCACGGCCACCAGCACCAGCGCGGCCGACGCGACCGGCACCACGCACACGAACAGCGCCCGCCAGCTCCCGTACTCGATCGCCGCGCCGCCGCCCACGTTGCCCAGCACCGCGGCGAGCCCGGTCATCGCCGCCCAGACCGCGATCGCCCGGCGGCGCGGCCCGTCCGGCAACCCGTCCACCAGCAGCGCCAGGGTGTTCGGCAGCACCGCGGCGGCCCCCACCCCGCTGAGCATCCGGCCCGCGATCAGCACCCCGACGTGCGGCGCCACCGCGCACACCGCCGAGCCGACGACGAACACGCCCATCCCGCACAGCAACGTGCCCTTGCGCCCGCGCCGGTCCGCGAGCGCCCCGGCCGGCACCAGCAGACAGGCGAAGACCACCACATAGCCGTCCACCACCCACACCACGGCCCCGGCGGACGGGTGCAGCGGCCCGGCGGACAGGTCCGGGATGGCCAAATTGACCGCCGAGACCATGCCGACGACCAACGTCACGCACAGGCACATCGCGACGGTCACCGGACCCCGCGGGGCCGACCGCTCCGGCATCCCGCTCACCCCTCCCGGACCCGGTCCAGCCGCGCCCGCAGCGTCAACCGGTCCCCCCGCAGGTGGATGAACTCCAGGTCGGCCGGCCGCCCGTCCGCCAGCCGCGTCAACCGCTCCACCGCCAGCACCGCGCCGCCGCCCGGCATCGCCAGCACCCCGCAGGTCGCCGGGTCCCCGACCACCGCCCGCACGGCCACCTCCGCCGATCCCAACGGCCGCCCGGCCGCGCTCTCGATCAGGTCGAAGACATCCCGGCTCTCCAACCTCTCGCGCCCCAACGCCAGGAGCGGTTCGCCCACTTCGGGGATGAGGTAGGTGCAGTCCAAGGACAGCGGCATCCCGTCCACCCGGCGCAGCCGTTCCAGATAGACCACCCGGCCGTCCGCCGGCAACTGAAGCCGCCGCGCCACCGCCCCCGGCGCCCGCACGGTGCGCGCCGCCCGCACCTCGTTGACCACCGTCCCGTGCTGCTGCAACACCTCCGCCAGCCCCGACAGTTCTCCCAACGGGTGCTCGTAGGTCCGGCCGGCGACCACCGTCCCCACCCCGCGCCGCCGCTCCACCAGCCCCTCGTCGCGCAGCAGCCCCAACGCCTCCCGGACCGTGTTGCGCGTGGTGCCGAACTCCGCGACCAGGGCCCGCTCGTCGGGCAGCACGCCACCGGGGAACGCGCCCTGGAGCACCTGTCCGCGCAGCACGTGCGCCACCCGCCGCGCCCGGTCGGCCCGCGTCAGCCCGTCGCCGACCGCGTCACCGCCGCGCGCGAGCGCCTCGTCCCGGCCGTCTCCGCCGCCGTCCGCGTCCATGCCCGCCCTCCTCGACTCCCGGTCACGCCGCCCGCGCCGACCTCCTACGGGCGACCGCCGGGCCCCCGACGCTAGAGCACGCCCCGTTACGGCAGAGTTACGCCACCCATACTGACCTGCACCAATGCCTGACCTGGGAGTTTCCTGCCGGGGCCGGGCGCTGCGCCACCAACCGTCACCCCCGTTACCGTGACCTCAACCCCGCGACCCGGGGGACGGGAGGGGAGAGCAAGAAAGGGCCGCCCCATGAGCACCAAGTCCGCGTCGTTCGACGAGCTGGACCGCAAGATCGTCGCCGCGCTGATCGAGAACGGCCGGGCGAGCTTCGCCGAGATCGGCTCGGCCATCGGCCTCTCCCCCACCGCCGTCAAACGCCGGGTGGACCGCCTGCGCGAGAACAACGTCATCACCGGCTTCTCCGCCACCGTCCGCCCCGCCGCCCTGGGCTGGCTCACCGAGGCGTACGTCGAGGTCTACTGCGACAGCGCCGCCCCGCCCCGCCGGCTGGCCGAGGTCGTCCGCAACCACCCGGAGATCGCCGCCGCGATGACCGTCACCGGCGGCGCCGACGCCCTGCTGCACGTCCGCGCCACCGACGTCGAGCACTTCGAAGAGGTCCTCGAACGCATCCGGACCGAGCCGTTCATCCGCAAGACGATCAGCTACATGGTGCTCTCGCACCTCCTCCCGGACAGCCCCGAGGCCGGCGCCCGCCGCCCCTCCGACCGCACCGACGTGCCCGCCCCCGGCCGGCCCGCCGACCGCCCCCGAAGCGTGCCCCACCCGCAGACCCGCGCAGCAAACCAGCGGTAACCGCCCCGTACACGCACCATTCCTGCGTATCTGCGCAGCATTCATTTCTTGTCGCCAGAATCGGCCGCTCCGTACCGTGAATTGCCCCCGGTGACGACCACTCACGGACCGTCACCCGGCGGGCAGTGGAAACGGATCCCAGGAAGCGGAGGCCCTTTCTGTGCCCACCACCCAGCCCGGCGGCGCACTGCTGAACGCGGTGCACCGCACCCCCCGCGCCCGGCGCTACCTGCTCTGCCGGCCCACCCACTTCGCCGTCGAGTACGCCATCAACCCGTGGATGCGCGAGGACGCCGACGTCGACACCGCACTGGCCCTGGCCCAGTGGGAGGCCCTGGTCCGCGCCTACCGCGACCACGGCCACACCATCGAGACCGTCCAGCCCGCCCCCGGCCTGCCCGACATGGTCTTCGCCGCGAACTGCGCGGTCGTCGTGGGCGGCCGCGCCTTCGGCTCGCTCTTCCACGCCCCGCAGCGCCGGCCGGAATCCCGCGAGTACGAGATCTGGTTCAAGGCCGCCGGCTACGACCTCTACCGGCCCGAATCACCCTGCGAGGGCGAGGGCGACCTCGTCCCCGTCGGCGGCTACGTCCTCGCCGGCACCGGCTTCCGCACCACCCGCGCCGCCCACGCCGAGGTCCAGGAGCACTTCGGCCTCCCGGTGATCGGCCTCCAGCTGACCGACCCGTACTTCTACCACCTGGACACCGCCCTCTTCGTCCTCGACGACGGCCTGGGCGGCGGCGACACGGCGGGCGACACCGGCGGCGCGGCCGTCGCCTACTACCCCGAGGCGTTCTCCCCCGGCAGCCGCGAGGTGCTGCGCCGCCTGTTCCCCGACGCCGTCCTCGCCACCCGCGACGACGCCCTCGCCTTCGGCCTCAACTCGGTCTCCGACGGCCGCCACGTCTTCATCGCGCCCCAGGCCACACAGCTGATCGACCGACTCACCGCCCGTGGCTACGTCCCCGTCCCCGTCGACCTCTCCGAGTTCCACAAGGCCGGCGGCGGCATCAAGTGCTGCACCCAGGAGCTGCGCCCATGACGACCGCACCCACCACGTCCCCCGACGCCCGCACCTCCACCGGCCGTTCCTCCGCCGCCCTGATCGCGGCCGAGGCGCCCGTCCTGGCCCACAACTACCACCCCCTCCCCGTGGTCATCTCCCGCGCCGAGGGCGCCTGGGTCGAGGACGTCGAGGGCCGCCGCTACCTCGACATGCTGGCCGGCTACTCGGCCCTCAACTTCGGCCACCGCCACCCGGCGCTCGTCGAGGCCGCCCACCGCCAGCTCGACGCGCTCACCCTGACCTCCCGCGCCTTCCACCACGACCGCCTCGCGCAGTTCGCCGAGGGACTCGCCGACCTCACCGGCCTGGACATGGTCCTCCCCATGAACACCGGCGCAGAGGCCGTCGAGAGCGGCATCAAGCTCGCCCGCAAATGGGCCTACGAGGTCAAGGGCGTCCCCGCCGACCAGGCCACCATCGTCGTCGCGGGCGGCAACTTCCACGGCCGCACCACCACCATCATCAGCTTCTCCGACGACGAGGACGCCCGCGCCGGCTTCGGCCCCTACACCCCCGGCTTCCGCACCGTCCCCTACAACGACCTCGCCGCCCTCGAAGCCGCCCTCGACGACACCACCGCCGCCGTCCTGATCGAACCCATCCAGGGCGAGGCCGGCGTCATCATCCCCGACGACGGCTACCTCGCCGGCGTCCGCGCCGCGACCACCCGCGCGGGCTGCCTCTTCATCGCCGACGAGATCCAGTCCGGCCTGGGCCGCACCGGCACCACCCTCGCCGTCGAACACGAACGGGTCGTCCCCGACGTCATCCTCCTCGGCAAGGCCCTCGGCGGCGGCATCGTCCCGGTCTCCGCGGTCGTCGCCCGCCGCGAGGTCATGTCCGTACTCGGCCCCGGCCAACACGGCTCCACCTTCGGCGGCAACCCCCTGGCGGCCGCCGTCGGCACCGCCGTCGTCGACCTCCTCGCCACCGGCGAGTTCCAGTCCCGCGCCGCCGACCTCGGCAAGGTCCTCAACGCCGGCCTCACCGAACTCCTCGGCCACGGCGTCACGGCCTTCCGCACCCGCGGCCTCTGGGCCGGCATCGACATCGACCCCGCCCTCGGCACCGGCCGCACCATCAGCGAACGCCTCATGTCCGAGGGCATCCTCGTCAAGGACACCCACGGCTCCACCATCCGCCTGGCCCCACCCCTGACCATCACCGAGCCCGAACTGACCACGGCCCTGGCCTCCTTGCGCCGCGTCCTCGCCTAACGCCCGCCGAACGTCCCACCCTTCACGGCATCCACGAACGCGCTCCAAGCCCCCGACGGCACGACGATCACCGGCCCATCGGGGGCCTTGGAGTCTCGGACGGGGGTGCCGTGGGGGTGGCGGTCGAGGACCTCGATGCAGTCGGCCCCCTCGTTGTCGCTGTACGACGACTTGCGCCAGCCGCCCAGCTCGTCGCTGCTCTGCATGCTGTGCACGGTCACGATCTACACGCTCCCCAGTTCGGCGCGCCTGACAGCCGCAACAAACGACGCCCAACTCTCCCCCGCGAATACCAGCACCGGCCCGCGCGGATCCTTGGAGTCACGGACGGGTACGCCGTGGGGGTAACCGTCGAGCACCTCGATGCAACTACCCGCTTCTGCACCGCTGTACGACGACTTACGCCAGCCGCTCAGTATCGCGGCATCCGGGATGGTGTGCTCAGTCATGGTGTCCAAAGCCCTTTGCTCTAGCCCGCATCAGGGCAAGTGACTCCGTCAGCGGGAGTGCGTCACTCAACGCCAGATCGTAGGCGCCTTGAAGCCGTTGAACCACGGCCGGGGAGTCGTGCACCTTGCCGATGGACAGCCCCTCCGAGTAGGCCACCGGCGGCTGGTCCGCGAACCACATGAGCGTCAGCATCCCCTGCATGAGGTGGTACGCCCCGACGCCCAGCGGCAACACGTGCACACGCACCCGATCGCTCTCGACCAGCCTCACGATGTGCGCGATCTGCTCCGCCATGACGTCCGAGCCACCGACCGGTCGCTGCAACACCGTCTCGTCGAGCAACGCCCACACCACCGGAGTCGCCGTATTGGCGAGGATTTTGGCTCGGTCCAGACGCGCGACGACAAGCCTGTCACGTTCCTCGTCACCCCATGGTGGATAGACGGTACGCAACGTCGCACGCGCGTACCTCTCCGTCTGGAAGATGCCGGGCACATGCGCCAATGCGAACTCCCGGATCTCCGTCGCCTGCTGCTCCAGCTGTCGTGCCGACTCGAAGTAGTCGGCGACGACCCTCTCCTCCTGCGGCAGGAAGCTGCTCAACACGTTTCCCGTGTTCAGAGCCATGTCCAGCCGCCGGGCATCGTCCTTGGCCGGCACCCTGCGGCCCGCCTCGATATGGGCGATGTGCGAGCGGGTCATCACCGCCGCATCGGCCAACTGCTGCTGGGTCAAACCCGCTTGCTGCCGTTGCTCCCGAAGCCAATCACCGTAGGTGCTGCCCATCGCGTCAACCGCCTCGTGTCACTTACGCCGTCACACTCTGCCTATTGCGAACGTACCCACCGTCACTAAACCCTGGTGGGGAGTTCACACAAGACGCCCGACCTCGGTCGGCACCGTGCAGAGATGGACTGAAATGACCTACGACCCCAACAACCCCCAACAGCCGGGCTCCGCCCTCCGGTTGCTTCCCTGGTCGACCTGGGACGGCCGACCCTGCTACCTGGCCGCCTCCGGCGACGGCAACGGCTTCCTCTCCCGCAGGGCAGACCGCATGGAAGCCCAGCAGATGCGCAACGCGGCCCACGCCTTCACCGACGCCCAGACCGCCCTGCGCAACGAGGCCGCCGGCCCCCTCCTGCTCCGCCTGACCCTCATCCGCACCACGGCCGCCCTCAACAACATCCTCCGCATCGCCGACAGCAGGCTGGGGCGCCTACCGGCGTCCCCACTCCCCGAAGGCCAGGACGAAGAAGGCCACGTGGAGCCCCGCCAGGGCATGTCTGACAAATGATCACCGAGCAGTGCGTGCTCGGTTCGATTGCCTTGCCGTCCTGGCGTCGGCCAGTGATTCTGGGCAGGTGCCAGGGCAGAGGAAGAGAAAGCGGCGGCAGGAGGACGCGGGGCGGCGGCTTGCTGCTCGCACCGCACCGGACGCGGGACAGTGGGAAGTGGTTGTTGAGACACAGGACCAAGCGGAGATGCGTACGCGGTTGCGCCACCTTCGGGAAGCAGGAGTCGACGGGGAGCTGCTTCGGATCGACACGCTGTGCGGGCGCCTGGCGCTGCCGACCACCTACCGGGTGAGCCGTTTTGTGACGGACCCCGCATCGAAGTCCGGGCACGGACACTCTGATCATTGATCTTGTGCCAGGTCGAGGTGAGTTGACGGATGCAGCATGGGAGCGAATAGAACCCCTGTTGCCGCGGGTGGATGGACGTGGTCGTCCGTGGCGTGATCACCAGCAGGTGGTCAACGGGGTGCTGTGGCGACTGCGGACCGGGGCTCCGTGGCGCGATCTGCCTGAGCGGTACGGACCCTGACAAACCGTCTACGAGCGGTTGGCCCGCCGGGAAGCGGACGGGACCCGGGTGAAGCTGCTGGAACATGTCCAGGTCCGCGACGACGCGGTGGGCCGGGTGGAGTGGACCGTCTGCGTCGACTAGAGGTGACCCCGCCCAGAACCGAGTGTCCCGCTCGGCACCCACTGATGGCAGCGCCTCTTCCATTGTTCGCGCGAGTCGACAAGCACCCAGTCATTACATCAGCAAGCAGAATCTACCGCGTTAGTGATAATTTCCCGCATACCCTGAACTTCTCGCTCGTCACACTCAAGGACGACCAGGAATTTCACCCTTTCGACATCCTCCCTCCCTCTCAAGCGCCCCCATTTTTCACCGGCCCTCAGCAGTGAACCGAAGAAGTCAAACCTAGCCTCGACCTCATCACGCAGAATCTGGTCAGACTTTTCAATAAAGAGAACATATTGATCCGCCGGCAGCCATCGCAAATCACGAAGACAATCACTCAAGGCCGGAAAATTCCACCCGAAGTATTCCGGCAATTGGAAACCGTGCCAAAATTGCTCAAATACCGCGTCCGAATCCCCCATCGTTTCGCCATTCATCCACGCCGCGAACGTCAAACCCGACAACGGAAGGAGGTCTCTCACCCGCCCTACGGAACCTGGGCTCGCGAGGTACAGCCACGGCTTAACCTGCTCCCAGGGCTCTTTCATGATCACCGTTTCGGGCCCTCCACAACGATGTAGGTCTGATAGTGTGTCGGAGAATAATAGATGGACCCGTCGCTTCCGAAGACGATTCGCTCTCCACCTGGCTTCGGGTTATCGGGAGACGCTGGCGCACCGTATTCACGGTACCTGATCGGCTCTCCGGAAGATGAATGCGTCGGAAGCGCATGCGCACCACCCTTGCCTGTATTTTGGAAAGTCTCCATGGACAGGTTCGGACCATGCCACTGTTCTCCCCAGCCCGTAGCATCTCGCCCGTACTTCTTGACGTCGCTTATAGCTTCCATCGCTTCGTCCGGGACCTTCTCGGGGATCCAGCCACCAAGCCGACCAGTATCACCCAGATGGGTCCCAGGCTTCGGCGCCGAACATCCTGAAAGACCAAGGGGATCGATATAAGAGAGAGGATTGTGGACGTACGTAACGGGATTCGGAGCGGCGCTTAGACCAACAGGATCAGGAATGATGTAGCGGCCCACTGCGGGGTCATAGTGACGGTGAAGGTTGTAGTGAAGCCCGGTTTCAGGGTCAAAGTATTGCCCAGGAAACCTGAGCGGAGTATACGCGGTACTAGTGTGCGACCAACTGGTTGCCCCCCATATATTTCCACTGCTACGCCACGCCAGATTACCCGCCTCGTCCACTAGGGACGCGGGAGACCCAACGAGATCAGTGATGATGAAGAAGAAACGTTGGTCGAATTTTATTTGGCCAAGGTCAGTCCAATGCTTGCGCTCTGCCTGACTGACAGCGCGTACGCCGTCGTAATCCCAGGTGAGCGTTACGGGAGATGCGAAACTAGACTCTATTGCGGTCTGCTCGGCAAGATTGATGCCATCCCAGTCAAAGTCTACTCGTGCACATACGACTCCTTCGTCAGAAGTTTTCTGCTTAGCTATTCGACGACCGAAGGGATCATAGAAATAACTCCACGTAGCGCTTTCGGGGGTGACAACCGCAGCGAGCTGGTCTTCACTGTTCCAGGTGTACTGCCAGGTATCGGGCCTGCGGGAAAGGCGCGTCTTTTGGCGGAGGATAGTGCGGCCAAGGTTGTCATATCCGTAGCGGATGCGGCCAGCATGCAAAACGCGTGTGCCCTCGCACGACCTGTCGCCCCGCGCCGAAGCCCCCGGATGTCGGTCAGGCCAAGCCGCATACGTCTGGTTGCCCGCCGCGTCATACGCGTAGGTCTCGGTCCAGTCCGTGGCCTGGACGGCGGTGACGCGGCCGGCGGGGTCGAGGGTGAAGGTTCGGCGGCCGGTGTGGGAGTCGTCGATGGCGGTGAGGTGGCCGTCGGGGCGGTAGGTGTAGGCGCGTTGGAGGACTTGTTGGACCTCGGCCTGGGCGGTGCCGGTGGGGTCGGTGGCTGCTGCTGAGAGGGACTGGCTGGTGAGGCGGCCGGTGGGGTCCCAGGTGTGGGTGAGGTGGAGGTTGTTGCCGATGGTGCGGGTGAGTTCCTGGCCTGCGGCGTCGTACGAGAACGACAAGGGGTGGCCGGCGATGTCCATGCCGGTGCGGTTGCCGGCCGCGTCGTAGGTGTAGGTGGTGTGGTGGCCGGTGGGGGTGGTGCGGGAGGTGCGGCGGCCCAGGATGTCGTAGGTGAACGTCATGGTCCGGTCGTTGACCGTTTCGGTCAGGACGCGGCCCAGGATGTCGCGGGTGTAGGTGACGGTGGCGTCGGGGTTGGCGGCCTGGTGGAGGTTGCCGGCGGGGTCGTGCACATAGGTGGTGACCAGCCCTGCGGCGTTCTTCTCCGTGATGCGACCGAGGGAGTCACGGGTGTACGTCGTGACCTCGTCCAAAGCGTTGGTGCGAGTGGCCAGTTGGCCCGCCGCGTCGTGGACGTAGGACAGTACCCGGTCGTCGAAGTCGGATTCGGATATCAGGCGGCCGGCGCCGTCGTAGGTGTAGTTCCAGGTCAGGCCCTGGGGGTTGGTGACCTGGGTGAGGCGGAGTTCGGTGTCGTGGGCGAACTCGTAGCGGACGCCGTCGGGGTCGGTGCGGGCGGCGAGCAGGTCGAAGTGGGTGTAGGAGAAGTGCGTCGTCTGGCCGACGGCGTCGGTGTGGGTGAGGCGGTTGCCCTCGCCGTCGTAGGTCCACTCCTCCCGTGCGCCGGTGGGGTCGACTCGGGCCGCGAGTTTGCCTTCGACGGTCCACTGGAGGTGGGTGGTCGCGCCCAGGGGATCCGTTATCGACGTGGTGCGGCCGAAGGCGTCGCGGCGGTAGTGGGTGGTGTGGCCCAGGGGGTCGGTGACCGAGTGCGGGAGGCCGGCGGCGTCGCAGTCGATGCGGGTGGTGTGGCCGAGGGCGTCGGTGACGGAGGCGAGGTTGCCGCGGGCGTCGTGGGTGTAGGTGGTGGTGGCGCCGGCGGGGTCGGTGGTGGCGACGCGGAGGCCGTGCGCGTTGTAGGTGTGCGCCCAGGTGGTGCCGTCGGGGCCGGTGACGTTGAGGGGGTTGCCGTGGGCGTCGTAGACCGTGGTGGAGGCGGTGCCGTCGGGGAGGGTGACGGTGGTGGGGCGGCCCTCGTCGTCGTAGGTGAAGCGGGTGGTGCGGCCCAGGGGGTCGGTGGTGGACAGGACGCGGTGCTTGGCGTCGCGGGTGGTGCGGGTGGTGGCGCCGGTGGGGTCGGTGGTGGCGACGATCTGGTGGTGGTCGTTGACCTGGTAAGTGGTCAGCTGGTCCTGGGAGTTGAAGAAGCGGTTGGTGCCCAGGCCCGTCGTGGGGTCCGGGTCGCCCCAGACGTAGCGGGCGCGGAGGTGGCCGGCGATGCCGCCCTGGGAGGTGCAGCGGTCGGCCTCGTCGTAGGCGTAGGTGTAGCTGCTGCCGTTGGTGTCGGTCCAGGAGGTGATGCGGCCGGCGTCGTCGTAGGTGAAGCCGAGGGGGCGGTCGGAGGCCGGCTTGGTGACGGTGGTGAGGTTGCCGAAGGCGTCGTAGCCGTAGGTGGCCAGGACTTGGTCGGTGCCGTCGGGGGCTGCGCCGGCCAGGTGGAGGGCGGTGATGCGGTCGCCCTCGGGGGTCCCCTCGGTGGTGAGCAGGAGGCGGTAGCCGGCGCTGTGGGTGATCGCGGTGGGCTTGCCGTCTTCGGTGTAGTCGAAGGTCTGGTGGTTGCCGTGGCGGTCGGAGATCTCGTCGAGGAGGGCGAGGTTCTCGGTGTGGGTGGTGAAGTAGCGGCGGATGCCGGTGACGTGGTCGACGAGGAAGTAGTCGCCGTCCGGGGTGCGGGCGAGCGGCGCGCCGTCGCCTTCGAGGGGGAGGGTGGGGACGCCGACGGCGGGGTGCGGGTAGAGGAGGAAGTTGCCCTCCTCGCCTATGAGGATGACGCCCTCGGCGTCGATCTCCAGGCGCTGGTCGAGCGTGGACATCCACGTGCGGCCGAACCAGCGGCCGGTGCGGTAGGACGACTCGAAGGTGCGGGTGAAGGCGAGCGGCAGGCTGGCGGGGAGGGCGACGTCGGTCTGCGGCAGGATCATGCGGCCGGTGGCCATGTCGATGGGGTCGCTGCCGAAGGTCTTGCACCAGGCGGTGCGCAAGCGGTCGCGCACCGTCCGCTTGCCGCCCTCCTTCACGGCGTTGCGGGCGGCGCCCTTGAGCGCGTCCTTCGCCCCCGCCCGCACGGCTCCCTTGGCCAGCCCGCCGGCTCCCTTGCCCCCGACGAGGTTGCCGAGGAACGTGCCGTACGCCTCCGCCGGGTCGCTGCCCCAGCCCGAGCCCAACACGCCCTTGGCCATCTCGACGGGGTGCAGGGGCGCCTGGGCCAGTCCGAGGAGCGTGGTGGAGACGTTCGAGGCGAACTGGAAGGGGTGGGCGATGTTGTAGGGGTCGAGGGGGTTGACCTTGCGGGCGAGGTTCAGGGTCTCGATGCCGGCCTTGGCCACGCCGCCGGCGAGATGCATGTGCTCGATGGCGAACGCCTTGGCGCCGTCCTTGAGGCCCGCGCCGGCCAGGTCGGTGAACTGCGGCTTGTCGGGGGCGTGCGCCAGGGCGCCCTTGAGGGCGTTGCGGGCTCGCTCGGCGGCCTCGTTCCGCTGGCTGCGGGCGTTCTTGATCATGTCCTGGGCGGCCTCGCGGCCCTCCGTGCCCGGGTCCACGAAGTCGCCGGGCGACGTCGGCTGCGGGCCGGCGTCCTGCCCCTGGGCGACGGCCGCCTCGTAGCGCTGGCCCTGCGCCACGTACGCGTCGACCTTCGCCTTCCAGGCGTGCAGGGCGTTCTCCCGGTCCTGTTGTGCCCGGCGGTACTTCTCGATCGCCGAGGACGCCTGGCCCTGTGCCCAGGAGACCGTTTCCGCGTACCCCTGAAGCGCCTTGTACGCGTCGTCGCACGCGTCGGCGGCGTGCATCCACTGCTTGGGGTGCATCTCGAACGCCTCGCGGAAGGCGTCGGCGGCCTGGCCGGACCAGTGCTGGCCGGAGCCCAGCTTGCGCATGCCGTCGGCGACGCGGTTGAACGCCGCCGCGAAGTCCTTCAGGTGGGAGACCGTCTCGTCGAGCTTCTCGACGTCCCCGTGGATGAGCTGTTTGGGATCCTCGGTCTCGCCGAGTTGCCGCTCGTCGACGTGGGCGCCCAGCGCGCCGGCGAGCTTGTCGCCCCCTGAGCGGACCTTGTCCGCTGCGCCGTCGGCGCCGACCATCTCCAGGCCGTCGCCCAGCTTGTCGGCCCCGAACTCCACGACCTTGCCGGCGCCGCTCTCCACGGCATCGGTCAGCTCGCCCACCCCGTCGGCGATTTCGTTGAGGCCGTCCCCGAACACGCTCACTTCTCACTGCCCCCGTGTGTCTGCCGTGGTTCCTGGAGCTTCGCGGTCGTGTCGGCCGGGTCCTCGCCGCCGTTGGCGATGCGGTCCGGGATCGACGTCACCTCGTGCCCGAACTGCTCGACGGCGTCGTAGCTCCTTTGGTACGACTCGCGCGAGGCCTGCGAATTCGGGTCCCAGTCCCAGTTCTTGTACGCGTCGACGGTGTCGTTGCCGAGCTTGCTCCAGGACGTCCGGTGAAGCTCCTCCGCCGACTTGTTGGGGTCGCCGACCGCGGCGTTCACGCCCTGTTTGAGGATGTCGGAGGCGTACTGCTCCTGCTCGTAGTAGTTGCCGGCCGTGAGCCCCAGCTTCTCGGAGAAGTCGTTGGCCTCCCGCATCAGGTTGTAGACGCCCCAACCCCAGCGGTCGCAGAACGACGAGAAGACCGATGCCAGGCCGTCGTCGCCGCATTCCGTCGCGTCCAAGGACAGCTTGTCGAAGCCGCGACCGAGTTGGGCCTCGATGTCGAAACCCAGCTCCTTCAGTTCACTGATCGCCGCCGTTATGCCCTTGGTGAGCTGTTCGAAAGCCTCCGGATCGGTGCGGTAACCGCTTCCCTCTATAAGCCCCATGAACGATCCCCCCTAGGCGTGCGTGGTGCCCGGTGTGTCAACAGACGAGGCCGTGGCCGGGTCGGTGTGCGCGTCTATCGCAACGCGATCCGGGACGATTCCGGATACCGGCGGGAAAACCATGCCGTGTTCGCTCCCGGCATCCAGGGCCACGCCCACGGGCCCGCCGATGGCCGGAACCAGCACGTCGAGGACGCGGGCGCCGACCACGGACACGTACCGCCACTCCGGCTCCGGTTCGCCCCCGCGTTCCGCGGCAAATCCGGACAAGGCAGCCTCGTCGCTGAATGCATAAAGCCAGCGAATACCGTCCAACTCGGCCATGAGGAATGCGTCGTCGACGATCGGGAGTATCACGATCGTGCGCCGGAATTCGCCGACCAGTGCGGCCGGATTCGGCCGGCCTTCGTGGCATGCGGCCACCTCGTCCGCCAATGGCACGGTGAGCCCCTCCCCCATTGCTACTCAGCTCATCTGCTGGGTCCACTTTGGCACACGGCACTGACAGCACCACCGGGCGATCTCCCCCAATAAACCGGCCGGGCGTTCCTTTTGCTTTCAATCAAGAGGGGTCGGTCGCGGACGCCCCGACCAACACCCGCGCCGCCGCCGCGGCCGTGTCCGCGGACGCGGGGTCGCCCGATATCGCGGCGGCGGTGATGGCGCCGTCGACCAGGAAGGCCAGTTGGGTGGCCAGGACGGTGGGGCTGGGGTGGTTCAGCGGGCGGACGAGGTCGGTGAGGTAGGCGTGCAGGGCGCGCTTGTGGTCGCGGGTGGCCCGGGCGACGCCCTCCGCGGTGGTGCCCAGTTCGCCGTAGGCGTTGATGAAGGCGCAGCCGTGGAAGTCCGGGGCGGCGAACCACCCCGCGAGCCAGTCGAAGACCGCGCGGATCCGGTCCGCCGGAGCACCGGCGTCCGTCCTGGTTCCTGGGCCCGCGCGCGCGGCCACGTAGGCGGCGAGGTCGGCCCGCCAGCGGGCGTCACGGCGGCGCAGGTACGCCTCGACGAGGTCGTGCTTGGCCGGGAACGTGCGGTAGAGGCGCTTGAGGGACACGCCGGCGGCGGTGCGGAGTTCGTCCATGCCGACGGCCTGGATGCCGCGCTCGTAGAAGAGCCGTTCCGCGGCGTCGAGGATCCGCGTCCGCACCTCGTCGTGGACATCACCGTGGACCGTCACTGGGGCCCGCCTTCCCGGGAGAACGTTCGTTCTCTAGACTAGCCGAGCACCCGGAGAACGCTCGTTCTCCAGTGTTTCGCCCATGTCCCCGCAGACGGGAGTCACGCCATGACCGCGACCGCACCCCGGCCCCCCTTCCCCCCGTTCGACGAGGCGGGCGCACGACAGAAGGTCCAGGCCGCCGAGGACGCCTGGAACACCCGCGATCCCGAGCGGGTGGCCCTCGCGTACACCGAGGACTCCGTCTGGCGGAACCGGGACGTCTTCCTCACCGGGCGCGCCGAGATCGTCGCGTTCCTGCGCGACAAGTGGGCCCGGGAGCTGGACTACGCGCTGCGCAAGGAACTCTGGTCGTACGCCGGGGACCGGATCGCGGTGCGGTTCCAGTACGAGAGCCGGGACGCCAGCGGCCAGTGGTGGCGGAGTCACGGCAACGAGCTGTGGGAGTTCGACGCGTCGGGACTGATGCGCCGGCGGGAGGCGGGCATCCACGACGTCCGGATCGAGCCGGCCCAACGGCGGATCCTCGGCGCGCGGCCGGAGGGGGAGCGGGGACTGCCGATTCCGTTTCAGTGAGGAGGGTGGCGGCGCGGGGGCCGTTGTCGAGCTGCGGCCCGCTGGGGGAACTCGGCGCCGTTCACCGTCAACCCGCCTTTCAGCAGACCGAGTTGACCGTGAGTACGTCGAGCCGGCACGTCATCCCCGAGCGCGCCGGGATCCCCGGACGCACCGTTGACCGGATGCCGCATGCCGGAAGCCGGCAGGTCCGTTGTGACCTGCCGGCTCGACGTACCGCGCATGGGGGTCAGTTGGCGATGCCGACCGGGTGGACCTGGATGCTCTCGTCGTACGAACCGCCCAGCTTCAGCGCGTCCGCGGG
>NZ_JBJMAB010000020.1:0-146225 GCF_045799175.1 Streptomyces sp. VTCC 41912
CATGTTCAGCCGCGGGAACGCCACGTCCGGCGCGCCGATCTGCAGCGGCATGATCCAGTTCGCGAACCCGGCGAACAGCGGCGTCGCGAACATCAGCAGCATGATCGTGCCGTGCATCGTGAACGCCTGGTTGAACTGTTCGTTCGACATCAACTGGTGCCCTGGCCGGGCGAGTTCGGCGCGCATCAGCAGCGCCAGCAGGCCGCCCACGCAGAAGAAGGCGAAGGCGGTCACCAGGTAGAGCGTGCCGATGGTCTTGTGGTCGGTGGTCGTCAGCCACTTCACCGGGTTCCGCGGCGCGGCGGACCGCGCCGCGCCGTGCGGTCGCGCCGCGGACCCGGCCGCCGGTGACGACAGTGCGGGGAGCTTCATGCCCCGTTGGTGTCCGGCTCGCCGTGGGGCGTCACTCCGGGCGGGCCGCCACCGGGGTGTGAAGGGTCACCCCGGTGGGGTGTGAAGATCCAGACGTTGCCGGACACAGGGGTTCCATGAGCACGGACGACGCCTTCGCCGAGGCCTATCGCGCGCACTACTGGGCGGTCAGCCGCTTCGTGGCGCGCCGGCTGGACGCCCCGGCACACGAGGTCGAGGAGGTGGTGGCGGACGTCTTCTCCATAGCGTGGCGGCGCCGGGCCGAGCTCCCCGACCCGCCGCTGCCCTGGCTGTACGGAGTGGCCCGCAACTGCCTGGCCAATACGGTCCGCGGGATCGGGCGCTACCGGCGACTGCTGCACCGGATCGGCAACCACGAGGCGGCGCACGGCCGGCAGACCGTGCAGAGCCCCGACGCCGAGCGGCCCGGCTCCTGGGTGCACGAGGCACTGGACCGGCTCCCCGCCGGCGACCGGGAGGTGCTGCGGCTGACCGCCTGGGAGGAACTGACCGTCGAGGAACTGGCGGTGGCCCTCGGCTGCGGCCGGAGCGCGGCGGCCATGCGGCTGCACCGGGCCCGGCGCCGCCTGCGCACGGAGATCGACCGCACCCGGACCACCGTGTCCGCACGAGCAGGAGGCGACGGCAATGCGTGACGAACTGGAGCTGCTGCGCGCGGCCAACCCGGTGCCGGCCGACGAAGGCCGCTGGCGGGACCGCCCGTTGGACGCCACCGCCGAACGCGGTCTGAACCGCCTGCTGCACCAGAGCCGCACCCGACGGGCCCGCCGCCGCCTGGTGCTGCGCGCCGAGGCGGCGGTGCTGGCGCTGGTCGCGGTGCTCGCCTTCACCCTCACCGACGCGGGCAGCAGCCCGGCCGTCGCGGCGCCCGCCGCCCTGGTGCCGCACGCCGCCGCTGCCGAGCCCTCGCTGGCCGGGCTCGCCCGCATCGCCCGGGCGCGGGCCCGGACGGCCGGCCCGGCCGACGGTCCGCGGCGCGGCAGCCACCTGCAGAGCTGGACCCTGTCCATGGGGACCGGCCCGGACACCGCGTCCCCGGTGACCGTCCCCGAGGAGCGCATCACCCGGTGGAACGCCGACGGCAGCGGCTCCGAACTGGTCGTCGCCACCGACCCGCAGCACCCGGGCCGCCCGATCATCCACGATGCCGACGGCCGCTGGCGGACCGTCAGCGACGGCAAGGTGCTGCACCGCGCGACGTATCCGCCAGGGTCGGGCGCACCGCACGGTGGCCTCGCCGCCCGGACGAGGCCACCCACCGACCCCGCGGCGCTGCGCGCGCTGCTGACCTCCCTCTACGGGGCGGCGAACGACGACGGGGCGGCGACCGTCCCGCAACTGCTGATGGCGCTCTCGTCGTTCCGCCAGGAGTGGACGCCGGGCCCGCGGGAGACCGCGGCGATCGTGGAACTGCTGGCGGACACCGGGGGGCTGCGGCCGGCCGGTGCGGTCACCGACCGACTGGGCCGGCGCGGGCAGGCGTTCGTCCACGACGGGCCCGACGGCGCGATGGACGCCACCCGCCAGATGGTGATCCTCGATCCGCGCACCGGCCAACTGCTGGGCACGGAGATCACCTTCACCAAGGACCTGCCCGACTTCCGGATCACCGCGGGCGAGGTGATGTCGTACGAGGCGTGGATGCCGTGAGGCGGGCGCTTCGCGGGGAGGGGCGGCGGCCCGAGTGGCGGGACGCCCGCCCCTGGCCGATCCTGGAGGAACGCGACGATCCTTCGGCGCGGTGGTGCGCGACGCACCGCCGCGCCGTTTCCGTGGGCTCCGCGGGGCCGCCCCCGAGAGCGAATCGTCGCGCTCCGCATCCTCACGTGCCGTTTCCGTATGCGAACGCGCACCCTCCCCCACCCCCGCTCGCGCGTGACGCGGACCACAATCCACCTGCGGTTGCAGCCAATCCCCGCGAGATGGATCACAAACGACACCCCGGCGAGAAAGTTCGCGGATGCACGTTTGCCCAGCGAGGAGAGGGTAGACGAGCGACTGTGCAGCCATCCGCACACTGTCCGTGATGACCTGGTCTGCCCCTATGGTCGTCCTTTGCCCCTCCACGCCATGGCGGGAGCATGCCCTTGTAGTCGTCCCAGAGAGCGCAGGCGAGCGAACACGTGCCGACGCAGTCCCCCCTCGCACCCGGGTCCCGTAAGGGCGTCGGCAAAGACTCCGACGCCGCCCCCGAGCCGCGGCAGACGGCCTCCCAGCAGCAGACACCGGGCGAGGTGACCGTCGTCGACCCCGCGATGGTGAAGCGCGCGGTGTCGGCGGCCGCCCTCGGCAATGCGATGGAGTGGTTCGACTTCGGCGTCTACAGCTACATCGCGGTCACCCTCGGCCACGTCTTCTTCCCGTCCGGGAACCCGACCGCGCAGCTGCTGTCGACCTTCGGCACCTTCGCCGCGGCCTTCCTGGTGCGCCCGCTCGGCGGGATGTTCTTCGGCCCGCTCGGCGACCGCATCGGCCGCCAGAAGGTCCTCGCCATCACCATGATCATGATGGCCGCCGGCACCTTCGCCATCGGCCTGATCCCGTCCTACGCCATGATCGGCGTCGGCGCACCGATCCTGCTGCTCCTCGCCCGCCTGGTCCAGGGCTTCTCCACCGGCGGTGAGTACGGCGGCGCCTCCACCTTCATCGCCGAGTACGCGCCCGACAAGAAGCGCGGGTTCCTCGGCAGCTGGCTGGAGTTCGGCACCCTCGCCGGCTACGTCGGCGGCGCCGGCCTGGTCACCCTGATGACCGCGCTGCTGTCCACCGAGGACCTGCACTCGTGGGGTTGGCGGATCCCGTTCCTGATCGCGGGACCGATGGGCATCATCGGCCTCTACCTGCGGATGCGGCTCGAGGAGACCCCGGCCTTCGCCCGGTTGGAGAAGGAGGCGCGCGCCAAGGAGAAGGCGCGCCGCGAGGTCGAGAAGCGGATCGGGCTGCGCGAGATGATCTTCGGCCAGTGGCGCGCCATGCTGCTCTGCGTCGGCCTGGTCCTGGTCTTCAACGTCACCGACTACATGCTGCTGTCGTACCTGCCGAGCTACCTCACCTCGGAGCTGAAGTACGACGAGACGCACGGCCTGATGGTCATCCTCGTCGTCATGGTCGCGATGATGTGCGTCCAGCCGTTCGTGGGCAAGCTCTCCGACCGCTTCGGCCGCCGCCCGATCATCGCCACCGGCTGCGTGGGCTTCCTGGTGCTGTCGGTGCCGGCGCTGCTGCTGATCCGTCAGGGTTCGCTGGCCGCCGTCGCGGTGGGCACCGGCATCCTGGGCCTGCTGCTGGTGTGCTTCACCGCCGCGATGCCCTCCGCGCTGCCCGCGCTCTTCCCGACCAAGGTGCGCTACGGCTCGCTGTCCATCGGCTTCAACATCTCGGTGTCGCTCTTCGGCGGCACCACCCCGCTGGTGGTCACCGCCCTGATCGGCGCGACCGGCAACACGATGGTGCCGGCCTACTACATGATGGCGGCCGCCGTGATCGGTGGCATCGCGGTCCTGCTGATGTCGGAGACCGCCCGCAAGCCGCTGCCCGGCTCCCCGCCTGCGGTGGAGACCGAGGCCGAGGCCCGCGAGCTGACCGCGGCGGCCGCGGCCCGCTGAGCTCGCCCGCACCGTACGACGGCCGGTCGCCGGACCCCACCGAGGGTCCGGCGACCGGCCGTTCGTCATACGGCGCCACCGCGTCCGGGTGACACCGGACGGACAAGGGGAACCAGTGACACCGCTGCGCCCGTCTGTGACCCTGGCGATCGTGCGGATCGCCGGGCGCGGAACGGGAGGCCACCATGGCCGTGGCGACGGGCGGAACGACGGGGGCGGCGGGCACGGCGGCGCGCCGACGGGCGCTGTGCCTGGTCCTGGTGCTGCTGGCCGTGCAGGTGGGGTGGCTCGCCCGGCCCGCGTACGCCTGTGGCTGCGGGGCGGTGGTGCACGGCCCGGACACCACGGTGGCGGTGCACCACGAGACGTCGGTGGTGCAGTGGGACGGCGGCACCGAACGGATCGCCATGAGCCTCACCGTCGACGGCACCGCCCCGGACGCCGCCTGGATCATGCCGGTCCCGCACCGCGCCACCGTACGGCTGGGCGACCCCGAACTCCCCGACGAACTCGGCGAGATCACCGCCCCGGCCGTCGAACTCCGGCACCACTTCTGGCCGCGCGGCGGCGACTGGCCTTTCGAGGCGGACTTCGGCGGCTCGGTCTCCGCCGCCCCGCCGCCCGCGGACCCGTCGGTCGGCGTCGTCGGCCGCGAACGGCTGGGCCCGTTCGACGTCGCCCGCCTGACCGCCGCCGACCCCGGCGCGCTGCGCGGTTGGCTCACCGCCCACGGCTTCCGCCTGCCCCCCGCGCTGGCCGAGGCGCTCCGCCCGTACGTGGCGCAGCGCTGGGAGTACGTGGCGGTCCGGCTCGCCCCCGCCGACCAAGGCACCCCCCTCACCGGCACCCTGGACCCGCTCGTGCTGTCCTTCGCCTCCGACCGCCTCGTCTACCCGATGCGGCTGTCCCGCCTCGCCACCACCCCGCAAGCGCTGAGCCTGTACCTCCTGGCCCCGCACCGGATGGCCCCGCGCAGCGCCATCGGCGGCGCACCGGCCCGCGTCGTCTACGCGGGCCGGATCCGACCGCAGGACGTCGTCCGCGACTTCGCCGGCCCCGCCCCCGTCTTCCTGACCGCCCTCGACCAGGACTTCCCGCAGCCGCACCGCATCAGCGGCGACCACGAGTTCCGCCGCACCGCCGCGGACACCCCGTACCGGCGGGTGCGCCAGGTCGACACCCTGCTGACCGTCGGCGGCATCCCCCTCTGGATCCCCACCGCGGGCGCGGCCCTGCTCCTGCTGATGGCGGCCACCGCCGCGCTGACCGCCGGCCGCCGTCGCCGCGGTCCGGCGGTCCCCACGGTGCGGCCCCCGATGCCGCCGGGCTGACCGACCCGCCGTGGGCGGCGGCGCGGCTACAGGGCCCGGTCGAGGACCTCCGCGATCACCGTGTACGACACGATGTGCGCCCGGGTCGGGTCCCCGAGGGGCGGGAACGGCGTCTGCCGCCCGTCCTCGTCGTGCCAGACGCGCCCCGCCACCAGTTCCGCCGCCATCTGCCGCGCGTAGTCCCGCGCCGCCTCCAGCCGTGCCCTCGGGGCGTCCTCCGCCCCGTCAGCGCCTTCCGTGTTCCCCGCGCGTGCCTCGGCCACGTTCCGCTCCTCCCTGTCGCGTCCCTGTCACGTCCGTGTGCGGGCCCCGGACCTCCTTCGAGGGGCGGGCGGTACCTGTCCGGCCGGGCCGCCCGGTAACCGTCACAAATCAGCCGACCCGTCCGACGCCCCCGCTGGCGGACCGTCGACCGGCCCGCGCCCGTGCGGATCCGCGAGCACGCTTCGATAGGGTCTTCTGACCGCTGTTACTGACCACCGTTGAAAGGATCTGACATGGGTGTGACCAGGGAAGTCATCAAGGCCGGGGACGGCAAGAATTTCCCGAAGGCCGGTGACTCGATCACCATGCACTACACCGGAACGCTGGAGAACGGGCAGAAGTTCGACTCCAGCCGCGACCGGAACGAGCCGTTCGTCTGCGACATCGGCGTCGGCCAGCTGATCCAGGGCTGGGACGAGGGCGTTCCGCAGATGTCGCTGGGGGAGCGCGCGAAGCTCGTCATCACCGCGGACTACGGCTACGGCCCGCGCGGCGTCCCCGGCGTCATCCCGCCGAACGCCACCCTCGTCTTCGACGTGGAGCTGCTCGCGATCAATTGATCGACCGGCGGCCGGTGGGGGCGGGCCGTGGGCCGGGGAGCGGTGACCCCCTGGTCGACGGCCCCACCGGCCGGCTCCGCGCCGAGAACCACACGGGAAGCCGCGCCAGACGCGCCTGGGTCTTGCGCACCCCGTTGGGCCGTGCTTTGGTAACCCGCCCCGGGAAACCGAACGTGCCTGGAATCGCGGGGCGGAAACCCCGGCCACCTGAGGCGGGGGGCTGACTCACGCCTCATGACTCATGGCTCACCCCTCAGCTACCATCTTCCGCTTCGGCGTGCTCGGCGGCCGCCTTTTCGCGGAATGCCTGGAGTTCGTCCATGAGGGCATCGACGTTCCGCGTCACCTCCTTGGCTTCGTCGATGGTCAGGAAGCCGACGTCGAGCCGGTATGTGAAGTCCCGACCGTTCACCTGCACGACGCCGATGTTGGGGAAGTCGACGGCGAGACGAAGAAAGGCGTTGACGAAGTCGGCACCGACTTCCATCGCCGCTCTGTGATCGGCCATTTCGAAGTAATCGGTACCCACCTGGCTCACGAGGGCGCGGGATACCGGCGGCGTGTTCATCATGGTGACCTTCCTGTACGAGTTCATACCGGGGGGGATCTTGTACGCGAGAGCTACCGGGGTCGCTCCCTCGTGGGGGCCTTCACATTTCGGGTTCGCCAGACAGAAATAGGCGTTCCCGCCGCAGGGCCGGCACCCTGATCCGAGCAGCACCGTCACGGTCACGCCGGAAAGGGAGGGGTTCACCCGAAGGATCCGGCCCGTCACTTTTCCCCGACCGCCACACCCGCGGCATTGCAGATGAGGGCCGGGGCGGGTCATCGAACGAGGAGGAGGGACACGGCGGGCACCGCCGCGACTCCCATCACCAGCGCGAACACGCTCCCACCGATCCGTCCGCCGGGTGCACGGCGCGTTCCGTGGCGAGTCATCGTCCGCACCTCCGGCGGGCGTTGTCGTCGCGCACACGGGGCCGGAGGTCACGCAGGACGCGGGAGTCCCGGTGGCCGTCGGGCCGCTGGCGCCGCGACTCGTCACCGTCAACCGTGCGCGTCGCCTCGGGGCAGGTCGCACCGCCGCAGCGACAAGGGGGGTAGTTCAGCACGGACTGGATCAGCACCTCGCCGGGCTCGGAGAAGACGTCAGGCATGGTTCACCGGCCGTCGCGACCGTGCCTCAACACCCCTCAAAGTAGGGCGGGTTGGAACGGTGCACGCCCCGCGCGGAACGTCAAGCGGCAGGCGCGCCCACTTGCTGAACCAGACGGCTGCCGGCGGGGGTTGAGCGGTGTAGGCACTTACAGGCATGACCACTCCTCTCCGTAGCGATTCCACTACTGGGAGGTTCAGCGTGGAGCAAGCCTGGGCATCCTTCAACTTGCTGGAAGAGAACGAAGGACGGTGAACAGGTCTTGAATAAGAGGACGTTGAACCCGGATGCGTCCCTTCAAGCGGCCTACGGAGCGCGTTTACGCAGCATGCGGGAAGCGCGAGGGTGGACCCAAGAGGAGCTAGCCGACCGCACGGAATATTCCGCAGTGCATATTTCGGCAGTCGAAACTGGACGGAAGCCTCCGACTCTTCGCTTTTCGCGTAGTACAGACAGGGCGTTTGGCCTTGTAGGCACAGCCGATACGTTCGAGCGCCAGTTCCGCGAAATCACGAACGGCAACCTGCTGGAGGGCTTCCCGGAGTACGTCAAGTACGAGGGCCGGGCAGCAGAGATCCGACTGTACGAAATCGGGATCGTCCCCGGACTGCTTCAGACGCCGGAGTATGCACGGGTACTGGCAGACAGCGCCCTGCGGCGGGGAACCATCACAGCCGAACAGGCGGAAGAACGAGTCGCGTTCCTGGCGGAGCGGCAGGCAGCTCTGGAGCGGCCCCGCCTCCCCACGATGCTGGTGGTGATGGATGAGAGCTGCGTCCGCAGACAGGTCGGCGGCCCCGAGGTCATGCGCGCTCAACTTGACCAACTGGTGCAGTTCGCCGAGCTGCCGAACATCGTGCTTCAGATCGCCCCGTACGCCATAGGGGAGCGTCGCACCTTTGACCTTCCAATGAACTTGCTGACGATGTCGGACCTGTCTGTCGTCGCGTACGCGGAATCCCAGTTGCGGGGGCACCTTGAGCGCGATACGGCTGCCGTGCTGCCCCTGCTGACGGCCTACCATCAGTTGCAGGCCGAAGCCCTGCCCCAGGCGGCATCGGTGGCCATGATCAATGAGGCACGAAAGGGCACCCTGTGACGACCGACTCCCCCCGCTGGTTCAAGTCCTCCTACAGCAACAACGGCGGTAACTGCGTCGAGATCGCCGCCAACGTCCCCGGCATCGTCCCCGTCCGCGACAGCAAGGACCCGCACGGCCCGCAGCTCTCGCTCACTCCGCAGGCGTTCGCCGACCTGATCGCCTTCGCCAAGACGCACGGCTGAGCCACCACCAGGCCACCCCGCTGCTCCCGCCACTCCGGAGTAGCGGGGTCGCGCTGCGGAACGAGGCACCCCTCCACAACGCTGTACCCACGCTTCGAAAGGGCACCCCGTGACGACCGACCCTCCTCGCTGGTTCAAGTCCTCCTACAGCAACAACGGCGGTTCCTGCATCGAGTGGGCCCCGGAGCACGCCTGGCGAACTGGTGACTTCCTGGTCCGTGACAGCAAGGACCCGCACGGCCCGCACCTGACTCTGACCGCCGACGCCTTCGCCGACCTGATCGCCTTCGCCAAGACGCACGGCTGAGCCACCACCAGGCCACCCCGCTGCTCCCGCCACTCCGGAGTAGCGGGGTCGCTGCTCTCGCGCGCGGGCCGGAACGACCCGCCGCGGCCTTCACACCGCTTTGACCGGCCCGTGTAGGAGACTGCACGCAACTGGTCAAGGTTGTGCGGCCAGTCAGCGTCCGTCTGGTGAGAGGTGCCTTGTGCCCAGCGTGGTAAAGATCAACGTCCTGACCGTCCCGGCCGAGCAGCGGGAGACGCTGGAGCAGCGCTTCGCCTCCCGTGCGCACGCGGTGGAGAGCTCGGACGGCTTCGAGTGGTTCGAACTCCTGCGCCCCGTCGAGGGCACCGACAACTACCTGGTGTACACCCGGTGGCGGGACGAGGAGTCGTTCCAGGCGTGGATGGAGGGGCCGATGAAGGCCGCTCACCAGGGCGGCGGCGACCGGCCGAAGCCGGCCGCCAGCGGGTCCTCGGTCTGGTCGTTCGAGGTCGTCCAGCAGGCCGCGCCGAAGGCCGAGTAGGCCCGCGCCGAACGGCCCGGCGGGGACGGCCCGCGGCGGCGCACCGCCCGTGCGGCGGGCGGTCGCCCCCCGGGCCGGCAAAACCGGTTGCGCCGGGCGTCGCCGCGGCGTGACATGACCGTCATGAGCGATGCCGCCGCCCCGTCCTGGACCGTCAGCACCGAACCGCCCGCATCGCCGGTGGCGGTGGCCCTGTTGCGCGCGTACTACGCCGATGTCGCCGACCGGTACTACGTGTTGCACGAGGGGCGCCGCTCCACGCCGCAGGAGATCGACGAGGGCGTGGCCGCGTACCCGAGCGACGCGCTGCTGCCGCCGCACGGGGTGTTGCTGGTGGCGCGGGACGGAGGCGATGAGCCCGTGGGGTGCGCCGGGGTGCGGCTGTGGGACGCCCGGACCGCGGAGTTGAAGCAGGTGTTCGTCCGGCCCGCCCGGCGGGGGCGGGGCGTGGCCGGGCGGCTGCTGGAGGCCGCGGAGGCCGCCGCGGTCCGGCTGGGCGCGGAGCGGATCCGGCTGGACACCCGGCTTGACCTGACGGAGGCCGTCGCCCTCTACCGGCGCCGCGGCTACGTCGAGATCGCCCCGTACCACGACGACCGCTACGCGGAGATCTTCTTCGAGAAGCGGCTGGTGGGGGCGGGTACGCACGCCGCGGGGTGACCTCCAACCACCCCGCCGCGGCCGGTCACTTGGTGAGGTCCGGCGGGCGCGGCGGGGCGGCGGCCGGGGTGCGGGGCAGCGGTGGGCGGGCGTCGCCGTCGTGCGGTTCCTCGTCGTCCGAGCCGCACAGCTCCGACGTCAACTCCCGGACGAGGTCGGTGAGGTCGGTGGGTCGGTCGGTGGTCCACCAGTCGCCGAGCAGCTCCGCCAGCGACGCCTGACGGGCCTCGGAGAGCCGTCCGGCGGCGGCCCGGCCGTCGTCGGTGAGCAGCAGCGTCAGCCCCTCGCGCCGGGCCAGGCCGCGTTCCTCGATCTGCCGGACGCCCTCGGTGATCACGCCCAGCGGCACCCGGCTGCGCTCCGCCAGCAGCGCCGGTTCCACCGAGCCGCAACGGAGGATGCGCAGCACCAGCCAACTGGCCGCCGGTTTCAGGTCGAGGCCGGCGCGGGCGGTGATCTTCTCGTAGATGTCCTTGCGGCCCGCCGCGCTGCCCAGTTTGGACAGTGCCCGGGCGACCTCCTCTCGGGAGGACCGCTCGACGGGGTTGGAACACAGGACCTCGCTGGTGTCGGGGGCCATGACGCTGCCGCGCAGCGGCTCCTCCTTGAGGAACCAGGCCAGGGCGAAGGCGACCAGGACGACGGGGACGGCGTAGAGGAAGACGTCGGTGATGGAGGAGGAGTAGGCGCCGAGGACGCCGGCGGCCTGCCCGGGCGGCAGTTTGGTGATCGTCCGCGGGTCCTGGGCGATCGCCGTCGGGGAGACGCCGGGCGGCAGGGGCTGCCCGGCGAGGACGTCGGCGATCCGCGGGCCGAGCCGGTTGGCGAAGAGCGTGCCGAAGATCGAGACCCCGAACGAGGCGCCGATGGAGCGGAAGAAGGTGGCACCCGACGTGGCCACCCCGAGGTCCTCGTAGGGCACGGCGTTCTGCACGATGAGGACCAGGACCTGCATGACCAGGCCCAGCCCGAAGCCGAAGACGAAGAAGTAGGTGCTCATCAGCGCGACGCCGCTGGTCGGGTCGAGTTGGTGCAGGAGCAGCAGGCCGAGCGCGACCACCGCGGTGCCCGCGATGGGGAAGACCTTGTAGTGGCCGGTGCGGGAGACGATCTGCCCGGAGGCGGTCGAGGACAGCAGCATGCCGAACACCATCGGCAGCATGTGCACGCCGGACATCGTCGGCGAGACCCGCTGCACGACCTGGAGGAACGTCGGCAGGTACGTCATCGAGCCGAACATCGCGAAGCCGATCACGAAGCCGATGACCGCGCAGAGGGTGAAGGTGCGCGAGGTGAACAGGCGCAGCGGGATGACCGGTTCCGCGGCCCGGCGTTCGACGACGACGAACGCGGCGAGCAGCACCACGCCGAGCCCGGCGAGCAGGGCGGTCTGCCAGGATCCCCACGGGTAGCTGACGCCGCCGAGCGAGGTCATCAGGACGAGGCAGGCGGCGACCGCGGCGATCAGGGCGGTGCCCAGGTAGTCGATCCGGTGCGGGGTCCGGCGTGCCGGGATGTGCAGCACGGCGGCGATGACGGCGAGCGCGACGATGCCGATGGGGACGTTGATGTAGAAGACCCAGCGCCAGCTGAGGTGGTCCACGAACAGCCCGCCGAGCAGCGGTCCCAGGACGCTGGTGCCGCCGAACACGGCGCCGAACAGCCCCTGGTACTTGCCGCGTTCGCGGGGCGGCACGATGTCCCCGACGATCGCCATGGACAGCACGATCAGACCGCCGCCGCCCAGGCCCTGCAGGGCTCGGAAGCCGATCAGCTCCCCCATGTTCCGGGCGAGGCCGCAGAGCACCGAGCCGATCAGGAAGATCACGATGGCGGCCTGGAACAGCTTCTTGCGGCCGTACTGGTCGCCGAGCTTGCCCCACAGCGGCGTCGCGGCCGTGGACGCCAGCAGGTAGGCGGTGACCACCCAGGAGAGGTGGTCCAGTCCGCCGAGGTCGCTGACGATGGTGGGCAGCGCGGTGGCGACGATGGTCTGGTCGAGTGCCGCGATGAGCAGCCCGAGCAGCAGCGCGCCGATCGCGACCAGGACCGTGCGTCGCGAGCGGTCCTCGCCGGGAACGGCAGGAGCAGCGGTGTCCTGCGCCATGAGCGTCGTCTCCCTCGTCTCCGGCCCAACTGCCGGCGCCGGCGCACCCGCCCACGGGCGGGACGGGGCGCGCGGCGGGCCGGGCCGTCGTCTGGCGTCCTTCGCTTTCTGCACTTCCTTCGTTTTCCTTCACTCCATCGTGGGCGTTTCCGCGCGAAACGGCCCGCTGAGCGCCCGCCGGCCGGCCGCCGCCCCCGGGGCGGCGCGACGGACCGCGGGCGGGCAGACGGGGCCCGGAGCGGGGGACGGGACGGGCCGGACCGGGCGATGCCGGGCGGACGGCGCCGGAAGAGGTCGCGCGGATGTCGTGGAGCGCCTGCGGGCGGGGGTGGGCGCTCTGCATAATCGGCTGCCGGTTCGCGCCTCCAGAGAGGGGACCCTTCGTGACGGCAGCAGCCACCTGCCCGCACTGCTTCGCCCCGGTACGCGGCGACAGGCGGCCGACCTGCCTGTGTGCGGCGGCCGAGGCGGAGGACTTCGACCCGCTGCGCTTACGGCCGTACGTCTCGTTGCCGGACCAGGACGGCGCCGGGCCGGACGGGGCGGCGGGCGGCGCCCCGCCCGGCGACGCCGGAGCCGGTTCCGGCCTCGGTGACTGGGGGCGGCCGGACGCCTTGGAGGACTTACCCGGCGTGGACGCCGCGGTCCACCGGGCGTCCCGCCCCGCCGGCCCCGCGTCCCAGACGTTCCGGGCGTCCGGACCGGGCCCCGCCGATCCGCCGGTCGCCCCCCTCGCCCCGGAGCGCGCCGCCGGGCCGCCCGCCCCCACGGGGCGGCGCCGCGGCCGGCCGGCCCTTCTGGCCGTCACCGGTGCCGCGGTGGCCGCCGCGGCGATCGCGCTCGGCACCGGGGTGCTCCACGGCGGCGACCGCGACCGGGCGGCGCCCCCGGACGGCGGCGCGATCGCCCCCACCGCGGCCCTCCCGACCACCGCCGGGCCCACCCGTTCCGCGCCGGCCCCCGAGCGTCCCGCGCCCGCCACCTCGCGTTCCCGGCACCCCGGGGCGACCGTTGCCCCGCCCCGCCCGCCGACCCCGCCGCCGTCCCCGGTGCGGGCGTCCGGCAGCGTCGCGGTGCCGACGGGCGACGTCGCCCCCAGCGCGCCGCCGAGCGGACCGATCGTGCTCCGCGAGGGCTCCAGCGGCCCGGAGGTGGTCGAGCTCCAGGGGCGGCTGCGGCAGGTGGCGCTCTATACGGGGGCGGCGGACGGCCAGTACGGCGCGGCGGTGCGGGACGCGGTGGCGCGGTACCAGCGGACCTACGGGGTGCACGGGGATCCGGACGGCGTCTACGGGTCCGCGACCCGTGCGTCCTTGGAGGCGCGCACCCCGCAGCCGTGACCGATCGGTGGGCCCGGCGGGCCTGGTGGACGCGCCCGGTTCGGCGTCCGCGTCCGTGCGGCGCGCGCCGTCGGAGGGCTCCTCGAAGGGCGACATGTCCCCCGGGCCGTGACGAATCCCATGCCGTTCGGAGGCGAGAGCGGTTGGCGGTGGCCCACTCCTCTTTGTATCGTGAGAAAACAAAGTGGTTCCGCCCGCACTCCCTGACCGGCGGGCGGGACCGCTTGTGTCCTTCCGCCCCCTGACAGCGCAGCTGCCAGCCCCACCGCGCCCAGGAGCCCGCCGATGCCGGCCACCACCACGCTCATAACCCGCGCCCTGCTGCTGGACATGGACTCGACCATCGTGAACTCCGAGGCCGTCGTGGAGCGCTGTTGGCGGCGCTGGGCGGTCGAACAGGGACTGCCGGCCGAGGACGTGCTCCAGGTCGTCCACGGGCGCCAGGGCTGGGCCACCATGGCGGCGCTGCTGCCGGACCGCCCGATGGAGCAGAACCTGGCCGACAACCGGCGGATGCTGGAGCAGGAGACCGCCGACGTCGAGGGCGTGGTGCCGGTGCCCGGCGCCCCCGCCTTCATGGCCGCCCTCGCCCGGCTGCCGCACGCCCTGGTGACCTCCGCCGACATCGCGCTGGCCGAGGCCCGCATGGGCGCGGCCGCACTGCCCATGCCGCAGGTGCGGATCACCGCGGAGTCGGTGAGCGCCAGCAAGCCGGACCCGGAGGGCTTCCTCAAGGGCGCCGCCGAGCTGGGCTTCGCACCCGAGGACTGCCTGGTCTTCGAGGACTCCGAGGCGGGCATCGAGGCCGGCCGGGCCGCCGGCATGCGGGTCGTCGGGGTCGGCGAGCGGGCCGCCCGGTTCGCCCCCACCGCGCACGTCCGCGACCTCACCCAGATCCGCGTCGAGGCGCTGGTGGACGGCGGGATCGCGGTCCGCATCAGCGCCTGAGGCCCGCACCGGCGCCCCTGTCCGGCCCGGACGGCCGCAAGCCGCCGGGCCGTCGGCGTGCCCGGGGTCGGGGCCGGGAAGCGCCGGCGGCGTCAGCGCCCCGTCGGCACGCGGTGGATCCGTCCGCGGGCGATCAGCTCCAGCACCACCGCGCACGCGACCGCCTGCACGGCCAGGAGCGCGACCAGGACGAAGAGTTGGACCGCGCCGGCCTGCACGGGCGAGGCGCCGCCCAGCAGCATGCCGACGAACGCCCCGGGGAGGGTGACCAGCCCGACCGTCCGGGTCTGGTCGAGGCCCGGCAGCAGGGCGTCCGACGCGGCGGGCCGGGCCACCTCCATCCGCGCCTCCCGGTCCAGTAGCCCGAGGGCCAGTCCGGCCTCGAACTCCCCGCGCCGCAGCTCCAGTTGGTCCAGCGCACGACGCCCGGCGAGGACGGTCGCGGTCAGCGCGCCGCCGATCAGGATGCCCGCGACCGGGATCACGGCGAGCCCGCGCGGCGGCAGCAGGCCGGTGAGCAGCAGCACCCCGACGACGGGAAGGACGCCCGCGGCGATCGGCGCCGCGGCCCACCACCAGGTGCGGTTGGCGGTGATCCGCCGGCCCGCCGTGCGGACCGCCACCGCGCACATCAGGAGCAGGAAGCACAGCAACGCGGGCAGGACGTGCACGACCCAGCCGATGAGGAAGGAGACGGCGGCGAGTTGCACCGCCGCGCGCACGCCGGCGAGGGCGATGGCCCGGGCGTGGCCGAGTCGGGCCAGCGCGGCGACGGCCACCGCGGCGAGCAGGAGGACGCCGAGGACGACGCCGAGGACGGGATTGACCGGCAGCAGCACCCGACCACTGTAGGCGGGGGGGGACGCCCGAACCCTTGAAGTGACGTGCACATGTCGCCACGCTGTCACCCGGAGCCCATGCGCCGGCAACCCCACGCGCCCACCATGGGCCCGAGCGCACGTCAACTTCCCCCCATCCCAAGGGAGTTCCGATGCCACTGGGCTACGCGCGTCGCGTGTCCTTCATCGCGGCCACGACCGCCGCCCTGACCTGCACCCTCATCCTGAGCGGACCGCCCGCCCAGGCCGCCCCGCCCGCTCCGCCGAGTGCCGCCACCGCGCGGACCTACCTCGGGCAGCTCAAGGAGCAGGCCGAGGGCCCCCAGGACGGCTACAGCCGCGACAAGTTCCCGCACTGGATCGACCAGGGCAACAGCTGCAACACCCGCGAGGTGGTGCTCAAGCGCGACGGCAGGAACGTCCAGCAGGACGGCAGCTGCGCCGCGGTGAGCGGCACCTGGGTCTCCGCCTACGACGGGGCGACCTGGACCCAGGCGTCCGATCTGGACATCGACCACGTCGTCCCGCTGTCGGAGGCGTGGAAGTCCGGCGCCGCCCAGTGGACCACCGCGCGCCGCCAGGAGTTCGCCAACGACCTGGCGCACTCCCAACTGATCGCCGTCACCGACGACGTCAACCAGGCCAAGGGCGACAAGGACCCGGCCGAGTGGCTGCCGCCTAAGGCGTCGTACCACTGCGAGTACGCCCGGATGTGGGTGTGGGTCAAGCACACCTACGGGCTGACCGCGGACCAGGCGGAGAAGGCCGCGCTGAAGAAGATCCTGGACGGCTGCTGAGCCGTCGGGCGGGGCACCGGGCACGGCGCCTCGGACGGTTGCGGAGGGTTTTGGGCGGGTTCCCGGCCCGATGCGTCCGTTGCCGGTGAAGCGCCGATGCGGTGCGGTTCGCCGCCACCGGCGCCCCGCCCGCCTGGGATTCCGGCCGAATCTTTTGCGCACCCGGGTGCCGTGGCGGCGCCTCGGACGGTGATGATGGGGCGCACATTTGCCGTCGTCCGCCCTTCGACGGCCGGAGCGCTGTCCCGCGCGCCGGTCGTCCGCCGCCCCAGGGAGAGCCGCTCGTGGCCGCCGCCCACCCCGCCGACCGTCCCCCCGCCCGCCTCGCCGTCGTCGGGGCGGGTCCGCGCGGGACGAGTGTCCTGGAGCGGATCTGCGCCTCGGCCGCCGAGCTGGCGCCGGGCACCCGGCTGACCGTCCACGTCATCGACCCGGCCCCGCCCGGCGCCGGCCAGGTGTGGCGTTCCGACCAGCCCGCCGACCTGTTGATGAACACCGTGGCCTCACAGGTCACCCTCTTCACCGACGCCAGCGTGGAGTGCGCGGGGCCGATCCGCACCGGGCCGAGCCTGCACGACTGGGACGGGTGCGACGTCGGACCGGACGACTATCCGGGGCGCGCGCTGTACGGCCGCTACCTGGAGTGGGTCTTCCGGCACACGGTGCGCACCGCCCCCGACGGGGTGCGGGTCGTGGCGCACCGGGCCCGCGCGGTGCGCCTGGCCGAGGCCGCCGACGGCACCCAGGCGCTCACCCTCGACGACGGTCGGACGCTGTCCGGACTGGGCGCCGTGGTGCTGGCCCAGGGCCACCTGCCGACCCGCCCGGACGCCGGCCAGCGGGGCCTGGCCGACCACGCCGCCACCCACGGCCTGCACTACCTGCCGCCCGCCAACCCCGCCGACCTCACCGCCGAGTTGGCGGCGCTGCCCGCGGGCCGCCCGGTGCTGCTGCGCGGCCTCGGGCTGAACTTCTTCGACCACCTGGCGCTGCTGACCGCCGGCCGCGGCGGCCGGTTCACCACCGGTCCCGACGGCGCCCTGGCCTACCGGCCGTCGGGGCGCGAGCCCCGGTTGTACGCCGGCTCGCGGCGCGGCGTGCCGTACCACGCGCGCGGTGACAACGCGAAGGGCGCGCACGGCCGGCACCTGCCGCTGCTGCTCACCGCGGACGTGATCGCGGCGTTCCGCAAGCGGGCGGACGCCGGCGACCCACCGGACTTCCTGACGGAGGTCTGGCCGCTGGTGGCCAAGGAGGTGGAGGCGGTCTACTACGAGGCGCTGCTGGCGCGCCGCGCCACCGGCCGCGGCGGCCTGCCCGACGCCGAACGGGACCGCTTCCGGGAACGCTTCCTGGGCAGCGCGCACCGCGACCCCGGCGAGGCCGCGGTGCTCGACGCCTTCGGCCTGGCGCCCGCCGACCGCTGGGACTGGGACCGGACCACCCGGCCGTGCCCGACGGGGCCGTTCGCCGACCGGGCCGCGTTCCGCGCCTGGCTGCTGGAGCGCCTGCGGGCCGACGTCGCGCACGCCCGGCAGGGCAACGTGGCCGGCCCGGTGAAGGCGGCCCTGGACGTGCTGCGGGACCTGCGCAACGAGCTGCGGCTGATCGTCGACCACGGCGGCCTGGCGGGCGCCTCCCGCCGCGACCACCTGGACCGCTGGTACACCCCGCTGAACGCCTTCCTGTCGATCGGGCCGCCGCGCCGCCGGATAGCGGAGATGACGGCCCTCGTCGAGGCGGGGGTGCTGGAGGTCGTCGGCCCCGGCATGGAGGTCCGGGCGACCGGCGCGGACGGGACCGCGCCCGGTTTCACGGCCCACTCCCCGGCCGTCCCGGGCTCGCGCGTCACCGCCGGGGCCCTGATAGAGGCCCGGCTGCCGGAGCCGGACCTGCGGCGGACCGGGGATGTGCTGCTGGCCGGGCTGCTGGCGGACGGCGGCTGCCGGCCGCACGCCGCGGACGGCTACGAGACCGGCGGCCTGGACGTGTCGCCGAGCCCGTACCACCTCATCGGGGCGGACGGCCGGCCGCATCCGCGGCGGTTCGCGGTCGGGGTACCGACGGAGGGCGTGCACTGGGTGACGGCGGCGGGGGCGCGCCCGGGGGTGGGTTCGGTCACGCTGGCCGACACCGACGCGGTGGCGCGGGCGGCACTGCGTGCCGCAAAGACCGCCTCAAATCTCATTGGTTCGGACCAATAGCTCCCGCTTTCACGCGGAATGTTGAACTTGCAAGCATTAGTTAGGTGCGCCTAATCTACAGGACCCCGTGGGCGCGACGTCCCCCGCGCCCGCACACGTCCCCGAAGTCCTAGGAGTCACCTCATGTCCGCTCCCCTGAACTCCTTCACCCAGAAATCGACGCCGCACGCCCTGGCGCTCTTCCGCATCGTCGTCGGGCTGCTCTTCACCTGCCACGGCGCGGCGTCGCTCTTCGGCGTCCTAGGCGGCGCGATGGGCACCGGACACGCCGCGCCGACCGGCACCTGGCCCGGCTGGTACGCCGCGGTCATCCAGCTGGCCGGCGGCCTCCTGGTGCTGCTGGGCCTGGGCACCCGGGCGGCGGCGTTCGTCAGCTCCGGCTCGATGGCGTACGCCTACTTCACGATGCACCAGCCGCACGCGCTGTGGCCGCTCCAGAACGGCGGCGAGGCGGCCGCGATGTTCTGCTGGGCCTTCCTGCTGATCGTCTTCACCGGCCCCGGCTCCTGGGCGCTGGACCGGCTCTTCTCCAACGGCTCGGCGCAGGAGCCGGCGCCGGTCGCCGAGCGCGCCGCGAGCACCGTCTGACGTCCGCACCGACGACCGGGCCCGGGCCGGGGCGGGACCGCTTTCCCGCCCCGGCCCGGGCGCACTTTTCGGCCAGGCGTACGCTGTATGGCTGTAGTGCCGCCCCTGCCGCGCCGAGCGACGTCGCGGCGGGGTCCGGACCGGGAGCAAGACGTTGGTGGAGAGCCTGGGGTCGCTGAGCGGCACCCCCTGGGTGTACGTGATCGTCGGCCTCTCGGTCGTCCTCGACGTCTTCGTCCCGATCCTGCCGAGCGGGGTCCTGGTGGTCACCGCGGCCACCACGGCCGCCGGCTACGGCCCCGCCGCCGATGTCGCCGCCTCCGTCCCGCACGGCAACCACCTGGCCGAAATGGCCTCCCTGGTGCTCTGCGCGGCGTCCGCCTCGGTCCTCGGCGACCTGGTCGCCTACCGGCTGGCCTGGCGCGGCGGCGACCGCTTCGACCGCGCCATCGGGCGCTCCCGCCGCTTGGCCGCCGCCCAGCAGCGCCTGGGCACGGCGCTCACCCGGGGTGGCGGCGGCATCGTCGTACTGGCCCGCTTCGCGCCCGCCGGACGCTCCGTGGTCAGCCTGGGCGCCGGCGTGGCGCACCGGACGATCCGCGAGTTCCTCCCCTGGTCGGCACTGGCCGGCCTGGCCTGGGCCGCGTACAGCGTCAGCCTGGGCTACTTCGGCGGCCACTGGCTCGGCGCGTCCTGGATGAGCACCGCCCTCTCCGTCCTGGCGCTCTTCATAGCGGGCTCGGTCGCCGTGTACCTCATGCGGCGCCCGGAGCGCGAGACCGCCACGCACTGACCGCCGGCCGACACCCCGGGAGCGACCTACCCGCCGCCGCCCTCCGTGTCGGCGTCGTCCGCCGGGGTCTCCGGCACCACCGCGACCGGACAGACCGCGTGCAGCAGCACCGCGTGCGCCACCGACCCCAGCCGCGGGCCGACCGGCAACCGGCGCCGGTGCCGGGCCACCACCACCAGATCGCTCCGCACGGACGCGGCCACCAACTGCCCCGCGGCGTCCTCGGCCCGCAACTGCACCGCCACCTCCACCCCGGGGTGGCGCGCCCGGTGCGGGGCGAGCGCGTCCGCCAGTTGGAGGGCGAGCGCGTCCTCGTACTCCGGCTGCGTGGACTCGTAGACCGCCGCGTACTCGAAGGCGGGCGGCAGCAGCATCGGCCAGGTGTAGCCCGAGACGACCCGGAGGCGGGCGCCCCGGCGCTCGGCCTCGGCGAACGCGAAGCCGATCGCCGCGGGCTCGTCGGAGGCGGCGTCCACCCCCAGGGTCACCTGTCGGTCGGCCGGCGGCACCGCCTCGCCGTCCGGCCCCCGCTCGGTGCCGGCGCGGTCCGGGCGCGGCACCACCACGACCGGGCAGGCGGACCGGGCGGCGCAGGCCAGGCCGTTGGAGCCGAGCAGCAGGCTGGCGAACCCGCCGCGGCCGCGCGAGCCCAGCACGAGCAGCTGCCCCTCGGCGCCGAGCGCGGGCAGCAGGGTGTCGGCCAGTCCACTGAGCGCCCGGAACTCCACCTCCGGCAGCGCGGTCAGGAACGGCCGGTCCGCGAGACCGGCCAGCACCGCGTCGCCGCCCCGTTCACCGGCCGCGGCCCGCTCGGCGGTGGCGTACGGCCACACGTGGACGACGCGCAGCGGCGCCGACCGCGCCCGGGCCGCGTCCGCCGCCCAGCGCAACGCCCGCTCGCTGTCCGGGGATCCGTCCACACCGACGATGACCGGCGAGGTGCCCATACATGCCTCCACCCATGAACCGTTGAGGACCGCGTACGTCTTGTTATGCCTCGGTGCGCGGGGCTAAGCATCGGTACGTACGAGTACACCCGAGTGCGTCCGCTTACGCCGCCGTACGACCCATCCTGCCCCGGCGCCGACGGAGCGCACAGGGACGAAGGTCCCGGCGCCGGCACCGAGTAGAGTCGAACGTCCCCACCCCGCCCCTCCCCGCTCCCGGCGCGGATCCGAACCACTGACACGAGGCACTCGCGGTGAACCACCCCCCGGTCGTCGAATGGACCGAGGACGACCAGGTCCGTACCGCCCGTTGGCGTTCCGAGAACGGCGCCCGGCCACCCCGCCGGATCGTCATCGCGGACGACCGCACCCGGGCCGACGAGGCGTACCGGCTCGCCTGCGAGGGCACCGCGCTGCTGTGGCGCGGCGACTTCCACAACGCCCGCCAGCTCCTGACCGCGCTGGCCCGCCGGGTCGACCGCCGGCCGCGCAAGGCGCCGCCCGCCGACGCCACCCAGGCGTTCCACCTGCACCGCGCCGCCCAGAACCAGCGCGCCCGCGTCCTCGGCATGCTGCTGGTCCCCCTGGACGCGGAGCTGGCCGTGCCGCTGCACCGCGCCCCCGACGTCCGCGAGGCGTGCGCCCGGGCCTTCGGCCCGCCGCAGGAGGTGGCCGGGCCGCCCGCCGACGCCCCCACCGACACCGCCGGCACCGCCGGCACCGCCGTCCTGGTGTCCCTGCGGGAGCTGCTCGGCGTGATCGGCGCCAACGAATGGCGCCGCAAGGGCGTGGAGATCCCGGCCCTCGGCGGCGACCGGATCCACCCCCACTACGGCGTCTTCTCCCCGGCCCGCGGCGAGTACGTCGACCTGGTCGCCGAGGCCCCGCTGCCCGGCCGGGAGCTGGCCTTCGACATCGGCACCGGCACCGGCGTGCTGGCCTCGGTGCTGGCGCGCCGCGGCGTGCGGCGGGTGATCGCCACCGACCAGGACCCGCGCGCCCTGGCCTGCGCCCGGGAGAACACCGCCCGGTTGGGCGTCGCGGACCAGGTGGAGATCGTCGAGGCCGACCTCTTCCCGGCCGGCCGCGCCCCGCTCGTCGTGTGCAACCCCCCGTGGGTCCCCGCCAAGCCGACCTCCCCCGTGGAGCACGCGGTCTACGACCCCGGCAACCGGATGCTGCACGGCTTCCTGGGCGGGCTCGCCGACCACCTGACCCCGGGCGGCGAGGGCTGGCTGATCCTCTCCGACCTCGCCGAACACCTCGGTCTGCGGCCGCACGCCGAACTCCTCGACGCGTTCGCCGAGGGCGGCCTGACCGTCCTGGACCGGCTCGACATCGCCCCCCGCCACCCGCGCGCCCAGGACGCCGCCGACCCGCTCCACGTGGCCCGGGCCGCGGAGGTCACCTCCTTGTGGCGGCTGGGCGCGGCGGACTGACGGGGTAGCGCCCACAGGGGCGCCCACCCCGCGGAACCGGGCCCGACCGCGCCCGAACTCCGCCCCTCCCGGCCGCCGTTGTTGCCCGACGGCCAGCGGGGCCCGGACCCCGGACGGCGGCGCGGACGCGCTCGACGTCGGCCGGCGGACGCCGTCGTGGGCGGGCCGGGGAGGCGGGCAGGGGAGGCAGGCCGGGGGCGAAGAGGGGCACACCGGCGATGCCGCCGGCCGCACACCGGGCGGAATCGGACGCCGGCCGCCCGGCCTCCCCGACCACCGGGCGAGCACCCCCGCCCATCAGGCACGATGGACCCATCATGAACCTCGACGACCTCGTGGCCCGGGCCCGCCGGCTCGCCGCTTCGGCGACGCCCGGCCGGCGCCGGCTGCTCGGCATAGCCGGGCCGCCGGGCGCCGGAAAGTCCACCCTCGCCGTCCGACTCGCGGCGGAGCTGACCGGCCAGGCCGTGCTCGTGCCGATGGACGGCTTCCACCTCGCCGAGGCGGAGTTGCGCCGCCTGGACCGCACGGACCGCAAGGGCGCGCCGGACACCTTCGACCCGGCCGGCTACGCCGCCCTGCTGACCCGGCTGCGCTCCCCGGAACCCGGCACGCCCGTCTACGCGCCGGCCTTCGACCGCCGCATCGAGGAGCCGGTCGCCGGCAGCATCCCGGTCGCGCCGCACATCCCGCTCGTCATCACCGAGGGCAACTACCTCCTGCTGCACTCCGACCCCTGGGCACGGATCCGCGAACTGCTCGACGAGGCGTGGTACATCGAACTGGACGCCCAGGAGCGGGTGCACCGGCTGATCGACCGGCACGAGCGGTTCGGCCGCCTGCGGGTCGACGCCGAGGACTTCGTCCGCACCTCCGACGAGGCCAACGCCCGCCTGGTGGCGGCCACCCGCCCCCGCGCCGACCTCGTCGTCTCCTTCACCGACGACGAGGCGCCGCCCCCGCTGGACGACTGACCCCGCCCGACTCCGCCCCGCCACACGGCACTTCACCGACCGACGCCGGCGCCTCAACACCCCTTCCGAAATGACATCGCGGATGTCATCATGACAGCAAGGGTGTCATCGGGGTGAAGGGGAACGGGACATGAAGGGGGCTGAGGGGACCATGGGGCGAGACGCGAGGCGGGACACCACGGCGGCCGTAGCAGGAGCTGCTGAAGAAGCCGGAGAAGCCGGAGAGACCGAAAAGGCCGAAGCAGCCCAGGAAGTCGGAGAAGAAAGCGGGGATTCCGCAGGGGAAGCCGCACAGGGGGATGTAGGCGGGGGTGCGCACGGGGGTGCGCACGGGGCTGCGGAGACCGCCGAGGAGCTGCTGTACGACGTCATCCGGCGGCTGCGGCCGCTGCAACGGACGATCGTGCGCGCGGCGGAGCGCACGCTGGACGGCACCGGCCTGACCGCCGGCGAACGCACCCTCCTCGACGCGCTGCGCGCCCACGGGCCGCGCACCGTGCCGCAGTTGGCGCGCTCCCTCGACCTGGACCGCCAGCCGGTGCAGCGCTGGGTGAACCACGCGGCGGAGCTGGGCCTGGTCGTGACGACCGCCAACCCCGCGCACCGCCGCTCGTCGCTGATCCGGCTCACCGACGAGGGCACGGCGATGATGCGCGGGGTCCAGGAGGCCGAGGCGGGGAAACTCCGCCGCGGGCTCGCCGACCTGTCCGCCGGGGAGGTCCGCACGGCGCTGCGGGTGCTGGACCGGATCGGTGAGGAATTCCGGCACTTGGCGGACGGCTCGCGCGTTCCCCCGGAGGAAAGCGGCGATCCCGAAGAGCGGGACACCGCCGCCCCGGTCACCGCACAGGTCCCCATACCGTCTCGAACGGGTCACCGACCAGCGGTGCCCACCCGTCCGACCGACCGCCCCACGCGCACAGAACGGCCCGCAGAATGACCCACGACTTCCAGGCATGGTCCGAGATCGACAACGACACCGTGCCGGTCGACGACGGCGAGCTGTTCTACGAGTCGGCCGGCTCCGGCCCCGCGGTGGTGCTCCTGCACGACGGGATGCTCGACCAGCACATGTGGGACGAGCAGTTCGCCTGGTTGGTCAACTCCGGGCTGCGGGTGGTCCGCTACGACTTCCGCGGCCACGGCCTGTCCTCCACGGTGGCCGGCGACTGGGCCAACCACGACGACCTGGTGACCCTGCTGGACGCACTCGACATACCGAGCGCCGTCCTCGTCGGCCTCTCGCACGGCGCCCGGGTGGCACTGGACACCGCGCTCGCCCACCCCGACCGGGTCACGGCCCTCTTCCTCGCCTCCCCCGGCATCAGCGGTCGCGCCTTCACCGACCCCTTCCTGCTGGAGCACATCCGGGAGCAGGTCGCCGCGATCGACGCACCGGACGGCGTCGAGCGGTTCGTGGAGCACTTCCTGCGGATGTGGGTGGACGGGCCGCACCGCACGCCGTCCGTCGTGCACCCCGGCTTCCGGGAGCGGATGCGCGCCTCCGCGTCCGCCAATGTCGAGGTGCATGCCGACGGTGCGGGCGCCGGCATGCCCCTGGAGGTCGGCGCCTTCGACCGCCTGGGCGAGATCCGGGTGCCGACCACCGTCCTCGACGGCGACCTCGACTCCTCCGACATCTCGGCGAACGCCCACGCCATAGCGCTCGCGGTCCCCGGCGCCCGCCGGATACGCGTGCCCGCCGCAGGCCACATGGTCAACTTGGAGAACACCCCGCTCTTCGACCACGAACTGCACACGTTCCTCTCCGCCCTGGCCCTGTGATCCGAGCCGCCGGCACCCGGTGGCGGCCCGCACCGGCCACCGGGCGTGGCCGGTTCTCACCGGTGCCCGCTACAGTGACCGGGCCGTGGTGCTCGGGAAGACCGGTGCTGGACCTCGTGTCCGAAGCCGGCGCGGCCCTCGCCACTGTGATCGGGGAGTTTCCGCCCCTCTGCGTGCGCGCCCAGCGCGCGCACGGCGCCACTGACCGCAGCCTGCGGCCGGGAAGGCGGGGCGGACGCGGGCACCCGTAAGCCAGGAGACCGGCCACGGCATCTCACGAAATCATCCACGAGGTGCTGGAGCGTGATGGCCGGATGGCCCTGTCCACTGATACCCCGGACGATTCCCCTTCGTCCCGCAAGTCCCCCCTCCTCGGCATACCCGGCTCCCCCGGGTCGTTCCGCTGGCAACGTCGCGACACGGTCCGCACCGCGGGTCTGATGGCCGTGATCGCGGCACTGCACGTCGTCGCCTTCGGCGTGCTCTTCCTCCTGGTCGTGCCGGGCCACTACACCGTCGGCAGCCAGGTGTTCGGTGCCGGGCTCGGCATCACCGCCTACACCCTGGGCATGCGGCACGCCTTCGACGCCGACCACATCGCGGCGATCGACAACACCACCCGCAAGCTGATGGCCGACGGCAAGCGGCCCGTCTCGGTGGGCTTCTGGTTCGCCCTCGGCCACTCCAGCGTGGTGGTCGTGATGGCCGCGCTGGTGGCGGGCGGCGCCCAACTCGCCGGCACGCTGATGAGCGACGGCTCCCGCGCGCACCAGACGCTCGGCCTCGTCGGCACGACCGTCTCCGGCACCTTCCTGTACCTCATCGCGGCCCTCAACCTGGTCGCCCTGCTCGGCATCCTGAAGGTGTTCCGGGCGATGCGGGCCGGCACGTACGACGAGCGGGAGCTGGAAGCCCAGTTGGATTCCCGCGGCTTCATGAACCGCATCCTGGGGCGGCTCACCAAGTCCATCAGCCGCCCCGGCCAGATGTACCCGCTGGGCTTCCTCTTCGGGATCGGCTTCGACACCGCGACCGAGGTGACGCTGATGGTGATGGCGGGCAGCGGCGCCGCGGCGGGCCTGCCCTGGTACGCGATCCTCTGCCTGCCGCTGCTGTTCGCCGCCGGGATGAGCCTGTTCGACACCCTCGACGGCACGTTCATGAACTTCGCGTACCAGTGGGCGTTCGCCAACCCGGTGCGCAAGGTCTACTACAACCTCACCATCACCGGGCTGTCGATCGCGGTCGCGTTCCTCATCGGCACCATCGAGCTGGTGACCGTCCTGCACGACAAGCTCGGCCTCGACGACCCGCTGACCGGCGGGATCTCCTCGCTCGACCTGAACAACGTGGGCTTCGTCATCGTCGGCCTGTTCGTCGTGGTGTGGGCGGCGGCGCTGGCGTACTGGCGGCTGGGCGGCGTCGAGAAGCGCTGGGTCGCCCGCGCCGAGGACCCGCCGGCCACCGCGGACGCCCTCCCGGCGCCCCGCACGCAGGGGCCCGACGCCCCCTAGTCCCGGCCCCCGCACCCGCACCCGCACCCGCACCCGCGGAACGCCACGACCGCGTGGCGCGGCCGTCCCCACTGCCCGTGGGGAACGGTCGCGCCACGCGGTCGGTGCGCGTGCGGGCCGCGCCTCAGGTGGCCGAGCCGGCCGCCGCGCCGGTCAGCAGGTCCGGGCCCCAGCGCTCCAGCGCCGCCGCCAGGTCGAGCGGCCGCAGCCGGTCCGCCTCGTCCGCGCCCGGCCAGTCCGCCCGGGGCACCCGCCACATCACCTCGAACTCGTTGCCGTCCGGGTCCCGGGCGTAGAGCGACTTCGAGACCAGGTGGTCGGTGGCGCCGACCAGCGCGCCCCGCTCCCGCAGCCGCGCCGCGATCGCCGCGAGGTCACCGAGGGTCCCGACCTCCCAGGCCAGGTGGTAGAGCCCGATCCGGCCGTTTTCCGGCCCCGGGGCATCGGGGCCCACCGCGAACAGGCCCAGGTCGTGGTCGTTGTCCGAACCGGGCGCGCTCAGGAAGGCCGCCCGCCCCGGAATCTCCACGTCCACCGTGAACCCCAGCACCTCGGTGTAGAACGCCACCGACCGTGCCACCTCGCGGATGTACAACACCGCATGGTTCAGCCGCCGAACCGCCATCACGCCTCCACTCTTCCGTCACGCCGCACGTCGCTCCCCCGCCGTTCCCCCGTCGTTGCCCGCCGCCACGGCCCGGACCGCGCCCGTGCCCCGGCGGCCCCCGGCGTCACTTCCGGATCAGCAGCGTGGCCGCCGCGAGCACCACGCTCAGGACGAGCGCTCCCACCCCGTAGGCCAGCCGGTGCGCGCGCAGGCCCGGCAGGAAGCGGTCGACGGCGTAGCGGCCGGGCCCGGTCAGCGCCAGCGCGGCCGCGCCGGTGGCGAGCAGCAGTTCGTACTCCACGCCCTCGGGCGCGAAGAAGCCGCCGCCCCACTTCACCGCCAACGCGTTGATCATCGTGCCGACCACCGCCGCGCCGGCGAGCGGCGTCAGCAGGCCGAGCACCAGCCCGAGCCCGCCCAGCGTCTCGGTGAGCCCGGCGCACACGGCCATCGCCTTGCCCGCCGGGTAGCCGCTCGCCTCGAAGAACTTGCCGGTCCCGTCGAGCCCCGGACCGCCGAACCAGCCGAACAGCTTCTGGCTGCCGTGCGCCGCCATGGTCAGCCCGAGGACCAGCCGCAGCAGGAGCAGGCCGACGGCGTAGCCGTGCGGAGAGGGGGCGTTCCGCACCGCGCCGCCGAGCCGATCGAGACCGGACATGCTGTGGGGGGTTGTCATGACAAAAACTCATTCCTCTATGTCGCGTGCCGGAGCGACCGCACCGCGCGACGCATCCACTGCACCGCGCGACGGACCGGCCGATCGCATCGCCGGCCGAGCACTCCTCAACAATTTACTTGAAAGTTCAAGTCATTCCCACCCTACACATCCCCCCAGAAACACCAAAGGCCCCCGATCGGTACGGATCGGGGGCCGAGGAAAGCGGCCGCTGCCCACCACAGCGGCCCGCCGGGCTGCTCAACCGGCCAGGAGAAACCCGGCGAAACCACCGTCGGTCCGGTGGACGAGGTGCACCACGCCCTGGGCCTTCAGCGGAGCCTTGAGGTCGGGGCCGGACCGGCCACGGGAAACACCGGTACGGCCATCGGCGCCGACAAACGCTCACGGCCGGCTCCCCCTCCGCCGCACTGCGCCGCCATGTGCGCCGACATGCCCCCGGACCCGCCCAGGTCGAGCAGCATCACGTCATGGAGGTCGGCGCCCGTTCCCCACGGCCGCGCCTCGCCGGCCTTGCGGTACCCCCACGCCCGGTAGGCGGCCGTCGCCGCTTCGCTGCCCGGGTGGACGTTCAGCAGCACCCGCTCGGCCCGAATGCCGTCGAGCAGCGTGGCGTGCAGACGCCGCGCGATGCCCTGCCCGCGCCACGGTCCGCGCGCGGCGAGTTCCATCAGCCCGAAGGTGCGGCACCCGTCCTCCCGTCGCACTCCTCGGGCACCGGCTCGGTCAGCTCGTCCCACCAGCCCGTGTCGGCGGCGAGCGGGTGACCGTACGCCATGCCGACCGGCTCGCCGCCCCCGCCGCGCGCCAAGGCGGCGCGGAACGCGGGCTTGCGTACCTGGGAGGGGAAACGGCGGAAGGCGGCGGCGACGTCGTCCTCGGACTCGCCGTAGGGAGGCTCGGCGAACGCTTCGCCATAGATCACCCTGAACGCGAACTCGGCCCGCCCCGCGGCCGATCCGTCCACGCCCTCCACCACGACGGCCCCCTGCTGCGCCATGTGATGCCCCCTCCGACACCCCCCTCGCCGCGTCCGCCATCCTCCCCGGCGGCGACGCTCCGGGACCGGACCGCGTCACACGGAAAACCACTTCGGCGTGCTGCTCGGAGTCGACTGGGGTGGCGGAAATCGGCCCAGGCGGTGCGCAGTTGCTCGTACTCGGCTTGCTCCTCGGGCCGGAGCGCACGTCCGGCGCGGGCGGCCATGAACGCGGGGTACGGCGACGGCGCCCCGAACGACGAGGCCGAGGAATGCCTCGCCGCTTCCCCACCCCACGACAGAGGCTTCCTCCTGCTGTTGCCAACCGGCGCCGGGTCAGCTCTGGATGGCGATGACCAGTTGTGGCAGCACCCTGCCGGCGATGGAGCCAGAGCGGGTGGTTCCGATACGCGTTGCGCCCATCGCGCGGTAGAAGGGCTCGGCATTGGGGTCGGCGTCGATCGTGAGTCGGGCGAACCCCAGCTCACGTCCGGCGGCGACGGTCCGTTCAAACAGCAGGCGGCCGATTCCCTGGCCGATGGCCTGGGGCTCGACGAACATCATGCCCAGCGTGCCGGTGGGCGGCTCTCCCTCAAGAGTCGTGAATCCCAGGACGTGACCGTCCCTGTCAGCCACCATGGCGCGCCTCCGTGCGACCTCCCCCGCATCAACAGTGAGTTCGTCCTTGCACGCGTCCAGGAACTCGGCGTCGTAACCCCAATGTGCCTTGGACCGCAGCGCCAGGTCACTGAGGATCTTGGCCTCCGCCGCCCTCGCCGGCCTGATCAGCACGCTCATCCACGTCCCCCGATCAAAGGTGAGTCCCGATCTTCGCACCCGGCAGGCGTGCGGAAGAAGTACGCGACGGTCCGCGGCTCGACGGGGCGGGCGTTCGCCCCCACGACCAGGCGGCCGCCGATGCCCCACGGCTGCGCCACCCTGCTCATCGCCCGCCGATGTCCCGCCGCGCGTCGTGAGGGAGATCCTGGGGCACTCGCAGATCGCGGTGACCATGAACGTGTACACCCACGTTTCGGAGGACTCGCGACGGGAGGCGGTGGGGCACCTGGACCGGCTCCCGCGGCGTCGGCGGGGGGCGGGGGCGTCCGGAGAGTGGGGACTGCCGTCGAGTTCCACCGTCAACGCCCCCGTGGAGAGGTCTCCGCGGGGGCGTTTTGGCTGGTGGGCACAGACGGATTTGAACCGCCGACATCTGCTTTGTAAGAGCAGCGCTCTACCGCTGAGCTATGCGCCCCGGTCGAGCCGACAGACTACCTTGCCGTGGGGCCGGGACCGCAAACCCGTGATCAAGGGGTGGAACCGGGGCGGTGGGGCGTTCGCGGGTGGGTGGTCGTGGGGTGGTGGGGTGCGCGTGAACTCACCGGTCGGGATGTTCGTTGGGGTGGGTGGGAGAATGACAGCCGGTCCTGGGGCGATCCGATCGGGAGAGGGATGTGACGGCGACACACATGCAGCCGCAGCCGCGGCCGTCCGGGCGGGGGATCCGCCGTCGCACCCGCGGGGGCCAGGCGCGCCGGGCGGTCCGGGACGTGGTGGGGCTGGTCCTGCTGCCGTTGCCGCTGCTGGTGGCGGTGGCGCCGATGGCGTTCGCCGGGGGCGGGACCCGGCGCTGGTTCGGGCGCGGGGAGAACCAGCGGGCCGATGCGCAGGCCGCCAAGGACGCCGCGGCGGCGGCGTTCTACGAGCTCGACAGCACCCACCGGGACCTGCGGATCTCGGTGGAGACGATCACCGCGGTCGACGACTCCCAGCGGGCCCGGCAGGCCGCCGTGGAGTACGAGAGCTTCGGACAGCGGATCGACCAGGTCAGCCAGGGGTACATCACGGCGGTCGACTCCCATGACCTCGACCGCGACGACGTCGACGGTGCCGCGCTGGCGCGGGCCCGGGCCGACCTGACCCGGGCGCGGGAGGAGCTGGAACGGGTCCGCGGGGAGCTGGACTGGTTCGCGCAGAGCCTCACGCCGTTGCTGCAGAACGCCGAGACGCAGCTGGCGCGGGTGGCTCCGGCCGTGGAGCAGGCCCGGCAGGCGCTGCTGGCGGCGAGCAACGCGCTGGACGCGGTGCGGGGGCAGGGCTTGCGGGCGGACGACCTCGCGGCCCGGCTGGCGGCGCTCGGTCCTGAGCTGACCAAGTTGAACCAGGGGGCCGGGCAGCACGGCGTGCCGGCCACCATCCAGCGCGCGGAGGAGGTGCAGCGGCAGGCCGGGGCGATCCGGTCGGAGGCGGAGCGGCTGCCGGCGACCGCCGCGGAGATCGACAAGCGGCTGGTGTCGCTGCGCACCCGCGCGGAGGCCATCACCACCCGTGCCCAGCAGGTCGCCCCGGTCCTCAGCGAGCTGCGGCGGCGGTACAGCGCGGCCTGCTGGCAGGACCTCCAGAACGTGCCGGAGCAGGCGGTGGAATCGGTCGGGCGGGCGCGGGCCGCGCTCCAGGAGGCCGGGCAGGCCCGCACGGAACAGCGCTGGGCGGACGCCACCAGTCGGTTGGCGACGGTGCGGGCGCTGCTCAACACCACCGACGAGGCGGTGTCGGCGGCCGGGGACCGCCTGCGGCGGCTGGACGCGGTGGCGGCCGACCGGCAGCAGGAGGTCGAGCGGACCCGCTTCGCCGTCCGGGACGCGCAGCGGCTGGCGATGTCCGGGCGCAGCACGCCCGACCCCCGGCACGCCGGGCCGTTGGACGAGGCGGTGGCCCGGTTGGACCGCGCGGTCCAGGGGCTGGAGGGCCGGCATCCCGACTGGTGGCACTTCCTGACCGAGACCGAGGCGGTGCGGGAGACGGCGGCCCGGGTGGTGCAGGAGATCCGGGACGAGCGGGGCGGGACGACGACCAGCGGTCGCTGAGGCGGCGGGAAAGCCGAGGCAGGCGGGGCGGCGGGAAAGCCGAGGCAGGTGGGGCGGGGCGCCGGACCGTCTCCCGGGCGGCGCCGGGGGGCGCCGGGACGCCGGTCACGGCGGGTGGTCGGCCCGTCCCCGCAATGGCATGAAAGGCCCACGTGTCGGATGCTGGAGTCCTGAGTGAGTACGGCCCAGGCGGCTCATCTGCGCGAAGGAGGCCGGACATGGCTGCTACCGGTGCACCTGGCCACGTGCTGCACAAGCCCGCGAACCCCCTCCGCCGGTTCAGGAGGCGGCGTGCCCAGATCAACGAGCACCTGCCCGTCGACCACCGGCTGAGCCGGGTCTACCGCATCGGCGCGGGCGTGATGGGGCTGGTGCTGGTGGCGTTCGGCATCCTCGGCCTGACCCACCACATCGGGTTCTTCGACACCGGCGGTGCGACCGCGGCCGGGTTGAACACCAACGGTTCGCTCAGCGTGCTCTCGATCGTCGTCGGTGCGCTGCTCATCGCCGGCATGGTGATCGGCGGGAACTTCGCCTCCACCCTCAACATCGTGCTCGGCGGGCTGTTCCTGCTGAGCGGGTTCGTGAACCTCGGGCTGTTGCAGACCGACGCGAACTTCCTCGCCTTCAAGATCCAGAACGTGCTCTTCAGCTTCGTGGTGGGGCTGTTGCTGCTGGTGTTCGGGATGTACGGACGGGTCAGCGGCGGTCTGTCGCACGACAACCCCTACTGGCGCGCCCGGCACCCGGAGGAGGCCGAACGCTTCGAGCGCGGGGAGTTGCACCCGGTGTCCGGGATGACGGCCGGACGGCAGTCGGCGCGGGTGCGGATGCAGGGCGCCTGGCACGGCGGGCAGGGCTCGCTCGGCCCCGGCACCAGCCGCACCGGCCCGCACCCCCGGCACACCGGTGCGCAGTCCGAGGCGAGCCCGGCGGCGGGCGCCGGCGCGGCAAGCGCCGGGAAGCCGGGCGGCGCGCCCCCGGCCGGTAGCTCCGAGGAGTTGTGAGGCGGGCCGCTCGTCGACGGACCGCCGGCCGGGCCGGCGGCCCAGGGCGTACGGGGCGCACCGCGGGGCGGACAGCCGCGCGGTGCGCCCCGGCGGTTGCCGGGGCGGGCGGCCGACGCGGGGAGCAAGAAGGGGGTAGGAGGAAGAGGGCGGGGAGCCAGGGCGTACGGGGCACCGGGGAGTGACCATGGAGCAGTTGGGGAATTCCGCTTCGCCCGCGGATCACGGGCGGCACGGCTCGGCCGTCGAGGCGCTCGCCAAGCGGATCTGCGAGGGCAACTACGGCGAGGGCGACGTCCTCACCGCGCCGGAGCTGATGGCGGAACTGGACGTCAGCCAGACCGTGCTGCGCGAGGCGGTCAAGGTGCTGACCGGCAAGGGGCTGCTCGCCACCCGGCAGAACCACGGCACCTACGTCCGCCCCCGGGAGGAGTGGAACCTCCTCGACTCCGACGTGCTGCGCTGGAAGCTGGCGGCCGGCGCCTCGTCCGACTTCTTCGCCGACGTGCTCGAACTGCGCCGGTCCATCGAGCCGGCCGCCTCGGCGCTGGCCGCGGAGCGCCGCACCGACGACGACCTGGAGGCCCTCGGCGCCGCGCTGAGCGCGATGGCCGCGACCGAGGACGACCCGGTGCTGCTCATCCGCGCCGACGCCTCCTTCCACACCGCGATGCTGCTCGCCTCCAACAACCGCTTCTACGCGCAGATGCACCGGGTGATCGTGCCGGTGATCATCCAGCGCGGCCGGGACGTGTACGCCTCCGGCGGCTCCTTCACGCATCCGCACGCCGTGCACGCGGCGGTCGCCGAGGCCGTGCGGGACCGGGACGTGGACGGGGCGTACATGGCGATGCTGGAGCTGCTCGACAAGTCGGCGCGCGAGCACCCGTAGGCCGCCGCCGGTCCCGTCCGGTGGGCCGGGCCGGGCGACCAGGCCCTAATCTGTGGCCATGCCCCGTTACGAATACCGCTGCCGCCCCTGCGGGACCACCTTCGAGCTCGACCGGCCGATGGCCGAGTCGTCCGCGCCGGCCGTCTGCCCGGACGGCCACCAGGACACCGTGAAGCTGCTGTCCGCCGTCGCCGTCGGGGGGACCGCGGCCGCCCCCGGCCCGTCGGGCGGCGGGGGCGGCGGCTGCTGCGGGGGCGGCTGCTGCGGCTGATCGCGGCGCCGGCCCGCGGGCTAGCGCTTGCGGGCCAGCGTCACGCCGTCCGCGACGGCGAGCAGCACCGCGTCCGTGCGCGCGTCCTCCAGGACGTGGTCGTTGAACTCCCGGATGGCCAGGGCCGGTCCGGTCACCGCGGGGTCGGTGACCTCGCCGTGGTAGAGGACGTTGTCCGCGACGAGCAGGCCGCCGGGCCGCAGGCGCGGCACCAGTTCCTCCCAGTAGGCGATGTAGCCGCCCTTGTCGGCGTCGAGGTAGACCAGGTCGAGGTGCGGTTCGGTGGGCATCGCCCGGAGGGTCTCCAGGGCGGGCGCGATCCGCAGCCGGATCCGGTCCGCGACGCCGGCCTTCGCCCACGCGTCGCGACCGTAGGCGGTCCACTCCTCGGAGACGTCGCAGGCGGTCAGCGTGCCGTCGGCGGGCAGCGCCCGGGCCATGGCGAGGGTGGCGAAACCGGTGAACGTGCCCACCTCGACCACCTGCCGGGCCCCGATCAGGCGGACCAGGAAGGCCAGCAGTGCCGCCTGCTCCGGAGCCGACAGCATCCCGGCCGCGTCCGGGAAGCGCTCTCTGGTGACGTCCGCCAGCTCCTGCAGCGCGGGTTCCAGGGGTGGGTTGTGCGCCAACACGTAGTCGTACAGCTCCGCTGTGAGCGGGGCGCTCTTGGGCTCGGCCACGGGGTCTCCTCCCAGTCGCCGGCAGCCTATTGCCGGCGACCGGGCGGCGTCATCAGGCACGCCCCGGGTCCGTGACGCCGGCCAGGAAGGCGCGGGCGATCAACTCGCCGGCGGCCACCCCGCGCTCGCGCAGCGCCGTGACGTGCGGGGCCCGCCAGCCGGTGTCGGCCAGTTCGCCGTGGCCCGGTCGCCAGCCGCGGTCGGCGGCCAGCAGCAGGTCGGTGTCGAGCAGCGAGTCGCCGGCCGCGAGGATGCCGGTGGCGCCGGTGCGGCGGGCCACCTCGGCCACCGCGGCGCTCTTGGTGAGCGGCTGGGGAACGGCGTAGAGCTTGCGGCCCTGGAGGGAGATCGTCCAGCCGCGCGGCTCCGCCCACGCGGCGAGGTCCTTCACCCAGCTCTCCGGCAGCAGCGACCGCTCCACCACGAGGTAGGCGAAGAGGTCCTCGGCGGTGCGTGCCGTGCGCAGCCAGGCCGGGTCGGCGGTGCGGACCAGGTGGGCGCGGACCTCGTCCAGCGGCGCGCACCGGGCGGCGAGCCGGGCGGCGACGGTGCGCTGCCAGTCCGGGTCGGACTCGCCCCGGACGAGCAGGTGTCCGCCGTTGGCGCAGACCGCGAACTCCGGGGGCGGGCCCGGGAGGTGGATGCGCCGGTACTGCTCGCGGGTGCGGGTGGTGGCCGGCACGAAGGTGGTGCGCTCGGCGAGCTCGGTGAGCAGCGCGGCGGCCGTCTCCGTCAGGTAGGACAGCGGCCGGCCCTCGTAGACCTCGACGCAGAGCAGCCGGGGGGCCGCCGCGTCCTCGCCGGTGAGGTACAGCGCGGCGGCCGAGTAGATCAGGGTGCGGTCGAGGTCGCTGGCGACCAGCGGTGCGGGGACGGTCATCAGCAGGCCACCGCCTTGCCGTCGGCGCCGGTGGCGCCGCGGGTGAAGCGGGGGTGGATCAACCCGACGCAGGTGTAGGGGAGTTCGTCGACCTCTTCGACGGGGACGCCGCGTTGCTCGGCCAGCAGGCGGACGTGGTCGAGGTCGCTGCCGGCGCCGCGCCGGGCGAGGATCCGCCACGGGACCCGGCGGAGCAGGACCCGGGTGGTCTCGCCGACGCCGGGTTTGACGAGGTTGACGTCGTGGATGCCGTACTCCTCACTGATGCGTTCGACGGCCGCCCAACCCTCCCAGGTCGGGGTGCGGTCGGTGGCCGCCAGCGCCCGGACGTCGGCCGCGACCGCGTCGGCGACCTCGTCGAACCGGGCGGCAACGGTGTCCAGGAACGTCGCCGACAGGTCGCCGTCGGCCAGTTCGCGGTAGAACTTGGCGCCGTGGAAGTCGTCCGGCCCGACCAGGTCGGTGCGGAGCACGGTGCGTGAGATCAGCCCGGAGACCGTGGAGTTGAGGCAGGCCGACGGGATGAGGAAGTCGTCGCGGGTGCCGTAGGTCGTCACGCAGCCGCCGGGGTCGGCGAGGACCGCGATCCGCGGGTCGAAGCCGGGCAGGTCCGACAGGCCGGCCAGCGTCCCGGCGAGCTCCCGGGTGATGGCGCCCTTGCCCGTCCAGCCGTCCACGAAGACCACGTCCGCCGGGTCGTGGTGGGCGGCGAGCCAGCGCAGGGCGGTGGTGTCGATGCCCCGGCCGCGGACGATGGAGACGGCGTAGTGCGGCAGGTCCAGGCCGTGCGCGTGCGCGGCCCAGCGGCGCATCAGGACGCCGACGGGGGTACCGGCCCGGGCCAGCGAGACCAGGACCGGGCGCGGGCCCCGCTCGGCGAGGACGGTCTCGGTGACCGTCCCGACCGCGCGGGCGATCCGGCCGGCGGAGGTGCGCAGCGCGGCGTGGAACAGCTCCTGGTACTGGACGCTGGGCTGGTACTCGACCGGCAGCGACTCCGCGTAGTGGGCGCCGCCGCGCTGGATCGCCTCCTCGCGCTCCTCGGTCGGCGCCTCCAGCGTGACGTCGGACAGGTCCTGGAGCAGCCAGCCCACCTCGTCGGGGGCGTAGGAGGAGAAGGCGGGGCCGCGCAGCGGGCCGGGCAGCGGGCCGGGCAGCGCGCCGCGCGGGGTGCGGGACGGCACGACGGCCAGCAGCAGCCGGTCGGTGTGGCCGGCGAGCCGGTCCAGGAGGCCGCCGGGGGCGTGGAGTTCGGGGCGGTCGCCGGCCGAGTCGACGACCGCGACGACGGCGTCGAAGCGGCGCTCCGGGTCGCTGCCGGGGGCGACGTTGTACGCGTAGCGCTCTCCGGGGCCGTCGGCCGGGTCGTCGTGGGCGGGGAACGCGAGGCAGGTGCGGATGGCGTAGCCGGGGTCGTCCACGGCGAGCACCGGGGAGCGGGTGGTGGTGGAGAAGTGGACGGTCGCGCCGTGCTCGGCGAGCAGCGCGTCCAGGGCGCCGGCCAGCCGCAGCGGGGCGTACATCAGCTCCTCGTTGCCGAGGACGAGGACGCGGCGGGCGTCGCCGAGCTGCGCCGCGATGCGGGCGGCCATGGCGGGGAGCCGGTCCTCCAGGAGCGCGCGGTGGGCCGGGGTGAAGCCGTGGCGTCCGCCGTCGGGCAGTCCGGCGGGCCAGCCGAGGTCGACGCGCACCGGGCGCGGGGGCGCGGACCGGGCGTCGCCGGGGGGCGCGGGCGGCTCCCCGTGGGCGGCGACCAGTTCCCGACCGCGGTCCAGGACGTCGTCGGGCAGGTGGACGCCGCCGCCGGCCAGGGCGACGAGGTCGACGCGGGCGCCGAGTTCGGCGGCGAACTGGGCCAGCCGCGCGCGGTCCGCGGCGGAGCGCATGTCCACCAGGGCGACGACGACGTACCGCCGCCGCGGATGGCGGGCGTGCAGGGCGCGGAGGGTGTTGAGGACCGTGCGCCCGGTGGAGAACTCGTCGTCGACGAGGACCAGGGGGCCGTCGCCGGCGAGCAGGGCGCCGTCCTCGGGCAGCAGCAGGTGCGCGGTGGCGTGGCTGTGCTCCTCCTCGAAGCCGGCGGCGTGCGGCACACCGGGGACCGGGCGGCGGGTGGAGTGCAGGTACGGCGCGAGCGCCAGCCCGTCGGCGACCGAGTGGCCGAGCCCGGTGGCGGTCTCGGCGTAGCCCAGGACGACGGCGCGGGCGGCGTCCTCGTCGCCGAGCAGGGCGCGGACCCGCCGGCCCAGCCCGACCCCGGCGCCGTGCACCACGTCCGGGCGCTGCGGCACGTGCTTGCCGAGCACCTTGGAGACCAGCAGGTGGGCCCGCTTGGGGTTGCGCCGCAGCGCCAGCCCGAGCAGGTCCGGCAGCTCGTCCCCGCCGTGCAGCGCGACGCCGAGCCGTTCGGCGACCCACTCTCCCGTCCACACCACGTGCCGTGTCTCCTGCGTCATCGCGTCCGTGTCGTCGTTCATGCCGTTGCTCTTGCCGTTGGTCGTTCGGTGGTCATGTCGTTGGTCGTGCGGTGATCGTGCGGTGGTCGTGCGGTCGTCTTCGCCGGGGTCGGGCGCGCCGCTCGGTCCGGTGGGCCGCCGCGCTCAGGCGGCGGGCACGCTCGCGGTCAGCAGCTCCACGAAGCCGACGTCCTCGCGGGCCACGCCGAACGCCTCGGCGCGCAGCAGCGTCCGCTCGGCCCAGGCCCGGTGCGGCTTCACCTCGTTCATCTTGTTGGTGTACGAGGAGCGCAGCACCCCGCCGTCGCCGCGCTCCGGCCGCAGGATGTCGGTGGCGTCGCAGTACTCCTCGTGGCTGACGACGGACAGGGCGTGCACCGGGGCGACGTGCGAGGGGTGGATGCAGGTCTTGCCGGTCAGGCCGTTGGCGCGGTCCAGCTCGATCTCGCGCAGCAGGCCGTCCATGTCGTGCTCGATCAGGGTGGTGCGCAGCTCCTCGGCCTGCCCCAGGAACGGGCTGCGGCGCAGTTGCGGCTTGAACATCCGCTCGTGCAGCCGGAAGTACTCCCACACCGGCCCGGTGACGGTGAAGCCGGTGCCGTCCGCACGGCCGAGGACGTTGACCACGTCGGCGATGACGGAGGCGACGATCTGCACGTCGTAGGCGGTCATGTCGGGGGCCCGGCGCAGCCCGTAGGCGGAGCAGAAGTCGGTGACGCCGAGCCGCAGGGCGAGGACCCGGTCGCGGTGGTCGTCGACGGTGCGGGCGATGCCGGCGAGGGTCGCGGCACGGCTCTCCAGGTGGAGCAGTTGCGGGGACTCCAGCACCGGCATGGCGAACAGCCGCCGTCCGCAGGCGGTTTCGGCGTCGGCCAGCGCCTCCAGGAAGGGCGCGCCGCGCTCCGCCGTGAACTTGGGAAGTACGAATCCGGACAGTCTGCGCACGGCCGGGCCCAGGCGGCCCACCAGGTCCGGTATTTGGCCGGGTTCGCGGACCCGGATGAAGAGCAGCGGAAGGTCCTCGCCGCCGTCGGCCGCCGCGTCGAGCAGGGCGAACTGCCGGACGAGGTTCCGCTCGCCGGCCGCCACGTCGCCGTCGCCTATGGAGTCCTCCAGGCACAGCACCATGGACGTGACGCCGCGGGCGACCTGCTTGCGGACGTCGGCGGCGAGGTGGGGGCGGGTGGCGGGGCTGTAGAGCGTGGCACCGAGGGCGACCGCGAGCGTGCGGGCCGGGGAGTCGGCGGTGAACTCCACCGGCTCCCTGTGGAACAGCGTCTTGCGGATGTCGGGCGCAAGATGCCCAAAGTGACGCATGCAACTCCCCGTCTAGAAGCGGGACCCGGGCGCCCCCGCCGCATCTCGCTGTCTGGATCCAGCCGGTAATCGTACGTGTGTGGGGGTCCGGAAAGTTCCCGCGGACGTGAAAATCTCGCCACCGTCCCGCCCCCGCGACGTGACCGCCGGGTGTCCGGGAAGCGCCGTGCCCGGCCCCCGCGTTGTGGCCGCCACCGGAGGGAAGGCAGGATTGCGGCATGACGCACGCGATGCTGAAAGGGTCGAACGTACCCCTCGACGCCACGGCCGTGAGAGCCGTGTTGCGCTGGACGCCGGGCGCCGGCGTCCCCGACGTCGACGCCTCGGCCCTCCTCGTGGGAGCGGACGGGCGCGTGCGCTCCGACGAGGACTTCGTCTTCTACAACCAGCCGCGACACCCCAGCGGCCTGGTCCGGCACCTGCCCAAGTCCCGGCTGTCCGAGTCCCTGACCGACACCATCGAGGCGGAGCTGACGCCGCTCGACGCGTCGGTGGCCCGGGTGGTGCTGGCCGCATCCTCGGACGGCGGCCCGTTCGCCGGCGTGACGGACCTGCGGGTGCTGCTGTACGACGCGACGACGGACGGCACGGAACCCCTGGCGGTCTTCGACGTGATGCCCGAGACGGGCGAGGAGACCGCGCTGATCTGCGGGGAGTTGTACCGCCGCGGCGACAGCTGGAAGTTCCGGGCGCTGGGCCAGGGCTACGAGAGCGGGCTGATCGGCCTGGCCACGGAATTCGGCATCTCGGTGGACGAGAACGACCCGCCCACCAGTCGGACGGCCCGCGCGGCGCAGGAGGCGTCCACCGCCCACCCGCCGACCGCCGACGCGCCCTCCCCCGAGGCGTCCAGCGCCCACCCGCAGGGCGAGGACCCCACCGCGGCCGTCGAACGCCCCGCCACCCCGCCGGGCCCCGCCCCGTCCGGCCCGGTCTCGCCGCCGCCCGGCGCCTGGCCCGAGGAGGCCGGCGGCCCCCGGTCGGATCCGGAGGCGGTCACCCAGCACGTGCCGGACGGGATGCCGGAGCCGTTCTCCGCCGCCCCGCTGCCGCCGGCCCCGACCGGCGGCTACGGCTACCCGGCCAACGTCCCGCCCCCGCCGTCACAGCCCCCCGCCCAGACCGGCGCCCACGGCTACGGCTATCCGGGCCCGCCGCCGCAACAGCCGCCGTACGCGCCGCAGCAACCGCCCGCCTACGGCTATCCGCAGCAGCCGGTCCCGGCGTACGGCTACCCGGCGCAGCCGCCGCAGCCGTTCGTGCCCGACCCGGCGTTCGTCCTGCCGCCCCAGGGGCCGCAGTTCCAGCGCCGCTGACGCACCGGAAACGGCCGGGGCGCCGGGCCCGCACACACGTCCCGACGCACCGGCCGCACCGAACGTCCCCCGAGCCCCTCGGTCCGTCTCAGACCTTCGACTTGTAGCCGCGGCCCCACTGGAGACCCCAGCCGTACATCCGGTCCAGCTCGGCCTGGAAGCCGTAGACGTACTTCACCTCGCGGCGCACGGTCAGCCCGTCCTTGCCGTTCTCCAACATGAAGATGGCGCAGGACCGGGCCTGCGGCGCCCGCTCGTCCAGCTTGACCTCGACCCGCGGCCCGCTGCTCGGGTAGAGCGTCACCACCGCGTGCGTGCGGTCGAACGCCGGGGTCCCGTCGTAGATGTAGACGAAGATCAGCAGCCGCTTGATCTCGTCGCGGTGGTCCAGGTTGACGTACAGCGTCTCGCCGGAACCGGAACCGAACCGGTCGTCGCCGCTGAGCTTGACGAACGGCGCGGCGTTGAGGTCGCCGAGGAAGTCGCCCAGCGGCTGCACCACGCCCTTGCTGCCGTCCGCGAGCTCGTACATGCAGGCCAGGTCGAGGTCGACGTTGACCACGGCCGGGCCCTGGGCCTGCACGATCTCGGGCCGGAAGAGCTTGCTCGGGTTGCGCAGCAGACTGCCCGAGCGCTGCCCCCGCTCACCGAAGTCCGAGGTCCTCATCTGCCAGCTCAGGTTGACCCGCAGATGGCCGTTGGCCGCCCCCTGCTTCGTCAGCGAGACGACCGGATTGCGCTTCGTCAGCTCGACGACGTACGACGCGCCACCGCCGTCGAACTTCGGCGCGTTGCCGCGCCACATGTTCCCCAGGAACGACACTGTGCCCACCCCCTCGTTGTGGCCCCTACCGGTGCGGGGCGGCCAGTGGGTGTGTGTCCCGTGGCCGCCCCGCAGAAAAGCGTTCCTCAATCAGAGGTCCGTCACACTCCGGACGTCACTTCCGACTGCGCCGACGACTCGGCCCCCGGCTTGCCCTCGCGCCGGTTGCGCAGCACCGACGAGCCGAAGGACAGCCCGATCAGGACGATGCCGACCAGGCCGGTGATGACCTCGTTGATCTCGTAGCGGATCGTGACGAGCAGGATGACGCCCAGCGCGCCGATGGCGTAGTGCGCACCGTGCTCCAGGTAGACGTAGTCGTCCAGGGTCCCCTTGCGGACCAGGAAGACGGTCAGCGAGCGGATGTACATCGCGCCGATGCCCAGACCCAGGGCCATCTCGAAGATGTCGTTGGTGATGGCGAACGCGCCGATGACACCGTCGAAGGAGAACGAGGCGTCGATGACCTCCAGGTAGAGGAACATGAAGAACGCGGCCTTGCCGGCCAGGCCCACCGCCGCGCCGGTCCCGCCGCCCTTCTTCTCCACCGCGGCCGGCTCGGCGCCGTCCTCGGCCGCCTCGTCTTCGTCCTCGTCCTCCAGTCGGCCTTCGAAGTAGCCGGAGATCCCGCCGACGACGAGGTAGGTGATCAGGCCCGCGATGCCGGAGAGCAGGACCGTGGTGGTCTTGTCCCCGCCGCCGTGCGCGGCGTGCGGCGCCACCGTCATGGCGCTGACCAGCAGGACCACCAGCGCGACGATGATGGAGAGGGTGTCGAGCTTGCCGATCCGGGCGAGCGGCTTCTCGATCCACGACAGCCACTTGTAGTCGCGGTCCTCGAAGATGAAGTCGAGGAAGATCATCAGCAGGAAGACGCCGCCGAAGGCCGCGATGGCCGGGTGGGCGCTGGTGACCAGTTCCTCGTAGTGCGCCTTGTTGTTGACGGCGAGCTGGACCGCCTCGATCGGCCCCATCTTCGCGGTGATCGCGACGATGACCACCGGGAAGACCAGCCGCATGCCGAACACCGCGACGAGGATGCCGACGGTGAGGAAGATCTTCTGCCAGAAGGCGTTCATCTTGCGCAGGATGCCGGCGTTGATGACCGCGTTGTCGAAGGACAGCGAGATCTCCAGGATGGACAGGATCCCGACGATCGCGAGCCCCTGCCACCCCCAGAGGACGCCGGCCAGGCCGAGGCCGAGCACCGTGATGGCGAACGACCAGCCAAAGGTTTTCAGGAGCACTGCCTACCCAATCCTTCGCTGTGTGGGTCCCCCGCGCGCAGTGCGCGGCGCTTTACGAAACGTTGACCCCGAAGTGTAGAGCGATGACTTTCCCGCCGGCGCGCTCGGCCCCTGCCCGTTCACGGAGCCGCAGGTCCGGCCCGCGTGCGACGTCTTCGACGGCGGCGGGGCGGCGGATGGGCCACCCGCCGCCCCGCCGAGCACCGAGCGCGGGCGGCTGGCCCTCTTTGTCCCCGCACCGCCGACCGAGCGGCGCCGTCGACCGGCTACGAGACGTTGACCCCGAAGTCCAGGGCGATGCCGCGCAGGCCGGACGCGTACCCCTGGCCCACCGCCCGGAACTTCCATTCGCCGTTGCGGCGGTAGACCTCCCCGAAGATCATCGCGGTTTCGCCGGCGGCGTCCTCGCTGAGGTCGTAGCGGGCGAGTTCGCTGCCGTCGGCCTGGTTGAGGATCCGGATGAAGGCGTTGCTGACCTGCCCGAAGCTCTGGCCCCGCAGATCGGCCTCGTGGATCGAGACCGGGAAGACGATCGTCTCCACGTGCTCGGGGACCTGGGTGAGGTCGACGAGGATCGTCTCGTCGTCCCCGTCCCCTTCACCGGTGAGGTTGTCACCGGTGTGCTCCACGGAGCCCTCGGGACTCTTGAGGTTGTTGTAGAAGACGAAGTACTCGTCCCCCAGCACCCGGCCCGACGCGCACAGCAGCGCGCTGGCGTCGAGGTCGAACGCGGCTCCGGTCGTGGACCGCGCGTCCCAGCCGAGACCGACCGTGATCTGCGCGAGGTTCGGAGCCGCCTTGGAAAGGGAGACGTTGCCCCCCTTGGCGAGCGTGACGCCCATGGTGTTCGCTTCCTCCCCGGTATCGGTGCGGGGCGCGGCGCACGCCCCGGAAACGCACCCGGCGCCGCACTCCCCGGACGGGGGCGTACGGCGCCGGACGCGGTCGCGCCGTGCGCTCAGACGTTGACGCCGAAGTCCTGCGCGATGCCGCGCAGGCCCGAGGCGTAGCCCTGGCCGATGGCGCGGAACTTCCACTCCGCGCCGTTGCGGTACAGCTCGCCGAAGACCATGGCGGTCTCGGTCGAGGCGTCCTCGCTCAGGTCGTAACGCGCCAGCTCGTTGCCGTCGGCCTGGTTGACCACGCGGATGTAGGCGTTGCGCACCTGGCCGAAGCTCTGCTGGCGGGTCTCGGCGTCGTAGATCGACACCGGGAAAACGATCTTGTGGACGTCGGCGGGGACACCGGCGAGGTTCACCTTGATGGCCTCGTCGTCGCCCTCGCCCTCACCGGTGGTGTTGTCACCGGTGTGCTCGACCGAACCGCACGGGCTCTTGAGGTTGTTGAAGAACACGAAGTTCTGGTCGTTGGCGACCTTGCCCTGGTCATTCGTCAGCAGGGCGCTGGCGTCCAGGTCGAAGTCCGTACCGGTGGTGGTACGCGCGTCCCAGCCCAGACCGACGAGAACGGCGGTCAGATTGGGGGCTTCCTTCGTCAGCGAGACGTTGCCGCCCTTGCTGAGGCTGACTCCCACGAGTCCTCCCGTAGATTCGAGGGGTACGTCATGATGTGCGCCCCCATCGTGCATGGCATCGGATCAACGATTTGATCCTAGTGACCGGTTCCCGCCGAATGCAGATAACGCACATGGATCTTGACGGATGTCCGCCCGGGCGCCCCGCACGCCGCGACGCACCCCGAGGGCCGCGCCGGACCTAGAGGGCTTCGAGCGCCTTGACGTAGTCGTTCAGGTCCCGGGCGTCGGGCAGGCCGTTGACGATCGTCCAGCGCACCACGCCCTCCTTGTCGATGACGAAGGTGCCGCGGACCGCGCAGCCCTTCTCGTCGTCGAAGACGCCGTACGCGGTGGAGACCTCGCCGTGCGGCCAGAAGTCCGACAGCAGCGGGTACCCGAGGCTCTCCTGGTCGGAGAAGACCCGCAGCGAGAACGGCGAGTCGTTGGAGACGGCCAGCAGCTGCACGTCGTCGTTGACGAACTTCGGCAGCTCGTCGCGGAGCGCGCAGAGCTCGCCGGTGCACACACCGGTGAAGGCGAACGGGTAGAAGAGCAGGACGACGTTCCTCTCACCGCGGAAGTCGGAGAGCCGCACCAGCTCGCCGTGCTGGTTCCGCAGCGCGAAATCCGGGGCTTCGGTGCCGACCTCGATCGCCATGGGGCTGCTTCCTTCCCGCCTCACTCTGTCCTGGACGCAGACCACCCTACGCGCCGGCCCGCAGGGCCGGCGCACCGCGCCTGAACTGCGCCGAGCCCCTTCCGGAGGGCTCCGGAAGGGGCTCGGCGAGGACGTGAGGTGAGACGGCCGGTCAGCGCTTGGGCGAGATCAGCCGGCTGCCGGTCCAGTCCTTGCCGGCGTTGATGCTCCGGGTCTGCGACAGACCCGAGGTCTGTGCGGCCTCGTTGATGTCGCTCGGCTCGATGTAGCCGTCGCGGCCCGTCTTGGGCGTCAGCAGCCAGATCTGGCCGCCTTCGTCGATCAGACCGATGGCGTCCACCAGCGCGTCCGTGAGATCACCGTCGTCGTCTCGGAACCACAGGACGACGACATCAGCGACGTCGTCGTAGTCCTCGTCCTCGAGTTCCTGGCCGATGATGGCCTCAATGCCTTCGCGGAGCTCCTGCTCGACGTCCTCGTCGTAGCCGATCTCCTGGACCACCTGTCCGGGCTCGAACCCCAGCTTGGTCGCAGGGTTGGTCCGCTCCTCCGCGTGGTCCGCGGTCGCGCTCACGGATTGCCTCCTGTCATGTTTCGGAAAGTACTCGTGGACTCCGCGCGTGCGCGGAGCATTGGCCGTAGTCCACACGTGCCGGGCGGATCGCGCAAGTACCCGGCGGTCGAGACCGCCGAAACGGTGACGATCGACGGGCCCAGCGCCGTGGCCCGGCCCCCACCAGGACACCATGAAGTGATACGCACCACAGCATTGTGCCGGGTATATGGGGTAGGCGGGAAGGAATGGCCTCCGCGCAGGGTATCGGAGCGGCGTGACTCCCCCGGCCGGAGCTGCCCGGCCGCACGCCGCGGCCGTTCGAGTTGGGCGTATGGTTGCGATTTGGCCGACCTCAGGACTCGGCCCCTTCCGCGCCCTCTCTCCGCGGGTGGTTACCCACCGGTAGAGGTGACGTATCCCAGTGGCTCGGTACACGATGGAAGACGGCGCGATACAAGGCACAGACAGCTTTCGTCCCCGTGCGCAGCGGCAGTAGCAGGCAGAGCACGACACGAACCCGACACGAAGGAACAGCGTGGCTTCCGGATCCGATCGAAACCCGATCATCATTGGCGGCCTTCCCAGCCAGGTCCCGGACTTCGATCCCGAAGAGACCCAGGAATGGCTCGACTCGCTCGACGCGGCCGTCGACGAGCGAGGCCGGGAACGTGCCCGCTACCTCATGCTCCGCCTGATCGAGCGCGCCCGCGAGCGGCGGGTGGCCGTGCCCGAGATGCGCAGCACGGACTACGTCAACACCATCGCGACCAAGGACGAGCCGTTCTTCCCGGGCAACGAGGAGATCGAGCGCAAGGTCCTCAACGCGACCCGGTGGAACGCCGCCGTGATGGTCTCGCGCGCCCAGCGCCCGGGCATCGGGGTCGGCGGCCACATCGCCACCTTCGCCTCCTCCGCCTCGCTGTACGACGTGGGCTTCAACCACTTCTTCCGCGGCAAGGACGAGGGCGACGGCGGCGACCAGGTCTTCTTCCAGGGCCACGCCTCCCCCGGCATCTACGCCCGCGCCTACCTGCTGGACCGGCTCAGCGAGGGCCAGCTGGACGCCTTCCGCCAGGAGAAGTCCAAGGCCCCCGACGGCCTCTCCAGCTACCCGCACCCGCGGCTGATGCCGGACTTCTGGGAGTTCCCGACCGTCTCGATGGGCCTCGGCCCGCTCGGTGCGATCTACCAGGCCCGGATGAACCGCTACATGGCGGCCCGCGGCATCGCCGACACCTCCAAGTCGCACGTGTGGGCCTTCCTCGGCGACGGCGAGATGGACGAGCCGGAGTCGCTCGGCCAGCTGTCCATCGCCGCCCGCGAGGGCCTGGACAACCTGACCTTCGTCGTCAACTGCAACCTCCAGCGCCTGGACGGCCCGGTCCGCGGCAACGGCAAGATCATGCAGGAGCTGGAGTCGCAGTTCCGCGGCGCCGGCTGGAACGTGATCAAGCTGGTCTGGGACCGGAGCTGGGACCCGCTGCTGGCGCAGGACCGCGACGGCATCCTGGTCAACAAGCTCAACACCACCCCCGACGGCCAGTTCCAGACCTACGCCACCGAGACCGGTGCGTACATCCGCGAGCACTTCTTCGGTGACGACCACCGACTGCGCGCGATGGTCGAGAACATGACCGACGATCAGATCCTGCACCTGGGCCGTGGCGGTCACGACCACCGCAAGATCTTCGCGGCGTACGCGGCGGCCAAGGCCCACAAGGGCCAGCCGACCGTGATCCTGGCCCAGACCGTCAAGGGCTGGACCCTCGGCCCGAACTTCGAGGGCCGCAACGCCACGCACCAGATGAAGAAGCTGACGGTCGAGGACCTCAAGCGCTTCCGCGACCGGCTGCACCTGCCGATCCCGGACAAGGACCTGGAGGACGGCCTGCCGCCGTACTACCACCCGGGCCCGAAGTCCGAGGAGATCCAGTACATGCACGACCGCCGCCACGGGCTGGGCGGTTACGTGCCGACCCGGGTCGTGCGCGCCAAGCCGCTGGAGCTGCCCGGCGACAAGGCGTACGCCACCGCCAAGAAGGGTTCGGGACAGCAGAAGATCGCCACGACCATGGCGTTCGTCCGCATCCTGAAGGACCTGATGCGGGACAAGGAGATCGGCAAGCGCTTCGTGCCGATCGCGCCGGACGAGTACCGCACCTTCGGCATGGACGCGTTCTTCCCGTCGGCCAAGATCTACAACCCGCTGGGCCAGGTCTACGAGTCGGTGGACCGCGAACTGCTGCTGGCCTACAAGGAGTCGCCGACCGGTCAGATGCTGCACGACGGCATCACCGAGGCCGGCTGCACAGCTTCGCTGATCGCCGCGGGCTCCGCCTACGCCACCCACGGCGAGCCGCTGATCCCGGTCTACGTCTTCTACTCGATGTTCGGCTTCCAGCGGACCGGCGACCAGTTCTGGCAGATGGCCGACCAGCTCTCCCGCGGCTTCGTGCTCGGCGCCACCGCCGGCCGCACCACGCTGACCGGTGAGGGCCTCCAGCACGCCGACGGCCACTCCCATCTGCTGGCCTCGACCAACCCGGCCTGCGTCGCCTACGACCCGGCCTTCGGCTACGAGATCGCGCACATCGTCCGGGACGGTCTGCGCCGGATGTACGGCGAGACCGCCGACGGCAAGCCGGGCGAGGACGTCTTCTACTACCTGACCGTCTACAACGAGCCGATCCTGCACCCGGCCGAGCCGGCGGACGTCGACGTCGAGGGCATCCTCAAGGGTCTGCACCGGATCAAGGCGGGCGAGAAGGGCGAGCACCGGGCCCAGATCCTCGCCTCGGGCGTCGCCGTGCCGTGGGCCGTGGAGGCCCAGCAGATCCTCGCCGACGAGTGGAACGTCAAGGCCGACGTGTGGTCGGCGACCTCCTGGAACGAGCTGCGCCGCGAGGCGGTGGAGGTCGAGGAGCACAACCTGCTCCACCCGGAGGAGGAGCAGCGCGTCCCGTACGTGACGCAGAAGCTCCAGGGCGCCGACGGCCCGAAGGTCGCCGTCTCGGACTGGATGCGTTCCGTCCCGGACCAGATCGCGCGCTGGGTGCCCGGCACCTACCAGTCGCTGGGTGCCGACGGCTTCGGCTTCGCGGACACCCGCGGTGCCGCCCGCCGCTTCTTCCACATCGACACCCAGTCGATCGTGCTGGGCGTGCTGACCGAGCTGGCCAGGGAGGGCAAGGTCGACCGCTCGCTGCTCAAGCAGGCCATCGACCGCTACCAGCTGCTGGACGTGACGGCCGCCGACGCGGGTGAGGCCGGCGGCGACGCCTGACCCCTCCGCGGCCGTCCGCCGCACCGTCTCCCCCGCGCCCCCCGACCGGCGAAGCACGCCGGTCGGGGGGCGCGGTGCGTCCGCCCGGGACGGACCGCTCAGTGCTCCCACAGCTTGAACGCCCTTACCTGGTACGGCGAACGGGGCACCCAGCTGCCGCCGCCCGGATAGGTGTCGAACTCGCCGGTCTCGGCGCAGACGGCGCTCTGGTAGGTGGTGACCGGGCGGCCGGTGCGGTTGGCGAGCGAGGCGGCGGTCGTCCCCTCGGGGAGGGTCACGCAGCTCTCGATGTCGGTGCCGGACAGTTCGTGGGTCTGTCGCCGGCCGCCGAAGTCCGGCTTCGACCACAGGCACAACTGGCCGGCCGAGCAGTCGCCGGACGCGGCGGTGCTGCGGCCGCCGCCGGCCGCGTGGGCGACCGGGGCGCCCGCGGACCAGGGCGTGGCGAGCGTCGCGGCCAGCGCGGCGAGGCCGGTGACCAGTGCGGTGCGGCGGACCGTGCGGGACGTGCCGGACGTGTGGTGGCGCATGAAGTCGCTCCCCCGTGTCGGGCCGTGGCGGGGCGCGCGGGTCTCGGCGCGGGCCACGGCGGTGGTGTCCGCGGCGGGCCGGTGCCCGTCGCGGCTTCGGGTTCGAGCGTGCGGCGGAGCGGGCGGCTCCGCCAAGCCCGGCGCGGATGCTCCACCCGGATCAGGGAGGTGGACGACGCCCAGGGCCTGAACGCACCGGTCGGTGCACGGAGTTGACGTGCCGGGGCGGGCGCGGATGGGGCGCGGAAACCGTTCCTCGCGGGCGCGGCAAGGGGCGCGGGCGGGCCCGTCGGCCAGGAGGAGGGGACCGGGCCGCTCGGTTCCCGGTTCGCGTCATCCGGATGAGGGATGTGGCCCCACGGCGGAGGCCAACTGCGGCTTGGGCGGCGGCGGTTGCCGACGACGGTCGAGGGCGGGAGGGGGGTTGACGGCGGCGGGCCGTCGCGGGCCCGGTCGAAGGCCCGGAAACGCGAAGCGGCGCGCGACCGGCCGAGGGGGTGGTTCGGCCGGTCGCGCGCCGCTGGGGCGGACCGGATGACGCCGCGGAACTCCGTGGCGCCGAAGGTCAGATGTGGCCGACGCCGGCGCCCGCCGCAGCGTTCGCCCCGCGCTTGGTGAAGAGCGCGACGACGGCGGCGAGGACCGCCACGCCGCAGGCGACGGAGAAGGCGAGGCCCATGCCGGAGACGAAGGTGTCGTGGGCGACCGCGACGATCTTCTCGGCGAACGGCTTCGGGGTGCCCTTCGGCACCGGGGCGATGCCCGCCGAGACGGCGTCGGAGACCAGGGACTGCTTCTCGGGCGGCAGCGGCGGGAGGCCGGCCTTCTGCCAGTTGCCCGGGAGGTCGTGGTCGACGCGGGAGGCCATCACGGCGCCGAGCACGGCGGTGCCCAGGCTGCCGCCGACCTGCATCGCGGCCTGCTGCAGACCGCCGGCGACGCCGGAGAGCTCCAGCGGGGCGTTGCCCACGATGACCTCGGTGGCGCCGACCATGACGGGCGCGAGGCCCAGGCCGAGCAGGGCGAACCAGACGGACATCGGGCCGGTGGTGGTGCCGGCGTCCAGCCCGGACATGCCGTACATCGCGACGGCCGTGATGACCATGCCGCCGACCAGCGGGATGCGCGGGCCGAACTTGGTGATCAGCACGCCCGCGAGCGGCGAGCCGACGATCATCATGCCGGTCAGCGGGAGCAGGTGCAGTCCGCTGTCGACGGGGCTCATGCCGTGGACGTTCTGGAGGTAGAACGTCACGAAGAACAGGCCGCCCATGAAGGCGAAGGCCATCAGCACCATCAGGACCGTGCCGGCGGTCAGCGGCACCGAACGGAACATCCGCAGCGGGATCAGCGGCTCGCGGACCTTGCTCTCCAGGACGGCGAAGAGCGCGAAGAGGACGACCGCGCCGATCAGGAAGCCCCAGGTGGTCATGGAGCCCCAGCCCCATTCGGTGGCCTTGATCAGCGGCCAGATGAGGCAGAACATCGCGCCGGACAGCAGCACGATGCCGGGGACGTCGAAGGAGCGGGGGGCGTTCTCCGCGCGGTGGTCCTTGAGGATCACCAGGCCGAGGACGAGGGCCAGCACACCGACCGGCACGTTGATGAAGAAGACGGACTGCCAGTTGACGTGCTCGACGAGCAGTCCGCCGACTATCGGACCGCCGGCGGTCGAGGCGCCGATGACCATGCCCCAGATGCCGAGGGCCATGTTCAGCTTCTCCGCGGGGAAGGTGGCGCGCAGCAGCCCCAGCGCGGCGGGCATCAACAGCGCGCCGAACACGCCCTGGAGCACGCGGAAGACGATGACCAGCGTGACCTGGCTGGAGAATCCGATGGCGGCGGAGGCGGCGGCGAAGCCGACGATGCCGATGAGGAACGTCTGGCGGTGCCCGAAGCGGTCGCCGAGCTTGCCGGCCGTGATCAGCGCGACGGCCAGGGCGAGCATGTAGCCGTTGGTGATCCACTGCACGTCGGCGAGCGAGGCGTTGAGGTCCGACTTGATGGCCGGGTTGGCGATGGCGACGATCGTGCCGTCGAGCGCCACCATCATCACGCCGATGGCGACGGAGAAGAGAGTCAGCCAGGGATGGCCCCGCAACCCCTTGCGAGGCTCCGGTACGGGAAGTTCCGGTGCGACGTCGGCGACCGGGGTCTGAGAGCTCATGTTTCGAGGCTAATGTCAGCAACTGACAGTTGACAAAATAATTCATGAGTCGGTAACTGTCATTTAGCTCACAGGTATCCTGATCAGCGAGAACTCCACGGAAAGGCGGCGCAGGATGGCGGACCCGACGCCGCAGACACCCCCCACCGGGCTGCGCGAACGCAAGAAGCAGCGCACCCGGGACGCCCTGATCCGCGCCGCGCTGGAGCTGTTCACGGAGCGCGGCTACGAGGCGACGACGATCGACGAGATCGCCGAGGCCGTGGACGTCTCCCAGCGCACCTTCTTCCGGTACTTCGCCAACAAGCAGGACGTCGTCTTCGCCGTCCAGGACATGGTCGAGGCCCGCTTCCTCCAGGAGCTGCGCGCGCGACCGGCGGACGAACCGCCGCTGTCGGCCCTGCGCGGCGCCGTGTTGACCGCCTGGGACGACATCGGCGACGCCATCGCGTCGGTGATCCCGGTGGACCTGCACATGCGGGCGTTCCGCATGATCGAGTCGACGCCGGCGCTGATCGCGGCGCACCTGCGGCGTTCCACCGAGTTGGAGGAGCAGATCGCCCAGCTGATCGCCCGGCGCGAGGGGTTGGACGTGGACGTCGATCCGCGGCCGCGGGTGTTGGTCGCCGCGTTCAGCGGGGTGATGCGGGTGGCCGGGAAGGTGTGGGGCGAGGGGCACGACTGCAGCGTCGCGGGCATCCGGGAGTTGACGCGGTCCTATCTGGACCACATGGGGCCGGCGATCGAGACGGACTGGCGGACGGGCCGGAACCACTGAGGCCGTCGCCTCCCTCCGCACACGCCCGCGACCGGCGGTGACGACCTCCGTCCAGTCCGTGACCGGCTCTTTCCGTTCTTTTCCGAACGTGACGGGGTCCGCACGACTAGCTTTCGGACCGCTTTGCGATCTGTCCGATTCCTCACAAATACCCTGCCCGAAACGTGAGATGGCTCACGGGTGTCCGCGGGTGCCCTTCGCGTCTCCTAGGGTGGCCCGCGGTGACTTCTTTCTCGGGCTTCGGCCCCTCCTCCGGTTTCCTCCAGTCCACCGTGTGGCGAGGTTCGCTCGCTCTGCTGGTGGTGTTCGTGATGCTCGCCCTGACGGGGTGGACGGCCATCAGAAACACCAAGGAGGACGCCAACCCGCTGGCCACCGCGAGAGCCGCCTGGCGGCACGCCACCTTCCACGGACGGCCGCTGCCCCAGCCCGACGCCGCCCCGGCCACCCTGCGCGCCTTCTTCTCCTCCCTCAGCCAGGCAGAGGGACGGCAGCTCGCGGCCCGCTACCCCCTCGTCGTCGGCAACATGGGCGGCGCCCCCGTCACCCTCCGCTACGACGCCAACCGGATGGCGATCGACGCCGCCCGCAAGGTCGAGAAGCGGCGCATGGGCGATCACCGGCTCACCCCGGTCGGCCGCCAGGAGGCGAGCCGGCTGATGCACCGCCTGGCCTCGCTGATGAGCCCCGAGCGCCAGATCCTGGCGTTCGACCCGGCGGGCGACGGCCGGGCCGCGGAGGTCTTCGGCGACCTGCGCACCGCCGACCGGGTCTCCGTCGTGGTGCCCGGCGTCGACACCAACCTGTCCACCTTCGAGCGCACCGCCAAGGCGACGGCCGCCCCCGTGGGCATGGCCGAGTCCCTGTACGCCGCCGAGCGGACCGCCAGTCCCGGCGCCCGTACCGCGGTGATCGCGTGGGCCGACTACACCACGCCGTCCGGACTGGGCGTCGAGGCGGCCACCGGGCAGCTCGCCCAGGCGGGCGCGGTCCGGCTGCGCGCCCTGGTGAACGCGCTGCCGTCCGCCGACTCCGTCTCGCTGTTCTGCCACAGCTACGGGTCCGTGGTGTGCGGCCTCGCCGCCCGGGACCTCCCCGACAACGTCACCGACATCACGGTGGCCGGCAGCCCCGGCATGCGGGCCGGGAGCGTGGCGGGGCTCGGCACGCACGCCCGGGTCTGGGCGATGCGGGACGCCGACGACTGGATCCAGGACGTGCCGTACCTGGAGGTCGGCGGGCTCGGCCACGGTGCCGACCCGGTCGATCCGTCCTTCGGGGCCCGGGTGCTGTCGGCGCAGGGCGCGGCCGGCCACGCCGGGTACTTCGCGGGCGGCACCCAGAGCCTGCACAACTTCGCCCTGGTCGGCGTGGGTGACCTCGGGTCGGTGGACTGTGCCGCCACCGACCCCCGCTGCAGCGCGGACCTGGCCTGACGGCCGGCCCGCACTGGCGGTTGCCGCGGGTACGGCCCGGCGCCCGGGGACGGGCCGTGCCCGCGGGAACCGCACCCGCACGAAGTGACGTGAACAGGGCAGGGAGACCCCCGATCGACCGGGGTCCCGTGACACGCGCAGCGCTGGCGTCCGGAAGGGGGACGGGCGGGCAACCACCCGCTTACGATGAGCCACATGGGTGATGTGCTGGCCGGTTTTCACGCCGTCTGGGAGTTCGACTCGGACTCCGTACTCATCCGCTTCGAACGGGGGATCCGCAAGCCGAAGCTGTTCCAGGCACTCGGCGAGCGACGCATTCCGTACGAGGCGCTGAGGACCGTCGAGGTCTCCGCGGGCAGGCGCGGCACCGTGGTGCTGCACGCCGTGCCGCGATGGGGCGCCGATCCGCTGATGGAGGTGGCCGACGGGCAGTTGAAGGAGGACGCCGATCCGTACCGGCTGGTGCTGCCGGCCGAGCGCGAGTTGCTGGCCTCGTACTACGCCGACGCGCTGTCCAGCGCGCTGGACCCCGCCGCCGAGGAGCCCGCGGACCGGTTCCTGGTGACCGCGCCGGACCCGCCGCTGCACTTCAAGGCGTACGACGGCAAGGCGTCGTTCGACGGCCGGGCGGTGGCCTTCCGGTGGTTCTGGACGGGCGCGTCGTCGGCGAAGTGGAAGAGCGGCGACCAGACCTTCGCCGTCGACGCGCTGGCCGGTGTGGAGTGGCGCTCGCCGGAGGTCCTCAACGGCCATCTGCGGCTGCTGGAGCGCGATGCCCCCGAGCCCCGGACGGGCGAGGCCGACCAGGACCCGGCCGCGGTGGTCTTCGGGCTCGGCTACGGCCCGGTCCACGAGTCCCTGCCGTTCGCGGCCGCCGTCCTCCAGGCCGTGCGCAGCGCGGAGAAGGCGCCGGACGCCGCGGAGCGGGCACCGGTGCGGCGCCCCGGGAGCACCGGCCGGGCCCCCGCGGACATCGCGGACCGGATCCGGCACCTCGGCGAACTGCACGGGGCGGGGCTGCTGACGGACGACGAATTCAGCACGAAGAAGGCGGAGTTGCTGGCCGAGCTGTAGCGCGGCGCGCCACCGGCTCCCCGGCCGGCGCCCGACGGCGCTCCGGCCCGCCGGCCTCGGCGTCATACCGTGGTACGGGGCACAAGCCCGCACCACGGTATGACGCCGAGGTGTGCGCGGTCCGCTTACATTGATCCCGCGATGTCCACACGATCCCTTCCCCCCGAAGACGAACCGACCGGCGACGACGGGCGCCGACCGGTCCGCACCGCCGCGCTGCGCGCCGCCCGCCACGTACTGCGGGCCGCGCGCTCGGCACTGCGCGTGCTCGCCACCGAGCTCGGCACGCCGACCCGCCCCGGCACCCCGCTGTTCGACAGCGCGCGCGGACGCTGGGTGCGCCGACTGCCGTACGTGGTGGCGTTCGGGTTCGCGGTGTCGCTGCTGCCGTCGGGGGCCAACGTCCTCGGCAACGACTACGGCGTGGCCGGTGGTCTGGCCGGTGCGCTGGCCACCGCGCAGAGCGTGCCGCTGCTGCTCGCGGTGACCCGGCCGTTGCAGGCGTGGTGGGTGATGTTCGCGGCGAACGTCGTCTGTGCGGTGGTGCTGACCGGCGTCGACGGGGTCGCGGGCCGCCCGTGGCCGTGGCCGCCCACGGTGATCGTCGGCTATCTCGCGCTGATGATGGCGCTGTCGGTGCGCGAGCGCCGGCGCACCCTGATCGCGGTCTGGCTCACGACCGGGGTGGCGGGGGTGCTCTTCGACGCGGTGGCGCCCGAGCGCAGCCAGAGCACCTCGGTGTTGATGTTCGTACTGTCCGGTGTGGTGCTGCTGCTGGGCGCCGCCCTGCGGGAACGGGGCGACGCCCAGCGGAAGTTGCAGGAGCAGGAGACCATCAGCGAGGCGGAGCGGGCCCGGCGCACCTTGTTGGAGGAGCGCACCCGGATCGCCCGCGAGCTGCACGACGTGGTGGCCCACCACATGTCGGTGATCACGGTCCAGGCGGACAGCGCGCCGTACCGCATCAGCGGGATACCCCAGGAGGCCCAGGAGGAGTTCGGGGCGATCGCGACGAGTGCCCGCGAGTCGCTGGCCGAGATGCGCCGGCTCCTCGGGGTGCTGCGCAGCGAGGAGACCGAGCGGCAGGAAGGCCCGGGCCCTGAGCGGGCCCCGCAGCCGGGCATCGGCCAGCTGGCGAAGCTGGTCGAGGCGACCGTACGGGCCGGTGTGCCGGTGGAGTTGGTGCTGCCAAAGGAGCCGGTGGCGCCCGAACCCGCGGTGGACCTGTCGGCGTACCGCATCGTCCAGGAGGCGCTGGCCAATGTGGTGCGGCACGCCCCGGGCGCGCCGACCCGGGTGTCGGTGACGACGACCGGCGACGGCGCGCGGCTGACGGTGCTGGTGGTCAACGAACGCCCCGCCCCGCCGATGTCCGCTCCGCTGGAGACCAGCGGCACCGGGCACGGCCTGGTGGGGATGCGGGAGCGGGTGCGCCTGGTGGATGGCACGCTGGACACCGGGCCGCTGCCCGGCGGTGGCTTCCGGGTCGCCGCCCAACTCCCGCTCTCCGCACCGATCCCACCGTCCGGCCCCCACCCAGTGAAGGACTCCGACGCCCCATGACGACCCGCGTGATCATCGTCGACGACCAGGCCATGGTGCGGGCGGGGTTCGCCGCGCTGCTCGCCGCGCAAGCCGACATCGACGTGGTGGGTGACGCGGCGGACGGCGTGCAGGGCGTGGAGTTGAGCCGGCGGCTCCACCCCGACGTGGTGCTGATGGACGTCCGGATGCCGGAGATGGACGGGCTGGAGGCGGCCCGTCGCCTGCTCGATCCGCCGGTCGGGGTCGTCCACCGCCCGAAGGTGCTGATGCTGACCACCTTCGACGTCGACGACTACGTCTACGAGGCGTTGCGCGCCGGCGCCTCCGGTTTCCTGCTCAAGGACGCGCCGCCGGCCGACCTGATCTCCGCGGTCCGGGTGGTGGCGGCCGGCGAGGCGCTGCTCGCGCCGTCGGTGACCCGCCGGCTGATCGCCGACTTCGCCCGGCAGCGGCCGGAGCCCCGCACGGACCGCACCGCACTGCGGCTCAACGGCCTCACCCCGCGCGAGACGGAGGTCCTGGAGCTGATCGCCCGCGGGCTGTCCAACCAGGAGATCGCCGACCGGCTGGTCCTCGCCGAGCAGACCGTCAAGACCCACATCGGCCGGGTGCTCGCCAAGTTGGAGCTGCGCGACCGCGCCCAGGCCGTGATCTTCGCCTACGAGTCGGGACTGGTCTCGCCCGGCGCGCGCTGATACCGCCGTCTCGGGTTGTCCCCACCGGCCCTTCGGGTTAGCCCCACCCTCCCCGACGGGACAGCCCCCGGCTCCTCCTCCGCGGGGACGACCGCCGGCCCGGACCCCCTACCCCGGTATCACCCGGGAGTTGGCTCCGCGGTGTGACGCCGCGTCACCCACCGGCTTCCTACCTTTCCCTCTGCCACACCGCTGGAAGAGGGAGAGACCACCATGACCGTGCTGCGGAGCGCCGCCCGGCGCAGCAAGCGGACGCTCGCCGCCGCCGTCCTCGCGCTGACCGTCGTCGCGGGGACCGGCGGCTGGGCGGCCGGCTCCGCGCAGACCGCGGTCACCGGCCCGGCCCCCGGCGCCGCCGCCTGGCGCGCCGACCACGCGCTCGGGATCCCGCTACCGGATCCGGCGAGCGCCTCCCCCGCCGCGGTCGCACGGTTCTTCGCCGGACTGACCGACGCCCAGCAACGGGCGCTCGTCGCCCGGCACCCGCTCACCGTCGGCAACCTCGACGGGGCGCCGGTCGCCCTGCGGTACGCCGCCAACGCCCGTGCGCTGCGCGCGGAACGGGACCGCGAGCTGGCCCGCACCACCGACCCGTCCGGCACCCTCCAGGACCACCAGCAGGCCGCGCGGACGGCCGCACGCTACGCCGCGCTGCTCGCTCCCGGCCGCCGGATCCTCGCCTTCGACCCGCGCGGACGCGGCCAAGTGGCCGAAGTGCAGGGCGACTTGGCGTCCGCGCAGCACGTCGCGGTGATCGTGCCGGGCTCGGACATCGACCTGTCGACCTTCGACCGCACCACCGACCGGTACGGCACGCCGACCGGCATGGCCGCGTCGCTGCGCCGGCAGATGGCCGCCGAGGCGCCGCAGGTGCGGACCGCGGTGATCGCCTGGGTCGGGTACACCACCCCGGTCGGCCTCGGCCCGGACGCCGCGACCGGCCGGCTCGCCGAGGCCGGCGCGCCCCGGCTGAACCGCTTCCTGGCCGGCCTGGCCGCCACCGGCGCCCCCGCCCCGGCCGTGCTGTGCCACAGCTACGGGTCGGTGGTGTGCGGCCTGGCCGTCCCGCACGCCGGCCGCGGTCGCCTCGCCGACCTGGTGGTCTTCGGTTCGCCCGGGATGCGCCGGGACGACGCCGCGCAGCTGCGCACCACGACCCGGGTGTGGGCGGCGCGGGACGCCTCCGACTGGATCGGCAGGGTCCCGCACGTCGAACTGCTGGGGCTCGGGCACGGCGCCGACCCCACCGATCCGGCGTTCGGCGCCCGTCGGGTCCCCGCCGAGCGGGCCCAGGGCCACACCGGCTACCTCGCCCCCGGCACCGACTCGCTCCGCAACTTCGCCGCGATCGCCCTGGGGCGCTACGGCGACGTGCACTAGCCGGCCGCGTCGTCCGCCGGGGCGCGACCGGCGTCGCCGTCCCCCGCAGGTGCCGCCCCAAGGCTCCGAGGCCCGAAAACCCCGAGGCCGCCCCGCCCCGCACCTCCTCGACCAAGGACGCCCCATGACCACCGAGAGCCCCGTTCCCGTCACGAGACCCACCAGCCGCGCGGATCGCCCCCGCGCCGCCCTGCCCGCGCTCCGCGCCAGGGCCGGCGCCGCCGTCCGCGCCCTCGACGCCCGCACCCCGGCCCACCGCGACCGGGCCCTGGACGGTCTGCGGGCGCTGGCCCTGCTCTCCGTCCCCACGGGGCACTGGCTGCTCGGCGGCTTCACCCGGGACGCCGACGGCACGCTGCACAACGCCAGCCCGCTGACCACGCTCGGCTTCCTCGCCCCGGCGAGCTGGCTGCTCCAGATGCTCGGCGTCTTCTTCCTGGTCGGCGGGCACGCCTCGGTGCTGTCCCTGCGGCGCAGCGCCGCCCTAGGCGGCTCCACAGCGGGGTGGTTGGGCGGCCGGCTCGCCCGGTTGGGCCGCCCGGTGCTGGGCGTGACCGCCGTCTGGGCCGCGCTGGTCCCGCTGCTGCACGGCCTGGGGGTGCCCACCGCGACGCTGCGCACGGGGGCCACGCTGGTCATCCAACCGCTGTGGTTCGTCGGGATCTACGCCGTGGTCACCGCGCTGACGCCGCTCTGCGCCGCGGCCGCCCGCCGGGCGGGCCTGTGGAGCGCGGCGGTGCTGCTGGTGTCGGTCGCCGCCGTGGACGTCCTGCGCTACGGGCCGCTCGCCGCGGCCGTGCCGTCCTGGTTGGGCCTGGTGAACCTGGTGCCCGGCTGGCTGTTCGGCTACCAACTCGGCGTCTGCTGGGGCGAGGGGCGGCTGGGCCGGCCCGCCGCCCGGATCCTGCTGGTGGGCGGCGCCGCGCTGTTCGCCGCGCTGCTGCTGTTCTTCCACTACCCGGCGAGCATGGTGGGCGTCCCCGGTCAGGACCGGGTCAACTCCCACCCGCCGTCGCTGCTGGTGCTGGCGCTGGCCGCGGCCCAGTCCGGTGCGGCGGTGCTGCTGCGGGACAAGCTCGCGCGACTGCTGCGCCGGCCCGCCCTGTGGGCGCCGGTGGTCGTGATCAACCTGTCGGCGATGACGATCCTGTGCTGGCACCAGACGGCGATGTTCGCGGCGGCCCTGCCGGTGTCGGCGGCGGGCGCCGTACCGGGCCTGACCGCCGTGCCGGACACGCTCGGCTGGCTCGCGGTGCGGCTGGCGTGGCTGCCGGTCTTCGCCGTCCTGCTCGTCCTGATCGGGTCGGTGACCCGCCGCTTCGAGGCGCCGTGGACGGGGGTCGGCGGGGCCCGGCGGGCGAGCGCGGCGGTGCTGGCCGCGGCCTTCGCGGTGTTTGCCCTGGGGTACGCGTGACGGGCGCGGGGCGCCGCGTCGGACCGGCAGGGTCCGCCACGGCGCCCCGGGCGCTCCGCCGGCCGGTGCTACTCGCGCCCGGCCGAGGTGAACCGCATGTCGGCGTAGCGGTCGCCCGCCACCTTGCCCGCGATCGGCTCCAGCAGGGCGAGCTGCTCCGCGGTCAGCTCGATCCGGGTCGCGCCGGTGTTCTCCTCGACCCGGCTGCGCTTGCGGGTGCCGGGGATCGGGACGACCGTCAGCCCGCGGGTGGCCGACTGCTGCTGCACCCAGGCCAGCGCGATCTGGCCGAGGGTGGCGCCGTGCGCGTCGGCGACCGTGCGGACCGGCTCCAGCAGCGTGGCGTTGGCGGCCGCGTTGTCGCCGGTGAAGCGGGGCTGCTGGCGGCGGAAGTCGTCGGCGGTCAGTTCCTGGTCGGCGTGGACGAACGAGCCGGTGAGGAAGCCGCGGCCGAGCGGCGAGTAGGGCACGAGGGCCACGCCGAGCTCGGCGGCGGCCGGCACCACGCCCGCCTCGATGTCCCGGCTGAACAGCGACCACTCGGACTGGACCGCGGCGATCGGGTGCACGGCGTGCGCGGCCCGCAGTTCGGCGGCGGTCACCTCGCTCAGGCCCAGGTGCTTGACCTTGCCCTCGGCGACCAGCTCGGCCATGGCGCCGACCGTCTCCTCCAGGGGGACGCGCACGTCGCGGCGGTGCATGTAGTAGAGGTCGATCTGTTCGACGCCCAGGCGCCGCAGGCTGCCCTCGATGGCCTGGCGGACGTAGGGCCGGTCGTTGCGGATGGTGCGCCTGGTGGGGTCCTGCGGGTCGTTGGCCAGCGCGAACTTGGTGGCCAGGACGACCTCGTCGCGGTGCGCCCGGAGGAAGGGGGCGATGAACTCCTCGTTGTCGCCGTCGCCGTAGACGTCGGCGGTGTCGTAGAGCGTGACGCCCAGCTCCAGCGCGCGCTCCAGGGTGGCCCGCGCCTCGCCGGCGTCCTCCGTGGGGCCGTAGGCCCAGCTCATGCCCATGCAGCCGAGGCCCTGGACACCCACCTGCGGGCCGTCGGCGCCCAGCCGGACAGTGTCGATCTTCGTGTCGTTCGCCATGAGAACTTCAGACCCTCTCGGACGCCCGCCGGGCGTCGGCGTAGATACCGATCTTGTAGTCGAGGACGTCGGCGGTGCTCTCCAGCTCGGCGATCCGCTGCCGGACGTCCTCGCGGTGCCGGGTGAGCAGCTCCTCGCGCTCGGCGAAGGTCCCTTCGCCCTCGCGCACCAGCTCCGCGTACCGGACCATGTCCGCGACCGGCATGCCGGTCAGCCGGAGCTTGCCGACCAGATCCAGCCAGTCCAGGTCGCGGTTGGTGAAGCGGCGCTGCCCGGTGTGCGTCCGGTCCACGTGCGGCATCAGGCCGATCCGCTCGTACCAGCGCAGGGTGTGGGCGCTGAGTCCGGTGTGCTGGGCCACCTCGCTGATGGTGTACCGGTCGCGACCGGCCGGCCGCGGGTAGTCCCCGCGGGCGGTCCCGCAGCCCCGGAGCGTCGCCGGCCGCGGCCTGGGGCACACCGCCTCCGGCAGGCCCGCCACCACCGTGCCGCTGGTCACCGGTTCGCTCTGCGTCACCGTCATGCCGCGTCTTCCCCCTCGTCGTTCCCGGGTGCGCCACCGCCCCCGATGCCGTGGCGCACCGGACGTCGTGCCGGGCGCCTCTCGACGTCCTCAACGCTAAAGAGTTGGAGTGCACTCCAAGCAAGCACCGGCGGCGGGCAGTCTTGACCGGAATTTGAAGGCGTTCGGGCACCCCGTAGGCTCGGGCCCATGCAGAGCCTGGGGATGATCGAGAACTGGCCGGTGCCCACCGCGGCGGCCGCCGTCGTACGGGCCGATGGCTCGGTGGTCGGATCGTACGGCCCGCTGGAGCACCGCTTCCCGCTGGCGTCGGTCACCAAGCCGCTGGCCGCCTACGCGGCGCTGCTGGCCGTCGAGGAGGGCGCCGTCGAGCTGGACGAGCCGGCCGGCCCCGAGGGCTCCACGGTCCGTCACCTGCTCGCCCACACCTCGGGGCTGGCGTTCGACGAGGCGCGCCAGGTGGCCGCCCCCGGCACCCGGCGGATCTACTCCAACGCCGGTTTCGAGGCGCTCGGCGACCACCTCGCCAAGGCCACCGACATCCCGTTCCCCCAGTACCTGCACGAGGCGGTGCTGGCCCCACTGGGCATGGCCTCCACCGAACTGGCCGGCTCCCCGGCCAAGGACGGCGTCTCCACCGTCGCGGACCTGGTCCGCTTCGCGGCCGAACTCCAGGCACCGCGCCTGCTGGCACCGCAGACCCTCGCGGCGGCGACGCGGGTGGTCTTCCCGGGCCTGACCGGGGTGCTGCCGGGCTACGGCCACCAGAAGCCCAACGACTGGGGCCTGGGCTTCGAGATCCGCGACGGGAAGGCCCCGCACTGGACGGGCGCCGCCTCCTCGCCGCGCACCTTCGGGCACTTCGGGCAGTCCGGAACGTTCCTGTGGGTGGACCCCGTGGCCGGGGCGGCCTGCGTGGCGCTGACCGACCGGAACTTCGGCCCGTGGGCCGTCGAGACCTGGCCCGTCCTGACCGACGCGGTCCTGGCCGAGCTGGCCGGCAGCAGCTGAGGCCGGCCGCGGAGCCGGCACCCGGTCTGCCCCGCAGCTCACCCGTAGACCGGCTCCGCCCCCATCTCCCACACCAGACACTCCGCGCCCTGCGGCGCCACCAGGTCCAGGCCGTGCGCCTCGCTGATCCGCGCCGCGTCCCCGGCCGCCAGTTCCTCGCCCCCGAGCCGCACCTCGCCCCGTACGACGTGGACGTAGACCCGCGCGGCAGCCGGGACGGCGGTGCGCCCGCCCGTCCCGAGGCGGCACACCCGCAGCGTGGCGCCGGCCCGGGCCAGCGGCAGCGGCGTGCCCTCGGCGACGCCCCGCACCACCGCGTACTCCGGCTCGCCACCGGGAGCGAGGGGCGTCAGCCACATCTGCACGAAGCGCAGCGGCACCGGGCCGTCGTTGCGCTCCACGTGCCGGACCCCGCCGGCGGAGCTGAGCCGCTGGAGGTCGCCGGGGCGTACGGTCGTGGCACGGCCCGTCGAATCGCGGTGGGTCAGCTCGCCCTCGACGACCCAGGTGACGATCTCGGTGTCCCGGTGCGGGTGCTCGTCGAACCCGGCGCCGGGTGCCAGGCGCTCCTCGTTGCAGGCGACCAGCGCGCCGAAGCGCAGGTTGTCCGGGTCGTAGTGGGGACCGAAGGAGAACGCGTGCCGCGACTCGATGCCGGCGGCCTCGTCACCGCCCCGATAGCGCTCCGCGCCCCTGCGCACCTGAATCATCGGGCCACCGTAGCCCCACCGCTCCACCCCCTCATCCCGATAGGGCAGGCTTGGTCCCGTGTCTGAACCCGCATCGCGCGACGCGCACCCGCACTCCGCGACCCTCCGGCGGCTGGAGAACTCCTCCGGCAAGCTGGCGGCCGCAGCGATCTCCCGCATGGACGCCACACTGCCGTGGTACCGCGCGATGCCCCCGGAGAACCGTTCCTGGATCGGCCTGGTGGCACAGGCCGGCATCGCCGCGTTCACCGAGTGGTTCCGCCACCCGGAGACGCCCCAGGCGATCAGCACCGACGTGTTCGGGACGGCGCCGCGCGAGCTGACCCGGGCGATCACCCTGCGGCAGACGGTGGAGATGGTCCGCACCACGATCGAGGTCATGGAGACCGCGATCGACGAGGTCGCGGCACCGGGCGACGAGTCCGTGCTGCGCGAGGCGCTGCTGGTCTACGCCCGCGAGATCGCCTTCGCCACCGCCCAGGTCTACGCCCAGGCCGCCGAGGCGCGCGGCGCGTGGGACGCCCGCCTGGAGTCCCTGGTGGTCAATGCGGTGCTCTCCGGGGAGGCCGACGAGGGCGCCGTCTCCCGGGCCGCGGCCCTCGGCTGGAACGCGCCGGAGCACGTGTGCGTGGTGCTGGGCACCGCCCCGGACGGCGACAGCGAACTGACCGTCGAGGCGATCCGGCGGGCCGCCCGGCACGCCAAGCTCCAGGTGCTGACCGGCGTGCTGGGCAGCCGGCTGGTGGTGATCGCGGGCGGCTCGGACAATCCGGTCAAGGCCGCCAAGGCCCTGATCGGGCCGTTCGCCGCAGGTCCCGTGGTGGCCGGTCCGGTGGTCGCCGACCTGCTCGCCGCGACCCGTTCCGCGCAGGCCGCCGCCGCCGGGCTGCGGGCCTGTGCGGCCTGGCCGGACGCCCCCCGGCCGGTGCTCGCGGACGACCTGCTGCCGGAGCGCGCGATGGCCTCGGACCCGGTCGCCCGCGAGCAGCTGGTGGAGGAGATCTACAGACCGCTGGAGGAGGCCGGTTCGGCGCTCCTGGAAACACTCAGCGTCTATCTGGAGCAGGCGAGCAGCCTGGAGGGCGCGGCGCGGATGCTGTTCGTCCACCCCAACACCGTGCGCTATCGGCTGCGACGTGTGACTGACGTCACCGGCTGGTCGCCGTCCGACGTCCGGTCCGCATTTACGCTGCGTATCGCCCTGATCCTGGGGCGTCTCGCTGACGGTGAGGCTCAACCCTAGACTTTTGTCGAACACCAACAATTCCCCCGATGGTTCTTCGTCCCTGTCCCCACGGGCGGGCGGGACCTCCCACAAGAGAGAGTGTGAGGGTGCTCGTACTCGTCGCTCCCGGCCAAGGCGCTCAGACGCCCGGCTTCCTGATCCCCTGGCTCGACCTCCCCGGGGTCGAGGACCAGCTTCGCGAATGGTCCGCGGCCATCGACCTGGACCTCGTCCACTACGGCACCAAGGCCGACGCCGACGAGATCCGCGACACCGCGGTGGCCCAGCCGCTGCTGGTGGCCTCCGCCCTGGTCTCGGCGCGCCAGCTCTTCCCGCACACCGACGACCTCGTCGCACGGGTCGGCGCGACGGCCGGCCACAGCGTCGGTGAGCTCGCCGCCGCGGCCCTGGCCGGCACCGTCTCCGACGCCGAGGCGATGACGCTGGTGCGCCGCCGCGGACTGGCGATGGCCGAGGCCGCCGCCCTCACCGAGACGGGCATGGCCGCGCTGCTGGGCGGCGACGAGGACGTCGTCCTGCCGCACCTGGAGAAGCTCGGCCTGACCGCGGCGAACGTGAACGGCGCCGGGCAGATCGTCGCCGCCGGCACCGCCGAGCAGATCGCCACCCTGGTGGAGAACAAGCCCGAGGGCACCCGCCGGGTCGTACCGCTGAAGGTGGCCGGCGCGTTCCATACTCACCACATGGCACCCGCCGTCTCGGCCCTGGAAGCCGCCGTCACCGCGTTGTCGCCGGCCGACCCGCGCACCCGCTACGTGTCCAACAAGGACGGCCAGGCGGTCACTTCCGGCCAGGAAGTGGTGCAGCGACTGGTCGGCCAGGTGGCCAACCCGGTCCGCTGGGACCGCTGCATGGAGACCTTCCAGCAGCTCGGTGCCACCGCGCTCATCGAGGCCGCTCCCGGCGGCACCCTCACGGGCCTGGCCAAGCGCGCCCTGCCCGGAGTGAAGACGCTCGCCCTGAAGACGCCCGACGACCTGGACGCGGCCCGTGAGCTGATCACCAACGCAGCGGACGCCGCGCCCGCAGCATCGGCCGAATAGGAGTCCGCAGCGCATGACCTCGAAGATCAAGCCTTCCAAGGGCGCCCCGTACGCACGGATCATGGGTGTCGGCGGCTACCGCCCGACCCGTGTCGTGCCGAACGAGGAGATCCTCAAGCACATCGACTCGTCCGACGAGTGGATCCGTTCGCGGTCGGGCATCTCCACGCGCCACTGGGCGGGCCCGGACGAGACCGTCGCGACCATGGCGGTCGAGGCGTCCGGCAAGGCCATCGCGGACGCCGGCATCACGCCCGAGCAGATCGGCGCGGTGGTCGTCTCCACCGTCTCGCACTTCAAGCAGACCCCGGCCATCGCGACGGAGATCGCGCACCTCGTCGGTGCGGGCAAGCCGGCCGCGTTCGACATCTCCGCGGGCTGCGCCGGCTTCGGCTACGGGCTGACGCTGGCCAAGGGCATGGTCACCGAGGGCTCCGCCGAGTACGTCCTGGTGATCGGCGTCGAGCGGCTCTCGGACCTGACGGACCTCGAAGACCGCGCGACGGCCTTCCTGTTCGGCGACGGCGCAGGCGCGGTCATCGTCGGCCCGGCCAAGGAGCCGGCGATCGGCCCGACGGTGTGGGGCTCGGAGGGCGACAAGTCCGAGACCATCAAGCAGACCCTCTCGTGGGACGTGTACCGCACCACCCCGACCCCCGGTGGCGACGGGCCGGAGCAGCGTCCCGCGCCCGAGGCGGTCCGCTACCCCGCCATCACCCAGGAGGGCCAAGCGGTCTTCCGGTGGGCGGTGTTCGAGATGGCGAAGGTCGCCCAGCAGGCGCTGGACGCGGCCGGGGTCAGCCCGGACGACCTGGACGTCTTCATTCCGCACCAGGCCAACATGCGGATCATCGACTCGATGGTGAAGACTCTGAAGCTGCCGGAGAGCGTCACGGTCGCCCGTGACGTGGAGACCACCGGCAACACCTCGGCCGCCTCGATTCCGCTCGCCATGGAGCGGCTGCTGGCGACCGGTCAGGCCAAGAGCGGGGACACCGCGCTGGTCATCGGCTTCGGGGCGGGTCTCGTGTACGCCGCGACGGTCGTTACTCTCCCCTAGGCAAGATCTGCGCAGCCCGGCACCGAGCACGAGGGGCCGGCCGCTGCGGGACCTTCACCGCTTCACCGTAAAACAAGCAGTTTCCCGCTAATCGAAGGAGCGCCATCATGGCCGCCACTCAGGAAGAGATCGTCAAGGGTCTCGCCGAGATCGTCAACGAGATCGCCGGCATCCCCACCGAGGACGTCCAGGTGGACAAGTCCTTCACCGATGACCTGGACGTCGACTCGCTGTCCATGGTCGAGGTCGTCGTCGCCGCCGAAGAGCGCTTCGACGTGAAGATCCCGGACGACGACGTCAAGAACCTCAAGACCGTCGGTGACGCGACCGACTACATCCTCAAGCACCAGTCCTGATCTGGCGCAGCGCATGTCGCCACCCCGCGGTGGCGCCGTCGATTCAGACACCTCTACCCGTGGAGTAAGAATTCCCGTGAACGCGACCAATCGCACCGTGGTCGTCACCGGTATCGGCGCAACCACACCGCTGGGTGGCGACAGCGCTTCGACCTGGGAGGGCATGCTCGCCGGCCGGTCCGGCGTGAGCCCCCTGGAGCAGGAATGGGCAGCCGACCTGCCGGTCAAGATCGCCGCGCAGGCGGCGGTGGACCCCGGCGAGATCCTGCCCCGCCCGCAGGCCCGCCGACTGGACCGCTCGGCGCAGTTCGCGCTGATCGCGGCCCGTGAGGCGTGGGCGGACGCCGGCTTCACGGTCAAGGCCGGCGAGCCGGACGCGGCCGCCGGGCCGGCCGGTTCGGTCAACCCCGACCGGCTGGGCACCGTCATCGCCTCCGGCATCGGCGGCGTGACCACGCTGCTGGGCCAGTACGACGTCCTCCGCGAGAAGGGCGTCCGCCGGGTCTCGCCGCACACGGTGCCGATGCTGATGCCCAACGGGCCGTCGGCCAACGTCGGTCTGGACGTCAACGCGCGCGCCGGTGTGCACACCCCGGTGAGCGCCTGCGCCTCCGGCTCCGAGGCCATCGGCTACGCCATCGAGATGATTCGCACCGGTCGTGCCGACATCGTCGTCGCGGGCGGTACGGAGGCGGCCATCCACCCCCTGCCGATCGCCGCGTTCGGCAACATGATGGCGATGTCGAAGAACAACGACGACCCGCAGGGCGCCTCGCGTCCGTTCGACAGCGGCCGCAACGGCTTCGTCCTCGGCGAGGGCGCCGGCGTGATCGTCCTGGAGTCGGCCGAGCACGCCGCCCGGCGCGGCGCCCGGGTCTACGCCGAGGCGGTCGGCCAGGGCATCTCCGCCGACAGCCACGACATCGTGCAGCCGGAGCCGTCCGGCAACGGCATCGCGCACGCGCTGCAGAACCTGCTCGACAACAGCGACCTCGCCGCGTCCGAGATCGTGCACGTCAACGCGCACGCCACCTCGACCCCGCAGGGCGACCTGGCGGAGCTGAAGGCGCTGCGCAAGGTCTTCGGCGACGACGTGGACCACATGGCGGTCTCCGCCACCAAGTCGATGACCGGCCACCTCCTGGGCGGCGCGGGCGGCGTGGAGACGGTCGCCACCATCCTGGCGCTGTACCACCGGACGGCCCCGCCGACCATCAACGTGGAGAACCTCGACCCCGAGGTCGACGCGGACATCGTCCGCGGCGAGGTCCGGGCCCTGCCGGCCGAGGGCCGGATCGCGGCGCTGAACGACTCGTTCGGCTTCGGCGGCCACAACGTGGTCCTCGCCTTCCGCACGGCCTGAGGCCCCACCAGGCCGCGCCTGACGCAGGCAGTACGCGGGCCCGCCCGGTCACGACGACCGGGCGGGCCCGCGTGCGTCCGGACGGGCGGTCAGTCGTCGAAGCTGGCGAAGTACGCGGCAATGCCGTCCTCGTCGCCGTGGCCCTGGGCCTCGGCGCGGCGGAAGCGCTCCGCGGTCGCGGCCGCCAGGTCCATCCGGACGCCGGAGGACCGCCCGGCCTCGCCGATCAGCCGGGCGTCCTTGCGGGCCGCGGAGACCGTGAAGCTCGGCGCCAGATCGCCGGAGAGCAGCAGGTCCGACTTCATCCGCAGGTAGGGCATGTCGAGCGAGCCGCCGGCGATCGCCTCCAGGAACTCCCGCGGGTCCACGCCCAGCCCCTTGGCGAGCGCCAGGGTTTCACCGGTACCGCCGATGATGGTGAGCACCCAGCTGTTGACGACCAGCTTGAGCCGGCTGGCGGCACCGCCCGCGGCGTCGTCGCCGACCCACTGGGTGCGGCCGCCGACGATGTCGAAGACCGTGTCGGCGCGTTCGCGGAGCTCGGGTGCACCGGCGGCGAGGACGATCAACTGGCCCTTCTCCGCGGGTGCCTTGGTGCCCAGTACGGGGGCGTCCACGAAGCGGAGGTCCTGTTCCGCGGCGAAGCGCACCAGCGGTTCCAGGGCGGCGGGCCCGACGGTGCCCATCTGGAGCCAGAGGGTGCCGGGGGCCAGTCGCGGGGCGGCCTGGCGCACGGCGTCGAGCGCGGCGGGCCCGTCGAGCAGCATGGTGAGGACGACGTCGGCGCCGTCCACCGCCTCGCCCGGGGTGTCGGTGACCCGGACCCCGTCGGCGGCCAGCGGCTCGGCCTTGGCGCGGGTGCGGTTCCAGGCGCGGACGTCCAGCCCGGCGCGGGCGAGGTTGCGGGTCATCGCCGCGCCCATGATCCCGGTGCCGAGGACGGCGATCGCGAGGGTGTCGGAAGTGGTGTTGTCGACCATGGCCGCACGCTAGGACCTGGAGCGCACTCCAGGTCAACCGTGCGCCGTGTGTCGCGGAACGACACCGGCACGAGGCTCCGTACGGGCGTGTGCGGGGCGTCTCAGACGACCTGGTGGAGCCAGCGGACGGGGGCGCCCTCACCGGCGTAGCGGAAGGGCTCCAGCTCGTCGTCCCAGGGCTTGCCGAGCAGCTTGGCGACCTCGGCGGCGAGTTCGGTCTCGCCGCGGGCGGAGCGGGCGACGGCGGCCCGCAACCGGTCCTCGGGGATGAGGATGTCGCCGTGGATGCCGGTGACGGCGTGGAAGATGCCGAGGTCCGGGGTGGAGCTGTAGCGCTCGCCCTCCGCGCTGGTGCACGGCTCGGCGGTCACCTCGAAGCGCAGCAGGTGCCAGCCGCGCAGCGCGGAGGCGAGCTTGGAGGCGGTGCCGGCCTCGCCCTGCCAGGAGAACTCGGCTCTCCAGGTGCCGGGCGACGCCGGCTGGCGGATCCAGTCGAGGTTGACGCGCACCCCGAGGACGCCCGCCACCGCCCATTCGACGTGCGGGCACAGCGCTCGTGGAGCGGAGTGGACGTACAGGACTCCACGTGTCGTCACCGGGACCTCCCGTGCGGATCGAGGTTCGCCTTCCCCAGCGGCCTCGTGCCCGTTCCGGTCGCGGCCGGGACAGCTGTCGACATTCTGCCCCAGTGATCACTTCGGCACCAGCATGCGAGGTGACCTACAGTAAACACCATTAGGCGGAAATTGCCGCAAAAGGGACAGGAAATGACGTGTTGTAATTTGTCTGTGCTGACTGGACGTGCCACTTCGGGTCACCGCCCGGCAGGCACGGGGCAAAGCTACCGCGCGGTGCAGGACCGGAAGTGACGTACCGTCGGTACCCGAAGAGATATCACTCGCACGCCGGAGGGGACAGGGGATGACGACGAACGATCGACCCGCCCGCCCCCGGCGTCCCCGCCCGGCGACCCGTGCCGCCCTCGCCTCGGCGATGGTCTGCGCGCTGCTGGCCACCCTCGCCGCCTGCGGTGACGGCTCCGCCCCGCACGGCCGCGCCGCGGTCAAGCCGAGCGCGAAACCTACGCCCGTCTGGCGGACCGACCCCGCCTCGATCGCCGCCCTCGGCGACTCCATCACCGTCGGCTTCGACGCCTGCACCGTGCTCTCCGACTGCCCCGAGGTCTCCTGGTCCACCGGCACCAGCCCCAAGGTCAAGAGCCTGGCCCGGCGGCTGCTGCCGAAGGACGCGGCCGCGCACAGCTGGAACTACGCCCGGACCGGCGCCCTGATGAGCGACCTGCCGCAGCAGATCACCGCGGCGGCGGCCCGCCGGCCCGAGTTGGTCACCGTCCTGATCGGCGCCAACGACGCCTGCCGCAGCGACGTCCGGGCGATGACCTCCCCCGCCGCCTTCCGCGCCGGGTTCGAACGGTCCATGAAGACCCTGCGGCGCGCCCTGCCGCGCACCCAGGTGTACGTCGCGGCCGTGCCGGACCTGTTGCGGCTGTGGTCCGAGGGGCGCAAGAACCCGCTCGGCAAGCAGGTGTGGAAGCTGGGCATCTGCGGGTCGATGCTGCGCGACCCGGACGACGTGACGAAGCCGGCGCAGGACCGGCGGACGCTGGTCCGGGAGCGGGTGATGGCGTACAACGAGGCGCTGGCGGAGGTCTGCGCCGAGGACCAGCTGTGCCGGTTCGACCGGTCGGTCTTCGACTACCGCTTCACCGGGCAGCAGTTGAGCACCTGGGACTGGTTCCACCCGGGGCTTCAGGGCCAGCAGGAGCTGGCGGAGCTGGCCTTCAAGACCATCACCCGCAAGGAAGACCCCCCGAAGGACGAAGCGGCCTCCACCGGATGAGTCGGCCCCGGGCCGGCCCGACCCGGCCGGCCCGACCCGGTCTCGGGGGAACCCCTAAGGGCGACGGGGCGGTGGTCATACCGTGCGGTGACGGCGAAGGTCATACCGTGCGGCGACGTGGACGGGGTGGGGGCGCGGGACGATGAAGGTCGAGCGGATGCCGCTCGGTACCGCACCGTCACCACTGCCTCGGGGGAATCACCATGGCCCGACTCCGCGCCGCCCATCTCATCCTGCCCTGTGCGGCCCTGACCCTGCTGACGACCGGCTGCTCCCTGGTCGTCGGCGGCCCGCGCACCACCGCCGAGCGGACGTACGGCGTCGACGGCGCGGTCAGCTCGCTGTCGGCGACGAGCCACGGCGGCAACATCGAGATCGTGCCGGTGGACGCCGGCGGCGCCGTCAAGGTCACGGAGAAGGTGACGTACGACGGGTCCAAGCCGAAGACCACGCACACCCTCAAGGACGGCCGGCTGACGCTGACCGCCGAGGAGTGTGCGATGGGCCAGCACTGCGAGGTGGCGTACCGCGTGCTGCTGCCGCGCACCGCCTCCGTCGACCTGCACACCAGCGGCGGGGACGTCACGGTCCGCGGCGCCTCCGGCGGGATCACCGCGGACACCAGCGGCGGCAACATCACCGTCGAGGACACCAAGGCCCGCACCGCGAAGGTGAAGACCAGCGGCGGGGACGTGGAGATGACGCTGGGCGCGGTGCCCGACGACGTCTCGGGGCGGACCAGCGGGGGCGACGTCACGCTCCGCGTCCCGAAGGGCACCTACGCCGTCGACGCGGAGACGAGCGGCGGCAGCCGCAAGGTGTCCGTCGGCACGGACGAGGGCTCGGCGCACAAAATATCCGCCCGGACCAGCGGTGGCGACGTCTCGGTGCTCAGCCAGCCGTGATCTGCGCGGTCAGCCGGACGTCGGCGCTGCTGCGGGCCGCCGCGACGGTGTAGCGGCCCGGGATCCGGCGCCAACCGCCGTCCGGTTCCGACCAGATCTCGAAGGCGCGCCCCGGCAGCGGGATCTCGGTCTCCACGCTCTCGCCGGGCCCCGCCTCGACGGTGGCGAAGCCGGCCAGCCAGCGTGCCGGGCGCTCCGGCGCGCCGGGGGCGTCGCCGGCCGGCGCGAGGTAGATCTGGACGACCTCGCGGCCGGGGCGGTCGCCGGTGTTGCGCAGCCGCACCCACACGGAGTCGGGGGTGGCGTCCAGGGACTCGTACTCCCAGCGGGTGTAGCCCAGTCCGTGGCCGAAGGGGTACGCGGGGGCGGTGGTGGTGCGCTGCCAGGCGCGGTAGCCGATGAACACCCCTTCCGCGTAGGGGAGGGTGCCGTCGGTGGGGGTCACGGTGGAGACCGGGGCGTCGGCGAGTCGGGCCGGCCAGGTGGTGGGGAGCCGGCCGCCCGGTTCGTGGTCGCCGAGCAGGACGTCCGCGAGCGCGGCCCCGGCCTCCTGACCGGGGAACCAGCTCAGCAGCACCGCCGGGACCTCCTCGCGCCAGGGCAGCTCCACCGGGGAGCCGGAGTTGACCACCACGACGGTGCGGGGGTTGGCGGCGGCGACCCGGGCGACCAACTCGTCCTGCCGGCCCGGCAGCCGGAGGTCGGTGCGGTCGAACCCTTCCGACTCGACCTCCTCGGTGGTCGCCACGACCACGATCGCGACGTCCGCCCCGGTCGCCGCCCGGACGGCCGCCACGATCTCGGCGTCTCCGTCGAGCTGTGGTTCGCCGTGGCCGAGGACGAAGTTCAGAGCGTCCATCCCTTCGCCCAGCCCGAGGCTGTGCGGCACGAAGCGCAGGGTGAGCGCCACCTCCTGATCGGCGGTCAGCTCCACGGCGATCCGGTGCTCGGCAGGCTGCATGAACGCCTCGAAGGGGTCGGTGCCCGCCGCCCCGGCTCCGTCGCCGTCGAAGAGGACCCGGTCGTCCAGGGTCAGCCGGAGCCGGCCGGCGCCGGCCACGGCCAGGGTGTGGGTTCCGGTGGTCCGCGGGGTGAAGCTGCCGGTGAGTTCGACGGCGTGCAGCTCCTGCCGGGTGACGCCGTCGGGGAAGCTGCCGAGCACCTGGACCTTGCCGTCGAACTGCGGCGTCTCGGTGAGCAGTCGGCCCTCGGCGGTGAGGTAGCGGGCGTGCAGGGTGAAGCCCTCGCGGGCGTGCGGGACGCGGGTGCGCGGGTCGGCACCGGTCGCGAAGACGACCTCGACGTCGTCGGGCAGGGCCGCGCGCAGGCCCGCGAGCGGGGAGACGATCTGTGCGGGGAAGACGGTCGCCGAGCCGCCGCCGAGGACGCGGGCGTCGCGGGCGGCCGCACCGATCACGGCGACCCGGCGCAGGGCGGCGGCGTCGAGCGGCAGGATCGGGCGGGCTGCGCCGCCGGGCGCCGCCACCGGTGCGTTGCGCAGCAGGACGACGGCGCGGCGGGCCAGGTCGCGGGCGACGGCCCGGCCGTCGATGCCGTGCGGGACGTCGGACGGGGCCACCGCGGGCGGCACCCCGTCCAGGCAGCCGGTCCGGGCGGCGAGCAGCAGCACCCGGCGGACCGCGGCGTCCACCTCGGACTCGGCGACCTCTCCCGCGCGGACGGCTGCCGCGAGCGGGGCCCCGAAGACGGTTCGGGGCCCGGGCATGGCGATGTCCAGGCCGGCGCGCAGGGCGCGGACGGTGTTCCGGGCCGCCGTCCAATCGGAGACGTTGCAGCCGTCGAAGCCCCAGTCCCCGCGCAGCACCTCGGAGACGAGGTGGTGGTGTTCGGTCATCGTCGAGCCGTTGACCTGGTTGTAGGCGGTCATGATGCCCCAGGGGCGGGCGTGGGTGACGATGTGTTCGAACGGTGCGAGATAGAGCTCGTGCAGCGGGCGCGGGGCGATGCGGTTGTCGACGGTGAAGCGGTCGGTCTCGGCGTCGTTGCCGACGAAGTGCTTGACCGTGGTGCCGACGCCGCCGTCCTGCACGCCCCGCACGTACCCCGCCCCGATCACCCCGGTCAGCAGCGGGTCCTCCGCGTAGCACTCGAAGTGGCGGCCGCCCAGCGGTGAGCGGTGCAGGTTCACGGTCGGCGCGAGCAGCACGTGGACGCCCTTGCGGCGGGCTTCCTGAGCCAGCAACCGGCCTGCCCGGCGGGCCAGTTCCGGGTCCCAGGTGGCGGCCAGGGCCGTGGGGCTGGGCAGCGCCACGGAGGGGTCCTCCGCGCTCCACTGCCGTCCGCGGACGCCGATCGGCCCGTCCGACATCACCAGCGACCGCAGCCCGATCGCGGGGACGGCCGGCAGGCTCCACATGTCCTGCCCCGAGAGCAGCCGTGCCTTGGTGTCCAGGTCGAGCGCGCCCAGGGCCCGTTCCACCACGGCGGCGTAGTCGTGGGGCGCGGTGTCGGCGCGGGGGTCGGCGGAGGTGCGGGGTCCGGGCTCGGTGTGGCGGGCGGGCGACTGGTCGGTCATGTGCGGCGCTCCCTTGCGTGGACGTGCGGACCCCCTGGCCGCATTCTGACCCTCACACCGAGCAGAAGGTAGGCATTGTTATTCTTCTGTTATTCATGCGTCGTGGGCGTCGGAGGGGCGGGGCCGGAGGGTTAGGCTCGGTCGGTGAGTGCACGAGGGCAGGACGCGGGCCGCGGTGCCCGGCGGACCGGCGGCGGGCGGGAGGTGCAGCGCGCGGAGCGGCGGGCGGCGATCCTGGAAGCCGCCATGGAGCTGATCGCCGAGCGCGGCTACCGCCGGACGTCACTCGCCGCCGTCGCCGAGCGCGCCGGACTGACGCAGCAGGGGCTGCTCCACCACTTCCCGACCAAGGAACTGCTGCTGGTCGGCGTGTTGGAGGCGCGCGACCGCTGGGACGCGGCCGCCGCGGCGTCCGGCTCCTGGCGCACCGGCACCCTCGCCCAACTCGTCGACTACAACGCCACCCGCCCCGGCATCGTCCAGGCGTACACCGTGCTGTCCGCCGACAGCGTCACCGAGGACCACCCGGCACGCGCCTTCTTCGAGGCGCGCTTCCGGGGCGTGCGCGAGGCGCTGACCGGGGCGCTGCGGGCCGAGTTCGGCGAGACCCTGCCCGGCGGCCTGACCCCGGAACGGGCGGCCCCGCTGCTGGTCGCGGTCATGGACGGGCTCCAACTCCAGTGGCTGCTGGATCCGGAGCGGGTCGACATGCCGGCGGCGTTCCGGGACTTCCTGGGGCTGCTCGGCGGCGGGGAGGCGCAGGAGGGCGACGGCGGCACGGCGCCGTAGCGCGGGGCGGGCCCCGGGGCGGGGGCGGTTGTCCACAGGCCGCCGCGGGCGGGAGGGGCGGCGGGCATCATGGAGGAATGATCGTTGCTGCCGCACAATTCCCCTCCGTACCGGGCGACATCGCCGCCAACGCCGCGCGGATGGCCGGCCTCGTCACCGAGGCCGGCGAGCGCGGTGCGGGGGTGGTGGTCTTCTCCGAGCTGGCCCTGACCCACTACGACCTCGGGCCGATAGCCGCCGATCCGGCAGCGCTGACGGTGCTTCCGGACGATCCTCGGCTGGCCCCCGTGCGCGCGGCATGCCGCGCGGCCGGCGTCGCCGCGGTGGTCAACGCCCCCGGTCGCAGCGGGGCGGACGGGGCGAAGCCCACCATCGCCACCTTCGTCTACGGGCCGGACGGCACCCTGCTCACCCGCTACGACAAGCGGCACGTGGCCGAGGGCGAGAGCGCGGTGTTCGCACCGGGCACCGCGCACGGCCGGTTCACGCTGGGCGGGATCCGCTTCGCGCTCGCCACCTGCTTCGACAACTCCTTCGCCGAAGTGCCGGAGCGGGCCGCGGCCGACGGCTGCCGGGTGTACCTGTCCAGCGCGTTCCACGGCGACGGCGAACGGGTCGCGCGGTACGCGGAGTTGGCGCGCACGCACGGGCTGCACGTGGTGCTCGCCAACGGCATCGGCGTCGGGAGCCCCGGTCCGGGCGCCGGGCTCAGCGGTTGCTGGCTGCCGTCCGGCGAGCGGGTGGCGGCGGCGTCCGCCGGGCCGGACGGGGAGGGCGCACAGCTGGTGCTGAGCGACGTACGGGACGCGATCACGCTGATGGCCGACCCGGCGGTGGCCGCGGTGCCGGTGCGGGAGTGCGGCGAGCCGCTGGTGGACGTGCGGGACGCCGCGCCCGGACTGTCGGTGGACGGACTCAAGGCCGGAGCCGACGGCGCGGCCGGGGAGGGAGCGTTCGCCCACCTGCGGGAGGGGGTGCTGCGACGGCTGCTGGCCGCCCAGGAAGCGCTGCCGGCCGGGCTGCGGCTGCAGTTCGTGGAGGGGTACCGGCCACCGGCCCTCCAGCGTCGGTACTTCGCGCAGTACGCGGACGAGCTCCGGGCCGCCCACCCCGACTGGGACGCGGCACGGATCCACCGCGCCGCCAGCCGCTACGTGTCCCCGCCGGAGATCGCCCCGCACAGCGCGGGCGGCGCCGTGGACCTCACGCTGGTCACGGCGGACGGCGACGCGGTCGACATGGGGACGCCGATCAACGCCTCCCCCGAGGAGAGCGGAGGCGCCTGCTACACCTCCGCACCGGAGCTGACGCCCGCCGCCCGCGCCAACCGCCGGATCCTGTCCGCGGCGCTGCGCGGGGCGGGCCTGGTCAACTACCCCACCGAGTGGTGGCACTGGTCCTACGGCGACCGCTACTGGGCGCTGGCGACCGGCGCGGAGCACGCGCCGTACGGCCCCCGGGAGCTGGGCGCCGAGCCGGCGGCCCGGTGCTCCGACGGCGTCACGCACGAGGGCGGGGCGGCCGCTGCGCACGGCGCGGGGGCCGAGCGGTGAGGCACGGACGGGGCCGACGGGGCGGTGCGGCGTGGTGGTCAACCACCGTGCCGCGCCGTCCCGCCGGCCCCGTCCCGCGCGGGCGGTTACGGCTGCTCGGGCAGTTCCGGCAGCCGGGCCAGATCCTCGGCCGTCGGGTACGAGGGCTGCGCGCCGGGCTTGGTGACGGCGGCCGCGCCGACGCGCACCGCGAAGCGAGCCGCGTCGGCCAGGGCGGCGCCGCCGGCCAGCCGGGTGGCCAGCGCACCGGTGAAGGCGTCGCCGGCGCCCGTGGTGTCCACGGCCTCGACCCTGACGCCGGGCACCGTGGTCGTCCCGGAGTCGTCCAGCACCAGCGCGCCGTCGCCGCCGAGGGTCACCACGACCGAGCGGGCGCCCCGCTCACGCAGGGCGGCCGCCCACTCGGCGGGGGTGCCGTCGCTGCGTCCGGACAGCTGCCGGGCCTCGTGCTCGTTGACCACCAGCGGATCGGCCGCCGACAGCAGTGCGCGGTCGAGGTCCTCGGGGGTCGGCGAGGGGTTGAGGACGACGCGGGTGCCGGCCCCCTCGGCGGCCTCGGCCGCCGCCCGCACGGTCTCCATCGGGATCTCCAGCTGGAGGGAGAGCACCGTGGAGGCGGCGATGACGTCCTGGGCGGCGGCCACGTCCTTCGGGGTGAGCGCGGCGTTGGCGCCCGGCGAGACCACGATGCTGTTGTCGCCGTCCGGGCTGACGATGATCATCGCGGTGCCGGTGCGGGCGTCCGCGTCCACGATGACGGGCGCCACGTCGGTGCCCGCGGCGCGCTGGGCGGCGAGCAGCAGCTCCCCGTAGGCGTCGCCGCCGACCCGGGCCAGCAGCGCGGTGCGCCCGCCGATCCGGGCCGCCGCGGCCGCCTGGTTGGCGCCCTTGCCGCCGGCCGACTCCACCAGGTCCGTGCCGAGCACGGTCTCGCCCGCTCCGGGGCGCCGGGTCACCCGTACGGTCAGGTCCGCGTTGGCCGAGCCGACCACCAGGACGTCGTACATGCGCCGTTCCTCTTCTCTGTCCGGGCGTCGTTCTCTCGTGTCCATACGCCGTTCTTCCGTTCCTTCCTGCGTGCCGCCGCCGGGCGGCCGGGTCAGCCGCCGAAGCGGGCGGCGTTGGCCGCCGTCACCAGCACGACCGGCACCTTCACCGTCCGGGGCAGCCGCTCGCCGCGGGCCGCCTTCAGCGCCCAGTCCACGGCCTGCTTGCCGAGGAGTTCGGGCTGCTGGGCGACGGTGGCGGTCAGGGTGCCGGCGCGGACGGCGCCGACCCCGTCCGGGGTCCCGTCGAACGCCACCACCTTGACGTCCTTGCCGGCGCGGGCGCCCAGTGCCTTGGAGGCGCCGAGTGCCATCTCGTCGTTGGCGGCGAACACCCCGCCGATGTCGCGGTGTGCCTGGAGCATATTGGACATCACGTCCATGCCCTTGGTCCGGTCGAAGTCGGCGGGCTGCCGGGCGACGACTTCGATGCCGGGGTACTGCTTGATGCCCTCCTCGAAGCCCTGGCCGCGTTCACGGGCGGCGGAGGTGCCGGGCTGGCCTTCGAGGAAGGCCACCTTGCCCTTCCCGCCGAGCGCCTCGGCGAGGGTCTTGGCGGCGAGCCGGCCCCCGGCGACGTTGTCGGAGGCGATGGTCGAGCCCACCTGCCCGCCGTTGACGCCGCGGTCGATGGAGATCACCGGCACCTTGGCCCGGTTGGCGACGCCGACGGCGGGGACGGCGGCGTCGGAGTCCACCGGGTTGATGATGGCGGCCTTCACCTGCTGGCTGGTGAAGGTCTCCATCTGGTTGATCTGCTGCATCGGGTCGTTCTGCGCGTCGGTGATGTTGATGTGCAGTCCGCGGGCGTCCGCCTCGGCCTGCGCGCCCTTCTTGATGCCGACGAAGAACGGGTTGTTCATCGTGGACAGGGCCAGCCCGAGGTCGGTGTTGCCGCCGCGGTCGCAGCCGGTCAGGACGAGGGCGCCGACCGCGAGGGCCGCGCCGAGCAGTGCCGTGCGCCGCTTCATCGCGCGCTCCTGCGCCGCAGGGTGTCCAGGAGGACGGCGAGCGCGATCACCAGACCGGTGGCGACCTGCTGCCAGAAGGCCGAGACGCTCAGCAGGTTGAGGCCGTTGCGCAGCACGGCGAGGATCAGGGCGCCGATCAGGGTGCCGGACGCCTTGCCGGAGCCGCCGGAGAGGCTGGCGCCGCCGATCACGACGGCGGCGATGGCGTCGAGTTCGTAGCCGCTGGCGGCCTGCGGCTGGGCGGAGGTGAGCCGGGCCGCCAGCACGATGCCGGCGACGGCGGCGAACACCCCGGACAGCGCGTAGATCACGAGCTTGCGGCGCTTGACGTCGATTCCGGACAGACGGGCCGCCTCCTCGTTGCCGCCGATCGCGAACATCGCACGGCCGGAGTAGGTCCGGGCCAGGACCAGTGCGGCGATCAGCCCCATCGCGATCATGACGAGGACGGGCACCGGCAGCCAGCCGCCGAGGGTGTCACCGAGGGCGTTGACCGCGTCGGGGAAGGGGATCGGCGTGCCGCCGGAGAGGACCAGGGCCAGGCCGCGGCCGACCGACAGCATCGCCAGGGTGGCGATGAAGGCGGGCAGTCGGCCGTAGGCGACCAGGGCGCCGGAGAGCAGCCCGGCGGCCGCGCCGACCGCGAGGCCGAGCAGCACCGCGAGCCAGACCGGCAGTCCCTCGTTGGTGGCGGCCCAGGCGACGACGGTGGCGGAGAGCGCGGCGACCGAGCCGACCGACAGGTCGATGCCGGCCGAGACGATCACGAAGGTGACGCCGAAGGCCAGGATCGCGGTGACCGACGCCTGCACGCCGACGTTGAGGAGGTTCTGCCCGTTGAGGAAGTCCCGGGACAGCACCGCCATCACCACGGCCAGGGCGATCAGGCCGCCGAGCGGACCGTTGCGCAGCACGGCCCGGGAGAACCACGGCCCGAACCCGTCCGGGGCCGCTCCCCCGCCCGCCGCCTTCGGGGCGGCTGCTGTCTTCACGTCAGCGGACATCGGAGCCCTCCATCGCGCTCTCGTTGGTGTGCGTGCCGTCCCCGGTGCCGTGCGGGGACTGGAGCGCCAGCTCCATCACGGCGTCCTGGGTGGCGTCGGCGGCGGGGAGTTCCCCGGTCAGCCGGCCCTGTGCCATCACCAGCACCCGGTCGCTCATGCCCAGTACCTCGGGCAGGTCGCTGGAGATCATCAGCACCCCGCAGCCGGCCGCGGTCAGCTCGTTGACGAGCTGGTAGATCTCGACCTTGGCGCCGACGTCGATGCCGCGGGTCGGTTCGTCCAGGATCAGCAGCCGGGTCTGCGCCAGCAGCCACTTGCCGATGACGATCTTCTGCTGGTTGCCGCCGGAGAGGGTGCGGGCGGACTGCCCCAGGCCGCTCATCCGGACCTTCAACTGCTCGGCGACGGCGGCCGCTTCGCGTCGCTGACCGCGCCGGTCGACCAGCCCGCCGCGGGTGTCCCGGTCGAGCCGGGCCAGCGTCAGGTTGTCCTGGAGCGAGGCGTCCAGGACCAGCCCATGGCCCTTGCGGTCCTCGGGCACCAGCCCCAACCCGGCCCGCATCGCGGCCCGGACGTCGCCGCGCACCAGCCGGGCACCGGCCACCTCGACGGAGCCGGCGTCGTAGCGGTCCACGCCGAAGACGGCGCGGGCGACCTCGGTGCGGCCGGCGCCGACCAGTCCGGCCAGCCCCACCACTTCGCCGGCCCGGACCTCGAAGTCGATGCCCTCGAAGACCGGCCGGGCCGGAGCGCCGCCGGTCGTCCTGGCACCGTGCCGGGTCAGGCCCCGCACGCGCAGCAGGGGCGAGCCGGGCGCGTCGGAGCGGCGGCGCGGGTACTGCTCGGCGATGTCCCGGCCGACCATCAGCCGGATCAGTTCCTCCTCGCCGGTGGCGGCGGGCACCTCGTCGATCGAGCGGCCGTCGCGCAGGACGGTGACCCGGTCGCCGAGGGCGCCGATCTCGTCGAGGTGGTGGGTGATGAAGATGATGCCGACGCCGGCCTCGCGCAGTTCGCGGACGATGCCGAAGAGCGTCTCCACCTCTTCGGACGTGAGCACCGCGGTCGGCTCGTCCATGATCAGGATGCGGGCGTCGAGGCTGAGGGCCTTGGCGATCTCCACCATCTGGAGCCGGGCGATGCCGAGTTCGGCGACCGGGGTGTCCGGGGGGACGTCGAGCCGTACCCGGCGCAGCAGGTCGGCGGCGCGGGCGCGCATCGTCTTCTTGTCGATCAGGCCGAGCGCGGTGCGCGGTTGGCGGCCCAGGAAGACGTTCTCGGCGACGGTCAGCCCGGGGACGAGGTTGAACTCCTGGTAGATGGTGGCGATGCCGAGCCGCTCGGCGTCCTGCGCGGAGCGGATCTGCACCTCGCGGAGCGCGTCGGGCTCGCCTTCCCCGGTGTTCGCCGCGGGACGGCCCGCGCCCCCGGCGACGAGGATGCGGCCGCTGTCGGGGCGGTGGGCGCCGGAGAGCATCTTGATCAGGGTGCTCTTGCCGGCGCCGTTCTCGCCGAGCAGGACGTGCACCTCACCGGCGCGCAGGGTCAGGTCGACGCCGTCCAGTGCGCGGACGCCGGGGAACGCCTTGGTCACCCCCTCGACGCGCAGCAGTTCGCGGCCGCCCGGTACGTCGTCGTTGACGCCGGTCATGCGCTGCCCCTCTCTCCTCGGTGGGTTCCTCGGTTGGCGGGTGGTGTCCGGGCGCGGCGCCCGGACGGTGGTGCTTCGGTGGGCCCCGGCGGGGCGGGGCGGGCTGGCTGGTAGGACCGGTGCGTTGCGGTGCCGGTGGGGCGGGTGCGGTCAGGGGGTCGGCGGTTCGCCGCAGGAGCGGCGCGGCACCAGGTGGGCGGGCAGCAGCACGTCGGGGGCGGGGCGGCCCTCGATGCGTGCCAGCAGGGTCTGCACGGCGGCCCGGCCGAGGTCTCGGGTGGGCTGGGCGATGGCGGTCAGCGGCGGGTCGGTGTGCGCGAACCACGGCACGTCGTCGTAGACCACCAGCGCCACGTCGTCCGGGACCCGCAGGCCGCGGGCGCGGAGTTCGTCCATCGCACCGAGCGCCATGAGGTTGTCGGTGGCCAGGACCGCGTCGGGCGGCTCGGGCAGGTCCAGGAAGTCGCGCATCACCCGGCGGCCGCCGCTGGGTTGGAGGTCGGGGGTGGCACCGACGCGCTCGTCGGGCAGGGCGATGCCGTGGTCGGCCAGGGCGGCGCGGAAGCGTTCCAGGCGCTCGTCGCCGGTGGGGGTGCCGGCCGGGGCGACGATGATCGCGGGGCGGCGGCGGCCGAGCGCGGCGAGGTGGGCGGCGAGGTCGGTGAGCGCGGCCCGGCCGTCGGCGCGGACGCAGGGGGCGTCGATGCCGGGGACGGTGCGGTCCAGCAGGACCAGCGGGGTGCCGGAGGCGACGACCTCGCCGAGCATCGCCGAGCCGGTGCCGGCGGAGCTGACCAGCAGGCCGTCGATGCGGCGGTCGAGCAGGGTGCGGATGTAGTCGTCCTGTTGGGCGGGGCGCTCGCCGGCGTTGCCGATGACGAGGCTGTAGCCGAGGCCGCGGGCGGCGTCCTCGACGGCGTCGGCCAGTTCGGTGAAGAAGGGGTTGGTGAGGTCGCTGATCACCAGGCCGAGCGTGCCGGTGCGGGCGGTGCGCAGGGCGCGGGCGACGTTGTTGGGGCGGTAGCCCAGCGCCTTGACGGCGGCGAGCACCCGCTCGCGGGTCTCGGCGACCGGGCTGTTGCCGTTGAGGACCCGGGAGACCGTGGCGACGGAGACTCCCGCCCGCTCCGCCACGTCCTTGATGTTCGCCATGGCTCCGTCGCCGTCCTGTCGCTCTGTCGCTCTGCCGTCCCGCCGCTCACGCGGGTGCGTCGTGTAATCGATTACGCGTCACGCGTGAGGGCTACGAAATCGATTACACGGCGGTTGCGTCAAGACTCCGTCGCTGTGGCCTGCGTCACGACGGACGGTCGGCGGGGCCGCGGAACGGGGGCGGGAACGGCGAAGGGCCGCACCCCCTGACGGGATGCGGCCCTCGTGCCACCGGTGCCGAAGGCGGCCGGTCAGGTGCCCCGGCGGCCCGAAGTGCCTCAGGCGACGGTCAGCGTGACCTCGATGTTGCCGCGGGTGGCGTTGGAGTAGGGGCACACCTGGTGCGCCTTCTCCACGAGGTCCTTGGCGGTGGCCGCGTCGACGTTGGGGATCGAGGCGACGATCTCGACGGCGAGGCCGAAGGCGCCCTCGGGGGTCTTGCCGATGCCGACCTTCGCGGTCACCCGGGAGCCGGAGACGTCGGCGTTCTCACGGCGGCCGACGACGCTGAGCGCGCCCTGGAAGCAGGCGCTGTAGCCGGCCGCGAAGAGCTGCTCGGGGTTGGTGCCGGCGCCGCTGCCACCCTGCTCCTTGGGCGGGTTGACGACGACGTCGAGCTTGCCGTCGTCGCTGGCGACGCGGCCGTCGCGGCCGTTCTCGGCGGTGGCGACGGCGGTGTAGACGACGTCGACGGTCTGGATGGACATACCGATCCTCCTGTGGTTCGCCGCGACTCGCGCCCACTCATCGCGACGGCTTGTCGCTGAGCCTAACGGGCCGCGGGGCGAGGACGGGAGGCGAGTCTCACAGTGCGGAGCCCGGGCCGGTCGGTGCACCGCGGTGAGGGGCGCCTGCCGGCAGCCCCGCCACCCGGGCCACGCGCTCCCCGCCGCCTCCGCGACCAGGCGAGGGCGGCTGGGCCGCGGGGCCGCGGGGCCGCGGGCGGAAGCGTCCGGCAGGGTCCGGGCGCCCGCCCGGACCCTGCGGTCCGCCGGGCCTCAGTCGGCCAGGCTCACGATCATCTTTCCGGTGTTGGCGCCGCGGAGCAGGCCCAGGAACGCCTCGACGCCGTTCTCGATGCCCGCGACCTTGGTCTCGCTGTACTTCAGCTCGCCGGAGCGGATCCAGGCGGAGACCTCCTCGACGAACTGCGGCTGCAGCGCCTGGTGGTCGCTGACCAGCAGGCCCTCCAGGCGGAGGCGCTTGCCGATCACCAGGGCCAAGTTGCGCGGGGCGGGGCTCGGCTCGGTGGCGTTGTACATCGAGATCATGCCGCAAATGGCCGCCCGGCCATGGACGTTGAGCGCGCTGATGGCGGCTTCGAGATGGTCGCCGCCGACGTTGTCGAAGTAGACGTCGATGCCGTCGGGGGCGGCGGCCTTGAGCTGCTCGGTGACGTCGCCGTTCTTGTAGTTGAAGGCGGCGTCGAAGCCGTACTCCTCGGTGAGCAGGCGGACCTTCTCGTCGGAGCCGGCGGAGCCGATGACCCGGGAGGCACCCTTGAGGCGGGCGATCTGGCCGACCTCGCTGCCCACCGCGCCGGCCGCGCCGGAGACGAAGACGGCGTCGCCCTCCTTGAAGTCGGCGACCGCGAGCAGGCCCGCGTACGCGGTCAGGCCCGGCATGCCGAGGACGCCGAGGTAGGCGGTGAGCGGGGCGAGCGAGGCGTCCACCCGCGCGGTGCGGGCGGCGTCCACGACGGCGTGCTCGCGCCAGCCGAGGCCGTGCAGGACGTGGTCGCCGACGGCGAAGCCCTCGGCGCGCGAGGCCAGAACCTCACCGACCGCGCCGCCGTCCATCGGCTGGTCCAGCTGGAAGGGCGGGACGTAGGACTTCACGTCGTTCATCCGGCCGCGCATGTACGGGTCGACGGAGAAGTGGAGGTTCCTGACGAGGATCTGGCCGTCACCGAGCTCGGGCAGCGCGGCCTCGCGGAGCGCGAAGTCGTCGGGGGTGGGCCAGCCCTGGGGGCGGGCGACGAGGTGCCATTCGCGGCTGGTGGTCGGCAGCGGTGCGGACATGAGCGTGATCCTCCAAATGCTTCAGATGCTGAAACAATCATGCGTCTGAATATTTCAGGTTGTCAAGCAATTGGGTATCCTGGTGTGTATGACTGCACGCCCAGACCCGCTGACCGTCGAGGTGGTCGATCTCATCGGCACCGTCGTCGCCCGCTTCCACGAGGAGTACGAGCGGGCCGCGGCCGAGCACTCCCTCACGGGCGCCCAGGCGCGACTGCTGCGGCTGCTGGCGATGGAGTCGATGCCGATGCGCAAGCTCGCCCAGTGCCTGAAGTGCGAGCCGTCGAACGTGACCGGCATCGTGGACCGCCTGGAGTCCCGTGGCCTGGTGGAGCGGCGCCCCGATCCGTCCGACCGCCGGGTCAAGCTCGCCGTGCCGACCACCGAGGGCCGGGCGACGGCCGAGCACCTGCGCACGTCGTTGGACTTCGCCCGCGAGCCACTGGGCCGGTTGACGGCCGCCGAGCGCACCCTGCTCAAGCAACTGCTCCAGCGGATGCTGGGAATGGGGGACGCACCCGAGGGCGGCGGGTCGGCCGAGGGGCCCGACCGCAGCGGCGCGTGACGGGGCCGGTCGTGGAATTGGCCCAGGAAGGCCGTGGCCGAGTGTCCCGGCGGACCGGGCCGGTGGCGGCTTAATCTGGACCGCATGACGCACCAGAGCCCCGCCCGCCACACCGTCGACTTCTACTTCGACCCCATCTGCCCGTTCGCCTGGATCTCCTCGCGCTGGATCCTGGAGGTGGAGCACCTCCGGGACATCGACCTGCGGTTCCGGGTGATGAGCCTGTCCGTGCTCAACGAGGGCCGCGCGGACCTCCCCGAGAAGTACCGCGAGCTGCTGGACGCCGGCTGGGGGCCCGTGCGGGTGTGCATCGCGGCCGCCCAGGAGCACGGCGAGGAGGTGCTGCGCGACCTGTACACGGCGCTCGGCACCCGCATCCACAAGGACGGCCGGGAGGACACCGCGACCGTCATCGAGGAGGCGCTGGCCGAGGTCGGGCTCCCCGCCGAGCTGGCCCGCGCCGCCGAGCAGGACACCTACGACGACGCGCTGCGCAAGAGCCACCACGAGGGCATGGACCCGGTCGGCGAGGACGTCGGCACGCCCACGCTCCACATCGACGGGGTGGCCTTCTTCGGGCCGGTCCTGATGGCGATCCCCCGGGGCGAGGACGCGGCCCGGATCTTCGACGGGGCACGGCTGCTCGCCGGCTACGACCGGTTCTTCGAGTTGAAGCGGACCCGCACCGGGGAATTCGACTTCAGCTGACCTCGGTTGACGGTGACGGGCGCGGCGGCCCCGTGGTCGCCGCCCGTCCCCTGCCCCGCGGCCGGCGCGGTCCGCACACCGCGCAGCGGCACGGGCCCCAGGACCGCGGCGGGGCGGGTGGGGTCAGCGGGGCGTGCGGGGTGCGCGTCGGGGCCTCGGACCGCACCGGGGCCCGGAGCCGTCAGAGCGGGTTGAGGCGCGCCTTGAGCAGGCAGAACTCGTTGCCCTCGGGGTCGGCGAGGACGTGCCACTGCTCCTCGCCGGTCTGGCCGATGTCGGCCGGGCGCGCGCCGAGCGCCAGCAGGCGTTCGAGCTCGGCGTCCTGATCGCGGTCGGTGGGGTTGACGTCGATGTGCAGGCGGGGCTTGCCCGGCTCCGGCTCGTCCCGGCGGCTGAGGATGAGCGTCGGCTGCGGGCCGCCGAACCCTTCGCGCGCCCCGATCTCGATGCAGTCGTTCCCTTCGCGATCGAGCACCACGAAGTCCAGGACCTCGCACCAGAACCGCGCCAGCACCTCGGGGTCGCGGCAACCGAGCACGAGCTCACTGATCCGACATGCCATCGACGAAACCTGCTCTCAGGGTGGGAACGGATGCGGCGGTCGCGCACGGAGCCCTGGGGGGTCCGCGGACGGAACGCGTTCGAGACCGTACCGGGCGAAGCACTCGGGTGCGAAGGGTTTTCCCGGGTCCTCGCGCCGCCCGACCTGATCGGCGGAAGGGGCCGCGGGCGCACGGTGGGGGAGCTGGCTTCGGCGGCGCCCTGGGGTGTGGGGGAACGGATCCCCCAGGGGTCGGGCGCGCCCCCTGCGGGGCCACAACGCCGGGGCGGGCGTGGGTGTTCCACGATCGGCGCGACGCGTGGGGCAGGCCCGCCGGGGCGCGCCGTCGGGGCGGTGTACGGGGCAGCGAGGGCGGTGCACGGGCCGGCGAGGGCGGTGCGTCGGCGGGTGGCTATCCGAGTTTCCCGCGCAGGCGTTGGGCGCGGAGGACCAGTTCGAGTTCGAAGCGGCGGTCCGGGTCGTCGACGTCGTCGCCCCACAACTCGCGGATCTGGCGGAGGCGGTAGCGGACGGTCTGCGGGTGGACGCCGAGCCGGGAGGCGATCTCGGGGGCGCCGCCGCGGGTCTCCAGCCAGGCGAGGAGGGTCTCGGCGAGCCGTCGGCCGTGCGTGCGGCCGCAGTCGTCCAGAGGGGCCAGCCGGCGGCGGGTGAGGTCCTCGATCAGCTCGCCCGGCGGCAACAGCACCAGCGCCTCGGTGTGCTCGGTGCACTGCAACAGCTCGCCCGCGGGCAGCAGCCCGCGCTCCATCAGGTCGACCGCGGAGGTCGCCCACCGCAGCGACTTGCCGGCGTCCAGCAGCGGTACGGCCGGGCCGATGGCGCCCGACCAGCCGGCCGCGGCGCGGGCCAGCAGTTCGCGGCGGCCCGGGGCCTCCGGCTCCGGCACCACCAGCCGGGGCCGTTCGCACTCCATGTCCAGCAGGATCCCGTCGGCCACCGCCGGCGCCACCGCCCCCCGGTCCGGGCGCAACAGCACGGCCACCGCGACCTGTTCGGGCAGCGGCCAGCCGATCAGGTGGGCGCGTTCGGCGAGCAGCGGACGCGGGTCCCCGTGGTCCGGTGCGGGCGCCGGCCCCCGTGGGGACGGCGGAGGAGAGGCGGGCGGGGGCGGACCGCCGGGTTCCAGGGGCGCGTGCGCGGTGGCGTCCCGGTGGCGGGGGCGCCCTTCGTCGGCCGTCGGGACCGGTTCCGCGAAGAGTTGGTCCATCAGCCGGCGCTGCATCCGCAGGCGTTCGCCGGCCTGGCGGGCGGCGGCCTCCGCGTAGCCGCGGACGGATTCGGCGACCAGCCCGTCGAGGTACTCGAAGCCGGACTCGGCCAGTTCGTACATCGCGGGCGCCGGAATGGCGACCTGCTGGCCGATCTCCGCCAGCCGGCGCCAGGCCAGGCGCACCCCCAGCCGGTAGATCGCCTGGAGGACGTCCAGGCTGCGGCCCTGGATGCCCTCGCCGCGCCCGAACTCCTGGAAGACCCGCGGGTGGACGTGCGGCCGGTCCGGGCCGGCGGTGAGATGCCCGACGAAGTGCTCCAGGGACTGGCGGATGCCCACCAGGGCCCGCGGCTCCCCCGACTCGTCCGGGACCAGGGGCAGTTGGGGGTATTCGCGGCGGATCTCCCGGAAGATCTCCTGTGCCAGCGCGGGGACCTCCTGAAGTGCCAGGGCGGCGAACCGGCGCACCTGGGCGGACGGCACCTCCCGCCACGCCGAACGGACCGCGGTCACCACGGCGGCCGCCCCTACGCGCCGGGCCGGCCGAAGGTCACCAGGGGCACGTTCGGCTGCTCGGGGGTGGATTGCAGGGCGGCGACGATGCCCAGCGCGGCGCCCACGGCGAGGGCGGTGGCGGCCAGCGCGGTCAGTGCGGCGGCGAGCGTGCGGTGCATGGCGCGGCGATCCCTTCGTCGGCAGCGGGTACCGGGAGGACGGCGCGGGCCGGTACCGGAGAGCGGCACGAGGAGCGCGTCGACGGGCCCGCGGCCGCGGGTCGGGCGGCCCTGCGGCTCCGCGGCCCGCGTCGGGCAGGCGGCTCGGGAGACCGGCGTCGGTGCCGCGTTCCCACCGCGCGGCGCCGCTTCGGTCACGGTGCCTGCCGAGTGTGGAAGGGCATTGACGCGCTGTCAAGGGTTCCCTTACGTTCCCGGCCCATGGCGCCGCGTCGCGGCGCCGCACGTGCACCAGGGCGTGTTCCCCTCACCGCTTCCAGGAGTGCTCGTATGCGTCGTTCCAGGCTTCCCGGCCGTCCACCGGTGGTCCCCACGGCCCCCACCCCCACCACCCCCACCACGCCCACCGCCCGCACCGCTGCGCCGCTCGCCCTGGCCCTCCTGGGTGCGGGCGTGTTCCTGCTGGTGCTGGCCCCGCTGCTGGCCTGGTACGTGACGCCGCGGGCCGCGGTCACCCCCGTCGACGTCGACGTCACCACGGTCTTCACCGGCACCGGCAGCTACTTCGACACCGGGGCGCTGGCCACCCGGGACCGGCAGCGGATCACCGTCACCCGGCATGTGCTGGGCGACGTCACGGCGAGCGAGCGGAGCGGGCGGGCCGTGTGGGACGTGTCCACGACGGTCGACACCCCGGCCACGCTGCCCCTGGCGGATCCGCGCCGGTCGTTCCAGTGGACCACCGGTCGCTGGGTCACCGACCGGCGCAGCAACGCCCCGGTGCACTGCTGCGGGGAGGGCCCCACCCGCTTCGACGGGGACGCGTACCTCAAGTTCCCGTTCGCGGTGCAGAAGAAGACCTACCGCTGGTGGGACGACACCCTCGGCGCGGCCGTGCCGCTCCGCTTCGCCGGCACCGTGCAGTTGTCGGGGATCACCGGCTACCGCTTCGCCGGGACCGTGCCGGCGACCCGGACCGGCACCCGGCAGGTGCCCGGGCGGCTGGTCGGCCGGCCCGGGCAGGGCCAGATCCAGGCGGAGGAGTGGTACGCCAACACCGGGATCGGCCTGGTCGTCGAGGAGCGCACGGGCCGGATCGTCGACGCGTCGATCTCGCCGGTCAAGACGCTGCGGGCCCCCGGCGCGCGGCGCGACGCGGTCGTCCTGCTGCGGGCCCGGGGGCTCGCGTTCACCCCCGCCACCCGTCGGGCGCAGGTCGCCCTGGCGCGGGCCGACGGAGCGAAGCTGGTCCTGGTCGGGCGGACCCTGCCGGTGACCGCCGGGGCGGCCGGTGGGGTGCTGGCGGTGGCCGGCGGTCTGCTGGTGGCCCGGGGCGGGCTGCGGGGCGGGCGACGCAACGGCCGCTGAGGCGGCGGGGAAGCGCCCGGTGAGGTGGCCGATTCTCAACGGCGTGCGGAGCGGGCGGGCGGGACCGGTGCGGATTTTGTCACCCCGGTGAGTAGCCGCGGCCCCGCCCGGCCGCGAACACTGTGCCTCCCAACCGGAACACGCCCCGCACCGGGCCGTCCCCACACGGCCCGCCGACCCCGCACCCTCCGCACGCCCCGCTCGCCCCGTACAACTCAGCACGACCCGCACGACTCAGCACGCAGTACGTCCCCCACCACAGGTACCGCACCCTGAGACGAGTTGGATCGCTCATGCCGCAGCGCGTCCCCCCTTCCCCACCGCTGCCCGGCGCGTTCCCCGCGCCCGCCGGGCCCGTCCCGCACCGCCCCCCGGCGCTGCGCCCGCCGGCCGCGGCCGACGCTCCGGCCGCTCCCCCGGAACCGGCCGCGGGCGCCGCCCCGCTCCCCCGCCGGATCGTGTTCCTGGCCCGCCGCGACCTGGGCAACCCCGCCGCCGGCGGCTCCGAGTTGCTGGTGGACCGGATCGCCGAGGGCCTCACCGGGCACGGCCACCAGGTGACCCTGTTGTGCGGCGGGCCGACGTCCGAGCGCGGCTACCGCGTCGTCTCCGCCGGCGGCGACGCCGGCCACTTCCTGCGCGTCCCCCGGCAGGTGACGCGCACGGCCGGCGGCTGCGACCTGCTGGTCGAGGTCTGCAACGGCATGCCCTACCTCGCGCCGCTGTGGCACCGCGGCCCGACCCTGTGCCTGGTCAACCACGTCCACACCGACCTGTGGCGGATGCGCTACCCGGCCCCCGCCGCCCGGCTCGGCCGCCGCCTGGAGCACTGGGCGCTGGCCGGCACCCACCGCGGCAACCTGATGGTCGCGGTCTCCGACTCGACCGCCGCCGCCCTGCGGGACCTCGGCGTCGCACCCGACCGGATCCGACTCGTCCACAACGGCGTGGAGGAGCCCGGCCCGCTCGTCCCCGAAGCCCCCGAACCGCTGTTCCTGGCCATGGGCCGGCTCGTCGAGTACAAGCGGATCGACCTGCTGCTGCGGCTGTGGGAGCGGGTCCGACCGGTCACCGGCGGCCGGCTGGTGATCGTCGGCGACGGCCCGGAACGCGCCCGGCTGACCGCGCTGGCCGGCCCGGACGTCACCTTCACCGGCCGGATCTCCGAACAGCGCAAGCACCAACTGCTGTGCTCCGCATGGCTGTTGCTGCACCCCTCGCTCGTCGAGGGGTGGGGCCTGGTGGCGATGGAGGCCGCCGCGCGCCGCACCCCCACCCTCGGCTTCGACATCCCCGGCCTGCGGGACTCCGTCGAGGACGGCACCACCGGACTGCTGGCCCGCGGCGAGAGCGCCTTCGCCGCGCACTGGTGCACCCTGGGCCTGAGCGCCCGGCGGCGGCACGCCCTGGGCGCCGCGGCGGCCGACCGCGCCGCCCGCTTCAGATGGAGCCGGACCGTCCGCAGCTTCCGGGCGGTGGCCGCGGAGGCGTACCTCCAGCCGTCCCCCGGGCGGTGACCGCCCCGTGCGCGACCCCTCGCTGCGCAGGTCCCTCGCCCTGTTCCGGGCCTTCCTGAACGAACCGACCGACCCCGACCACTGCTACCGGCTGCTCGCCCAGGACGCCGCCGACCAGATCGAACGGTACGCGCCGCTGCACGGCGCGGTCGTCGCCGACGTCGGCGGCGGCAGCGGCCACTTCACCGAGGAGTTCCGCCGCCGCGGCGCCCACGGCTACCTCTTCGAGCCCGACACCGCCGAACTCACCGCCCGCGGCCGGCCCCCCGGCGGCGCAGTGCGCGCCGACGGCTACCTGCTGCCGCTCGCCGACGGCACCGCCGACGTGTGCTTCTCCTCCAACGTCCTGGAGCACGTGGCCGACCCGCAGACGTTCCTCAGCGAACTGGTGCGGGTCACCCGCCCCGGCGGGCTGGTCTACGTGGCGTTCACCAACTGGCTCTCCCCCTGGGGCGGCCACGAGACGGCGCCCTGGCACTACGTGGGCGCCGAACGGGCCCGCCGCCGCTACCACCGGCGCACCGGCCGCCCCGCCAAGCACACCCTCGGCGAGAACCTCTTCGCCGTGCACGTCGGGCGCACCCTGCGGCAGGTCCGCGCCCGGGACGACGTCGCGGTCGTCACCGCCCGCTCCCGCTACGCCCCGTTCCTCGCCGAGACCATCCCCCGCCTCCCCGGCGTCCGCGAGATCGCCACCTGGAACCTCCTCCTCATCCTCCGGCGGTTGCCATGACCCAGACGCTGAAGATGTCCCCGTCCCCCGGAGCCCCCGACGCCGGCGGTCCCCAGGCCACCGCCCCCGCCCCACCGCCCGACGCCCCCCGGCGCAGGCGCTGGCTGCTGGCGTTCTGGGCCACCGTCCTGGTCGCGTTCCTGGGCCCCTCACCGGGGAAGATGACGTTCGAGACGAAGCTGGGGGTGGCCACCGACCCGTGGCGGTTCCTCACCGACCTCGGTCATCTGTGGCACGACCGGGCCGGGTTCGGCGGCCTCGCCGACCAGTACGTCGGCTACGCCTTCCCCTCCCTCCCCTACTACGGGGCCGCGCACCTCGTCCACCTGCCCGTCTGGCTCGCCGAACGGCTGTGGATGTCGCTGATCGTCACCACCGCCTTCTGGGGCGCGCTGCGCCTCGCCGAACGGTTCCGCGCCGGCACCCCGCCCACCCGGCTCCTGGGCGCGGCCTGCTACGCCCTGTGGCCGGCGTTCACCCTCGTCATCGGTTCCACGTCCGCCGCCGCGCTGCCGGGCGCCCTGCTGCCCTGGGTGCTGCTGCCGCTCACCGACCACCGGCTCGGCGCCCGCACCGCGGCGGCCCGTTCGGCCCTGCTGGTGCCCTGCATGGGCGGCGTCAACGCCGCCTCCACCCTGGCGTCCCTGCTGCCCGCGCTGCTGTACCTGCTCTCCCGGGCCGGGCCGCGCCGCCGCGCCCTGCTCGCCTGGTGGCTGCCGGGCATCGTGCTGGCCACCGCCTGGTGGGTGGTGCCGCTGCTCCTCCTGGGCCTGCACGGCGAGAACTTCATGCCGTTCATCGAACAGGCCGACACCACCACCGGCACCATGTCCGCCACCGAACTGCTGCGCGGCGCCGGCAACTGGGTCGGCTACCTCAACTTCGGCGAACCCTGGCTGCCCGCCGGCTGGACCCTGACCGGCAACGCCGTCGCGGTCGCCGGCTCGGCCCTCGCCGCCGCCCTCGGCCTGGCCGGCCTGGCCCGCCGCGACCTGCCCGAACGCCGCTGGCTGCTGCTGACCGTGCTGACCGTCGCACTGATCACCCTGGCCGGCTACGGCGGCGCCCTCGGCGGACCACTGCACGGCCCCTGGCAGGACTGGCTGAACGGCTGGCTGCGCCCGTTCCGCAACATCTACAAGTTCACCCCCGGCCTCGGCCTGGCGCTCGCCCTCGGCATCGCCCACCTCCTGGGCACCGCCCGCTGGGCCGGCACCGGGCGCCGCGGCACCCGCCTGCCCACCCGGCGGCTGCCCGCCGCCCTCACCGCGCTCCTCGTCCTGCCCGCCCTCGCCCTGCCCTACCTGGGCGGCACCGTCCTACAGCCCGGCGCCTTCCGCCAGTTGCCCACCTACTGGCAGCAGACCGCCGGCTGGCTCAAGGACCACACCCACGGCAGCCGCGCCCTGGTCGTCCCCGCCACCGCCCACGGCCTGTTCACCTGGGGCTCCCCCATCGACGACCCCCTCGACGTGCTCGCCCGCTCCCCCTGGGCGCAGCGCGACTTCGTGCCGTTCGGGACGCCCGGCTCGCGCCGTGCCCTGGACGCCGTCGAACAGGCCCTGCTCACCGGCGCCGACGTCCCCGGCCTGCGCGACTACCTGCACCGGGCCGGCATCCACGACGTCGTCGTCCGCAACGACCTCGACCCCGACCAGATCGGCTACGTCCCCCCGCAGACCGTCAAGCGCACCCTGGAGGCGTCCGGCTACCGCAAGGTCGCCGCCTTCGGACCGCTCACCACCGGCGGCCGGATCCCCACCGAAGCCCCCGTCCAGGTCCAGGGCCTCTACCCGCGCCAACGCGCCGTCGAGGTCTACCGGCCGCAGGGCGTCCCGGAGCCCGGTCCCGTCACCGCCCCCGCGGCCGCGGACACCGCCCGGCTCAGCGGCGGCCCGGAAGCCCTGCTGCAACTCTCCGCCGACCCCGCGCTGCGCGACCGCGCCACCGTCCTGGCCGGCGACCCCCACCCGGGCGTCAGCACCCCGCCGCTGCAACTCACCGCCGACGGACTGCGCCGCGCCGACACCCGCTTCGGGCTGGTCAACAGCAACACCTCGTACACCTACACCGCCGACGAGAGAAACCTCCCCGGCAGCGTCCAGGACCCCGGCCGACCGCCCCGGCAGATCCTGCCGACCGCCGGCACCGACCACCAGACCACCGCCGTCCTGCGCGGCGCCGCCTCGGTCACCGCGTCCTCCAGCGGCAACTGGCTCTTCCACCTTCCGCAGTACGACCCGGTCAACGCCTTCGACGGCAACCCCGACACCGCCTGGGCGGAGGGCAGCGCCGGCAACCCCGTCGGCCAGTGGATCCGCATCGCCTTCGCCTCCCCCACCACCCTCCCCGCCCACCTCCGGGTCACCCCCCTGCCCGGCGACGGGCTGCGCGCCGCCCCCACGGCCGTCCGCATCCAGACCGACCGCGGCAGCGCCGACAGCACCCTGCGCCCCGACGGCTCCCGCCAACAGGTCAACGCCCCCGCCGGCAAGGCGACCTGGCTCCAACTCACCATCACCGGCTCGCAGTCCCCACGCGCCGGGCTCTCCGGCGCCGGCTTCACCGACATCGCCATCCCCGGCGTGCAGGTGACCCGGATGCTCCAACTCCCCACCGACGCCACGCACTCCGACGCCCCCGCCGAGGTCGTCTCCCTCCACCGGGGCAGCGACCCCGGCGGCCTCTCCCCGGTCTCCGCCGAGGTCGGCCTGCACCGCCAGTTCAGCACCGCCCGCACCGCCCCGTACTCCGTCACCGGCACCGCGCTCGCCGTCCCCGGCCCCGCCCTCGACCGGCTCCTCGACAAGGTCGCCCCCGAGCAGAAGGACCGCATCACCGCCACCGCCGACTCCACCAGCTTCGGCTTCGGCCAGTCCCTCAGCCCCCGCAACCTCGTCGACGGCGACCTGACGACGGCCTGGATCGCCGGCGCCAAACCCACCATCCACCTGCGCTGGCCCGGCAAGAAGAAGATCGACCAGATCGTGCTCGCCGCGGCCGGCGGCATCTCCACCCGCCCCGAACAGATCCAACTCAACTCCCCCTACGGAGCGGCCACCGCCGGCGTCGACGACAACGGACTGGCCCGCTTCGATGCGATCACCACCGACCGCCTCGACATCACCATCAGCAAGGTCAAGGAACTCACCCTCAGCAACCCCGTCGCGGGCCAGGCCCTCCAACTCCCGGTCGGCCTCAGCGAGGTCTACCTCCCCGCGCTCGACGCCTACCGCACCCCCCGCCCGGCCCCCGGCGAACGGTTCTCCCTCCCCTGCGGCCAGGGGCCCGTACTCGCCGTCGACGGCATCCTGTACGCGACCGAGGCCGGCGGCACCGTCCGCGACCTCACCGACCGCCGCCCCCTCACCGTCCACCCCTGCGGCCCCGCCGTCCGCCACGGGCAGCTGCTGATGCGCGCCGGTCAACACCGCGTGGAAGCCGGCGACCAGGGCCCGTTGGCCCTCACGGACGTCACGCTCAGCCGGGGAACGACGACCGCCGGCGCCCGCGCCCCGGGCGACAGCCGGTCGGCGGGCCCCTCCGTGCGCTCCGCGCCCGCCCCGGCCCGGACCGCCACCGCCCGGCACTGGACCGGAGACCACCGCACCGTCGCCCTGGGCGCCGGCCCGGCCGCCTACCTCCAACTCCACGAGAACGCCAACGACGGCTGGCACGCCACCCTCGACGGCCGGGAACTCACCCCGCTGCGCATCGACGGCTGGCAACAGGCGTTCCTCGTCCCCGCCGGCGCCGGCGGCACCGTCGAACTCACCTACGCCCCGGCCACCACCTACCACCTGGGCCTCATCGGCGGCGTCCTGGGCCTCGTCCTGCTCCTCGGCGCCGCCCTGATCCGCCGCACCCCCCGCACCCCACCCCCCGCAGCACAGCAACCGCCCGCCCCGTCCTGGGCCGTGGGCGCGCTCGCCCTGACCGCGGTACTGGCCCTGGCCGCCGGCCCGTACGCACTGGTCGTCCTGCCCCTGGCCCTGTTGGCGCGGCTCCGGCCACGGGTGCTGGCGCCGCTGGCCGGCGCCGCGATGCTCGCCGCCGGCATCACGGCCGCCCTCGGCGCCGGCCACCCGGTCGCCGAGCGCCAGGGCGCCTTCAGCCCCCTCGCCCAGGCACTGGCCCTCCTGGCCCTCGCCGCTGCCGTCATCACCCTGCCGACGGCCACGCCCGAAACCGCCGGCACCGACGACGGGACTGACGACGGGACCGGCACCGCACCCACCGTCCCCGGGGCCGGATCCGTCGCCGCCGTCGCCGGATCCGCCGCCGTCGCCGGGGCGGAAACCGGGGCCACGCCGCCGGACACGCCAGCTCCATCGCCCACCGGCACACCACCACGGCCCGCGGATGCCGGACCTCCGTCCACCGGACGGGAGGACACCCCACGATGACCGCCCGGCTCCCCTTCCCCCTCGTGGACGAGATCTCCCGGCACTGCCTCCAGGACGACACCCCGGAGACCGTCCACATAGAGGTGCACCTCCCCGGCCGGCTCCACCACGAGGGCCTCCGCACCGCGTTCCACCAGGCCCTCGCCCGCCATCCGCGCGTCCTCGTGCGCCAGTTGCCGCCCCGCTGGTGGCACCGCCACTACACCTGGCAACTCGCGCCCGCACCGGACGTGGACCCGGTCGCCTTCCCGCCGCCCGGCCCCGACGCCCTCACCCGGGCCCGGACCCGCGCGCTCACCGACTGCCCACCCCTGGACGCCGCACCCCCCGTCCGCCTGGAGGTCATCGACCCCCCGCACACCACCGACGCCCCCCAGCCGACCGCTCCCACCGGCACCGTGCTGCTGCTCACCCTCCACCACACCGCCCTGGACGCCCCGGCCGGCCTCCGCATTCTGGCCACCACCGCCGACCTGTACCGCGAGGCAACACAGTCAGGGCCCACGCCACCACCGCCCACGCCACCGCCGCCCACGCCACCGCCGCCCACGGCACGAGCGCCACGACAGCAGGCGCGGAGCGAAGTGCGGGGAGAGCGGCGAGGAGAGGGGCGGACGGAGGCCGAACGGGCTGAGCGCGCTGAACCCGCCGAACGCGCTCAACGAGTCGCATCCCCAGCCCCAGCCCCATCGACTCCGTCGACCCCATCGCCCCCATCAGCCCTTTCAGTCCCATCGCCCCTATCGCCCGCACCATCCCCCTACCGCCCCGGGCCCCTCACCCGCCCCGCCCGCCTGGCCCCCGACCACACCGCCACCACCGCCGCCCCCCACCGCTCGACGCCACGCTCCCCCAGGCCCGGCAACGGAATGCTCCTCGCCGTACTCCCACTCCCCGCCCGCCCACACCACACCCACAGCACAGAGCACTCCCCGCCCTCCCCCCACACCGTCAACGATCAACTCCTGGTCGCCACCCACCTCATGGCCACCCACTGGAACGCGCTGCACGACCGCCCCGCGGCCCCCGTCATCGTCACCATGCCCATCGACGACCGACCACGAGGCCCCCACATGCCCATCGGCAACGGCACCCGCCTCACCCCGGTCGCTTTTCCCCCCACACCCAGCCGCAGCACCGCCCGCCCCCAAGCCCCCGCCCCCACCGTCACCCACCTCCTGCACCACACCGCGACCCGCACCCGCGCCCTGAAGTCCGCCACCCTGGGCCCCCAACTCGGCTTCCCATCCGCCGCCTTGACGTCCCTCCCGCTCCCCGTCGGGGCGCGGCGCGCCCTCACCCGCGCCCTCCGCGCCCTCGCCGCCCCCTGGACGCCCACGGCCCTGCTCTCCAACATCGGCCGCGTCCCGTACCCCCTGGACTTCGGCGACACGGGAGGCCGGGCGACCGCGGTGTGGTTCTCCGCCCCGGCCCGGATGCCGCGCGGCCTGAGCATCACCACCGCCACGACCCGCGACGGCGACCGCATCCACCTGGCGCTCCGCTGGTCCCGCGCGCTCCTCGACGACGCGGCCGCAGCCCGGCTGCTCGCCCTCTTCCGCACCTCCCTCGCCACCACCGCCTCGGCCACCACACCGCCCCCACCGGTGGGCTCCGCCCCACGGACCGAAGGAGGCGGCACCCCATGACCGCCCTGCGCGACTTCTACGAGAACCCCGCGGTGCCGGTCGCCTCCGGCGACGCCCGGACCAGGCGCCAGGCCCGCCTCCTGGCGCGTGCCCTCGGCCCCGTCCGCGCCGGCGCCCCGCCCGCCACCGTCTTGGACATCGGCTGCGGCGACGGCACCGCCGCGGCCACCGCCGCGGACGTCCTCACCGGCCACCGCGTCGTCGGCGTCGACTGGTCCCAGGACGCCCTCCGCCGCGCCGCCACCCACCTCGGGCACGTCGTCCGCGGCGAACTCACCGACGGTGGGCTGCCGTTCACGACCGGCTCGGCCGACGCGGTCCTCTTCAGCGAGGTCATCGAGCACCTCGTCGACCCGGACGCCGCACTGGACGAACTGCGCCGCGTCCTGCGCCCCGGCGGCCACCTCCTGCTCTCCACCCCGAACCTAGCCGCCTGGTACAACCGCGGCCTGCTGCTCGCCGGCGTCCAACCCGTCTTCTCCGAGGTCAGCCTGCGCGGCATCCACGGCCGCCCCGGAACCCACGTCGTCGGCCACCTACGCCTCTACACGGCCCGCGCGCTCCGTGCCTTCCTCACCGCGTCCGGGTTCGATGTCATCCGCATCGCCGGCGCCCCGTACCACGACGTCCCCCGCCCCCTCCGCCCGCTCGACCGCGCCGCCTGCCACACCCCCTCCCTGTCCTCCATCCTCCTGGCCCACGCCCGCCCCAGATACGCTCCGTAATCGAACCGGGAACAAAACTACATTCCGTAATCGTTGCCGAAACAGCAAGGAAAGAGGCCCCCGCAAGGCCCACCCGAATCCGCCCCGACCCCCAGCCGCCCAGAACGCCACCCCCCAGCCACCCCGAACGCTCCCCTCAGCCGCCCCGAAGCCCTCCCGAAGTCACCCCAAGCCATCCCAAGCCATCCCGAGAGGAGGTAGGCCAATGCTCTGGTGGGGCGTGGCGTCCGCACTCCTCGCCAACGTCCTGTACAGCACCGGCTTCGTCCTGGAGAAGCGCGCACTCGCCACCCTCCCCGCCCTCACCACCCGCCGCCCCGCCCAACTCGTGCGCCACCTCCTCAGCAGCCCGCTGTGGCTCGGCGGCTCACTCGCCCTGGCCGCGGGCTTCGGCGCCCAACTCGCCGTCTACCGCACCCTCCCCATAGCCGCCGCCCAAGGCATCTTCATCTCGGGCCTGGTCCTGCTGCTGCTCATGTCCTCCATGGTCCTGGGCGAGCGCACCAGCGGCCGGGAGCGGCAGGGCATCGCCGCGATCCTGCTGGCGCTCGTCCTGGTCGTCGCCTCCCTCCGGCACGACGACGCCCGCACCATCGCCCGCACCGCACCACCCACAACCCTCCTCGCCCTCGCGATACCGTCCCTGGCCATCGGGCTGCTGCTGTACCGCTCGGCGGAACGGCGCGCCCGGCGCCGCCACCGCCGACCGACCGCAGGCGTCCCCTACGGCGTGGCCGTCGGACTCCTCTACGGCGTCAGCTCGCTGGCCATCAAGGGCGCCTCCGGCCTGCTCGACCTCCACGACCTGCCGGCCGCCGCGGCAGCACTGCTCCGCTCGCCCTACCCGTACCTCCTCCTCATCACCGGCACCACGGGGCTGGTCCTGTCGCAGACGGCCCTGCAACGGTGCCGCGCCTCGGTGATCGTCCCCGTCTGCACCACCGTGACCTGCGTCTTCACGGTCGCCTGCGGCACCATCGCCTTCGGCGAACCCCTACCCGGCGACCCCGTGCGCCTGGCCCTGCGACTGGGCGGCATCGCAGTGGCACTGACGGTCCTCCTGACCCTGCCCCGCCACGAAGCCCCCGCCGCCACACCCGCACCGTCACCGCACGGCCGGCCAAGCCTGGCGCCCACGCACCCACACCCGCACCCGCACCCGCACCCGCACCCGCACCCCAGCCTGCCCGCACCATCCGCCCCTCGCCCGACCGCGCCCCCCTCCGGTCCCTCTCGCCCTGTCAGTCCCTCTAGCCCCTCCAGTCCCGCCAGCTCTTCCGAAAGAGCGCCGCTCGCATCGAGGTCGGCACCCAGGCTCGCTCCCCCAGCCGCACCGCCACCCGACGCCCGCATCTCAACATCCCTACAGACAAACGCAGTTGGGACAGATGGGGATGCAGACGCGACCGCAGAGAGGGAGATGGGGCTGGGAACGGGTCCGGGAACAAAGCCGAGGCCGGGTCCGGGGCTGGGAACGGAGCCGGGAACGACGCCGGGTCCGGTTCCGGGAACGACGAGAGACGAAAGGAGAGACGAGAACACAAGGACAAGGAAGGCAAGGACAAGGAAGACCCGGAGCACCACTCACGAGCTCCACGCCCCGCAACGCACAAGACCCGAGCCATGAACCAGGCACCACCTGCGCCCCGTGCACCCCTCGCACCCCTCGCAACCGAAAGCACAAACCACGAAGGGATTGACCAATGACGGAGTGGACCGAGTTGATCGAGTTGACGGAGTCGACGGAGTTGGCGGAATCGACGGAATCGACGAGGTTGGTCGAGTCGGCGGAATCGAGCGACGGCCGCATCGGGCACAGCAGGGTCGATCACGGCAGGGTCGATCACGGCAGGGTCGATCACGCGGTGCCCGCCGGACACGCGCGGCAGGCAGGGGGCGAGTCGTGAAGGCGGACGATGCGCTGTTGAGGATCCTCGCGTGCCCGATCGACAAGGGCCCGCTGGCGCTGCTGGCCGCCGAGGGGGCGCTCTACAACCCGCGGCTGCGGCGGCGCTATCCGATCCTCGACGGGATTCCGCAGTTGCTCCCGTCTTCCGGGGAGCAACTCTCGGACGCGGACCACGAGCGCGCCGTGCGTCAGATCGAGGAGGCCGCGGAAGCCGAGGCGGAAGCGGAGGCGGAGCAGACGGAGGGGGCAGGGTCGTGACGCTGGCGGCGCGGGTGGGGCCCTGGCTACCGGGGCGGCTGGTGTCGGCGCTGGCGGCCGGGCTCTACCCGCGCTTCGAACCGGAACTGGGCCGACTGCACGACCTCTGCCCCGCCGGCGGCACGGCCGTGGACGTAGGGGGGTGGTACGGCCCGTGGACCCGGCGCCTGGCCCGGCACGCGGACCGGGTCGTCACCATCGAGCCCGTCCCCCATCTGGCCCGGGTGCTGGCGTCTGTCACCCCCGCACACGTCGACGTCATCTCCGCCGCCGCCACCGACCACACCGGGTGCGCCACGCTCTGGCTCCCGCCCGGTGGCCGGGGCGACCGCGGGGTCTCCTCCCTCGTACGCCGTGATGTGCACACCGCCACCCTGGACGTCCCCTGCCTCCCTCTGGACACACTGGACCTCACCACCGTCACCCTCATCAAGATCGATGTGGATGGCGGCGAACTGGCGGTCCTACGCGGCGCAGCACGCACCATCGAGCGCGAACGACCCGCCCTCTTCATCGAATTGGAGACCCGCATCCAGCCGCTCGCACCCGTTTTGGAGTGGACCGCCGCCCGCGGGTATCGCGGCTGGGTCCTGCCGCATGACCGCTGGCTGCCGCTGTCCGACTTCGATCTGCCCGCCCATCAGTCCCGCACCTCCCACGTCGCCGAACACGGTCTGCTGCGGCGCTCCCTCGCCCCGCACCGCCGTTACGTCAATTCCGTCCTCTTCCTGCCCGACGGCCTCCGCCCGGGCCCCGTACGCGCCCCACGCACCCCACGCGCCGCGCACACGTCCCGCACCCCGCGCACCCCGCCGGCCCCCGCCCCCGCGCCTCCCCCCGCCGGCATCCACGACCATGTCCATCATGACCCCCGCCACTGACAACGCCCCGCCCGCCGGCTCCGGCACCCCCTCCGACCTGCCAGGACCCCTCGCGTTCCAGCTCGTGCTGCTGCGCCGGATGGCCGACCACCAACCGGTTCTCGTCGAGGACGCGCTCCGCCAACTGGGCGTCACGCGCGCGCAGATGCGCGAGGCCAACCGCCGCTGGCAGGCACGGATGCACAACCCGCGGGCACGCGCCGGCCTCCAGCCGTACCGGGCGCTGCTGGGCACACCCGAGGCCACGGCCGCCCGCCGCATCGGCGACCTGACCTGCAAGGCGCTGACCTGGCCCGTCCCGCTCTGGCCGGACCTGCGGTTCGAGGTGCTCACCGCGCCCGGAGGTAGCGTCTGGAACGCCTGGCTGGTCCGCGCCCCCGGCGCGCCCGCCCCGGACCTCCGCACGACCGCGGACCTCGTGCCGTGGTCCTGCACGGTCGACGAGGTCGCCCGCGCCTTCGCCCCGGCCCGCCCGATGGAGGGCAGCGCCCCCACCCGCTGGCGCCTCGCCTGCACCGCCCCCGGCCCGGACGGTCCGCCGCAGGACGTCATCGCGGAATTCGCCTGGGGCCTCTACCAACGCCGAGCGGAGCCCACGAGCACCGGCCCCACCACCACGGGAACCCCGTAGCCATCGGCTCCGCCGTCTCCAGCAGCTCCAGCAGCTCCAGCAGCTCCGACAAGCCTCGTAGCAGCGATGCCGCCGAAGTCGCACCGTCACTGACTGACCGAGTAACTAACTGACTAGGCATCACATCACTGCGCCCAAGCGTCTGATGTCACCCCATCAGATGCACCACGCGTCCACGAGCCCAGGGCCCCACGATCCCGCGGCAACACCCCCGCGACCACAACCCCACGCCCTACACCCCACCCCCCGAACACCCCCTGAACAGGCCAAAAAGCCTCTCGCCCCACCCCCCTCTCCCCCCTCTCCCCGCCCCCGTCCCCCGAGCGGACGCGCTCAACAGGCGGGCGTCGGTGCGGGCCACGAGGATGGCGCACGAGCGCTTACGTGCGGGCGCTCGTGCCCAGATACCGGCCCACCGGGGACGTTCACACCGGCCCATCGGGGAGGAATCCACCATGACCATCAGCCTCGCCCAACTGCGGCGCTGCTCGGCCGCCGTCGACCTCGGCGCGGCCCGGACCAGGGTGTACGTCAAGAACCAGGGGCTGGTCGTCGACGAACCGACCGTCGCCGCGGTCAACACCCGTACCGGGTCGATGCTGGCCGTGGGCGCCCAGGCCGAGCTGATGGACGGCCGCACCCCCGACTACATCCGCGTGGTGCGGCCGGTCTCCAACGGGACGGTCGTGGACATCGACATGGCCCAGCGGCTGCTGCGCCACCTGGTGGGCGACAAGTTGCGCAAGACCTGGCGGCGGCGCCCCACGATGCGGGCCGCGGTCTGCCTGCCGTACGGCAGTGAGCCGCTGGCGCAGCGGGCGGCGGTGGAGACCCTGACCGGGCTGGGTGCCCGTCGGGTCGAGCTGGTCGACACGCTGGTCGCGGCGGCCGTCGGCTGCGGGCTCCCGGTGGAGCAGCCGGAAGCGACCATGATCGTGGTGTGCGGTGCGGGTACCACGCAGGTCGCGGTGCTCTCGCTCGGTTCGATCGTCGCCGCGGAGACCGTTCCCGTGGGCGGCAACGCCATCGACCACGCGGTGATCCAGCACCTCCGGTTGCACCACGAGTTGATGCTGCCGAACCAGTCCGTGCGCCCGCTGCACCTGATGCTGTCCGGGGACGGCGAGCTGACCCCCGGTTCCACGGAGGTGCACGGGCGGGACGTGGTCAGCGGCCTCGCCCGGTCCGTGCACGTGGACACCGAGCGGGTGCGGCGGGCCATCATCACCCCGTTGACGGCGATCCTCGACGGCATCGGGGCGGTGCTGCGCCGCTGCCCGCCGGACCTCGTGGCCGACCTCGGCGAGCGCGGCATCATGCTGGCGGGTGGCAGCGCGCTGATCCCGGGGCTGGAGCCGATGATCCACGAGGCCACGTCGATGCCGGTGCACATCGCGGACCAGCCGGGGACCTGCGCGGTGCAGGGGCTGGGCGCCATGATCGAGGGCAAGGTGCAGCCCCTGCACCTCGACCCGATGGCACCGTGACCCCGGTCCCACTTCCGGTCCCACTTCCGGTCCCGCTCCCAGTCCCAGCTCCAGAACCAGAACCAGAACCAGCCTGAGCCCGGCCCGAACCGCACCGCACCGCACGAGAACTGGCCCCGCTCCCGCTACAGGCTCCGGGCGTTCCAGGCGACGACCGCGGGACGGTCGTGTTCGGTGCCGAGGACGCCGACCGCGCCGGTACCGAAGGTGAAAAGTCCGCCCGCGGAGGCCGGAAGGCCCAGCCGGCGGGCGGTCAGCACCCGCAGGAAGTGGGCGTGGCCCACGAGTGCCACGTCCCCCTCGTCGCCCTGGTCGTCCTCGTCGCCCGTGAGGTGGGGTGCGATCAGCGCCAGTACGCGGTCGGCGCGCGCGCCGACCTCCTCGGGCGACTCCCCGGGGTGCTCGGCCGGTCCCGGAGCGACGCCGTCGTCGAAGAGGTACCAGTCGGGTCTGCTGCGGTGGATCTCGGCGGTGGTGATGCCCTCGTCCCCGCCGTAGTCCCATTCCCGCAGGTCGTCGAGGACGTGCGGGGTGGGCAGCCCGGCGAGTTCGGCGGTGCGCAGGGCCCGCTGCATCGGGCTGGCGTAGACCCGGGCGACCTTCCGGCCCGACAGCAGCGGGCGGAGGGCGCGGGCCTGCTCCTCGCCGTCGGTGGTGAGCGGGAGGTCGGTCCAGCTGGTGTGCCGGCCGTCGCGGCTCCACTCGGTCTCGCCGTGGCGGACCAGCAACAGCTCGCTCACTCGCCTTACGCCTGCTCTCCGCTGCCGGCCTGTCCCTGCTGCCCCTGCTGGTCCTGCTGGGCCTGGGCCTCGGCGACCGAGGCGCGGACCTCGTCCATGTCGAGGGCGCGGGCCTGGCCGATGACGTCCTCCAGGGCGGCCTCGGGAAGCGCGCCGGGCTGGGCGAACACCGCGATGTTCTGCCGGACGATCATCAGGGTGGGGATGGAGCGGATGTCGAAGGCGGCGGCGAGCTCCGGCTCCTTCTCGGTGTTGACCTTGGCGAAGACCAGGTCACCGTGCGTCTCGGACGACCGCTCGAACACCGGCCCGAACTGCTTGCAGGGGCCGCACCATTCGGCCCAGAAGTCGATCAGGACGAAATCGTTGCCGGAGACGATCTCGTCGAAGTTTTCCTTGGTGAGCTCCACGGTGCTCATATACGCGCTTCCCTACTTACGGGCCGTCGTGGCTTCGGCGGGTGACGCCGGCGCCTCGGGGACGGCTGTCGTCTGTGGCTGGTTTCGGCTGTTCGGTTGGTTCGTTGCGGTGTACGACGCTACGGCGGGCCTGGTGGCACGCCGCACGCGGGCGCGGTCCGCCCGGCACTCCTCCGTTACGGCCGCTGTCACCACGTTCGTGACAGTTTCCGTAACAGCAGCACCCCGTACGGTATTCCGCACACCGCACCGCCCGGCTCCCCTGCCCAGGCCGAGCCGCCCTAGACGTGCCGTGGCCGAGATCACCTGCCCGGGCCCGCGTGACGGGGCTCAGCTGTCCGGCAAGCGCCCGCCGGCGCCGCCCCGCTCGCGCGGGACCGGCGGAGCGCCGGGTCGCCGCCGCTCGGCCCGTCCGCCCGTACTGCCGCGCCCCACCCCCCGCCCTACGATGGACGGGGGGCCGCTCCGGAAGGAGGCGTCGGCCCGATGGACGCGACGGACACCCGCGTCGACGAGATCGCGGACGGGATCTACCGGATCTCCACGTTCGTGCCGGACGTGGCCGCGCCGGCCGGCTTCACGTTCAACCAGTTCCTCATCGACGCGGAGGAACCGCTGCTCTTCCACACGGGCATGCGCCACCTCTTCCCGCGGGTCTCGGAGGCCGTCCGCCGGGTGGTGCCGCTGGACCAGTTGCGCTGGTTGGCGTTCGGGCACGTGGAGGCCGACGAGTGCGGCGCGATGAACGAGTTCCTGGCCGTGGCTCCGCGCGCCCAGGTGGCGCACGGGCTCCAGGGTTGTCTGGTCTCGCTCGACGACCTCGCCGACCGGCCGCCGCGCCCGTTGGCGCACGGCGAAACCCTCGACCTGGGCGGCAAGGAGGTGCTGCGGCGCCGGGTGCTGCACCTCAACACCCCGCACGTGCCGCACAATTGGGAGGCGCGAGTGCTGTTCGAGGAGACCACCGGCACGCTGTTGTGCGGGGACCTCTTCACCCACCTGGGCAACGGCCCGCCGGTCACCGACCACGATCTGGTGGAGCCGGCGCTGGACGCGGAGGAGGTGTTCCGCCAGACGTCGTGCCTGACGGCGGCGGTGGAGACGCTGCGTTCCCTGGCCAGGCTCGCGCCCTCGACGTTGGCGGTGATGCACGGCTCGTCGTACGGGGGTGACGGGGCGGCGGCGCTGCGCGCCCTGGCCGACGGCTATCAGGAGCGGTTCGGCCCGGAGCGGGAGTTCGCCGCCCGCCCGAGTGCGCTGGCCGGCGCCAGCGCCCCCCAGGGCTGACGGCCACCCCTCGGGCGGGCCGTCGCGGTCGTTCGTCCGGGCCGGTGGAGGCGTTGTCGAGCGCGTCGCGTCGGGATGTCGCGGTGGCTGCGTCGTGGCGCGCAGCGGTCTGTGGCGGCGGCTAGCATCGCTGAAGAGACCGCCAAGAACGGAGTGTTCATCTGTGCGTCAGCTGCGCGTAGGCGTCGCCATCTTGACCATGGGAAACCGCCCCGCCGAACTCCAGGAGCTGCTGGATTCGGTGGCGAAGCAGGACCTTCCGGCGACGCACATCGTGGTCGTCGGCAACGGCTCGCCGCTGCCCCCGCTGCCCGAAGGCGTCACGGGCGTGTCGCTGAGCGAGAACCTGGGGGTCTCCGGTGGCCGGAACGTCGCCCTGGACGAGCTGCGCAAGCTCGGTGACCTGGACGTGGTGGTCGACCTCGACGACGACGGGCTGCTGATCAGCCCGGACGTCTTCAGCCGGCTCGCGGAACTGTACGAGCAGGACCCGAAGTTGGGGATCGTCAGCTTCCGCATCGCCGACGAGCTGGGCCGCACCCAGCGCCGCCACGTGCCGCGCCTACGGGTCGGCGATCCGCAGCAGGGCGGACTGGTCACGACGTTCCTCGGCGGCGGGCACGCGTTGTCCGTGCCGATGCTGGACCGGACCGGCGGCTGGCCGGACGAGTTCTTCTACGCCCACGAGGAGACCGATCTGGCCTGGCGGGCGTTGGACGACGGGTGGCACATCCGCTACGCGCCGGAGATGGTGCTCCAGCACCCGTACACCTCGCCGACCCGGCACGCGGTCTACCACCGGATGGTCGCCCGGAACCGCGTGTGGCTGGCGAAGCGCCACCTGCCGGCGGTGCTGGTCCCCGTCTACCTCGGCGTGTGGGCGGGGCTGACGGCCGTCCGCAGCCCGTCGGCGGCGGGTCTGCGGGCGTGGGCCGCGGGCTTCGCCGAGGGCGTCCGGACCCCGTGCGGACGCCGGCGGCCGATGCGCTGGCGCACGGTGTGGCGCATGACGCGGCTGGGGCGCCCCCCGGTCATCTAGCCGGACGTGCGGCACCGTGCACAGGAAAGGCCCCCGCGTTTTCCCGCGGGGGCCTTTCCTGTCTTTCTCGCCGTGTGCCGTCAGGCCAGATCGTTTCTGCGCCAGGGGCTGTGGTGGGGCGGGTGGGACTCGAACCCACGGCCGACGGATTATGAGTCCGCTGCTCTAACCGGCTGAGCTACCGCCCCTCACGGCGCGTCGCGCACATTTGTGCGCGCCGTCTGCCGCAGCATAGCCGCTCATACGATCTGCTGCCCGTGCGGGCTGCCGTCGGGCGACCTTGCACGCCCAAGAGGACTTCGATCACCGGGGATTCGGTTCCCGGGCACAAGAAAAAGGACCCCTTTCGGGGTCCTCGTTCTCTTGCTCCCCCGACTGGACTCGAACCAGTAACCCTCCGGTTAACAGCCGAATGCTCTGCCAATTGAGCTACAGGGGATTGAGCTCCCCCGACTGGACTCGAACCAGTAACCTGCCGGTTAACAGCCGGCTGCTCTGCCAATTGAGCTACAGGGGATTGCTCTGCTTGCCTCGAATGCATCGCTGTCCGGGGCTCCGGACGGCGTGCGCTCGCTGCGACACATACATTAGCGCAAGCAGGGGGGTGCTCCGCCAATCGGTATCGCCGGAGGTCGCCGCGGGCGGCCCGGGTGCCGGTGGGCAGGTGCCCAGCCCGGCGTCCGGTGCCGGCCGGCACCGGACGGGAATCGAGCGGCAAGGGAAAGGTGGAGCGATGCGCTACCGGCTCACGTTCATCGCGGGACTGGCGGTGGGATATGTGCTCGGCACCCGGGCCGGGCGGGAGCGGTACGAGCAGCTCCGCAAGAGCGCCCAGCGGATCGCGCAGAACCCGGCGGTGCGCAACACCGCCGAGTCGGCCGCGCTGACCGGGCGGCAGGCCGCGTCGAAGGCGTTCGTGACGGTGTCGACGAAGGTCGAGGGGCGGCTGCCCGCGCCGGTCGCGGAGCGGGTGCGGTCGTTGCGGGAGCAGCGGGCGGCCGACGACGACGAGTGGGGCACCAGCAATACGTGAGGTCGGGGCCCCGGTGGGCAAACCCTGACTCTTTCCCTATGGGGCTCATGGGGCATCATCTGGGGCCATGGGGATAGTCGCCGGGTTGGACAGTTCGTCCGAGAGCACACGGATCGTGGTCTGCGACGCGGACACGGGTGCCGTGATCAGGCAGGGGTACGCGCCGCACCCCGTCGAGAAGGGGCCTGAGGTCGATCCGCAGGCGTGGCTGATGTCACTCGGCGAGGCCGCGGGGAACGGACTGCTGGAGGGCGTGCAGGCCATCGGGGTCGCGGCGCAGCAGAACGGGTTGGTGCCGCTGGACGCCGAGGGTGCTCCGGTGCGGCCGGCGCTGGTGGGCAACGACAAGCGGGCGCAGAGTGCGGCCGCGGACCTGGTGGACGCGCTGGGCGGGCGGATGGCCTGGGCGCAGGCCGTGGGGTCGGTGCCGCAGGCGCAGCACCCGGTGACGAAGATGCGGTGGCTGGCGCGTGCCGAGGCGGCGAACGCGGCCCGGATCGTCGAGGTCATGACGCCGCACGACTGGCTGGCCTGGCAGTTGCTGGGCCGGCCGGCGCGGCGGACCACGGACCGGGGCGGGGCCTCGGCGACGGGCTACTGGTCGGCGGCGAGCGGTGCGTACCGGTCGGATCTGGTGGAGCTGGCGCTGGGGCACCAGGTGCGGCTGCCGGAGGTGCTGGGCCCGTCGGGGACGGCGGGTTTCACGCCGGAGGGGCTGCTGATCTCGGCCGGGACCGGCGAGACCATGGCCGCGGCCTTCGGGCTGGGTGTGGGTGTCGGCGACGCGGTGGTGTCGCTGGGTGCCTCGGGGTCGGTGTTCGCCGTCCACGAGGAGGCGCTGGCGGACCCGACCGGGACGATCACGTCGCTCGCGGACGCGACCGGGCGGCACCTGCCGGTGGTGCACACCACCAATGCGGTGCGGGTGCTGCGTGGTGCGGCGGAGATGTTGGGGACGGATCTGGCGGGGCTGTCGGAGTTGGCGTTGGCGTCGTCGCCGGGTGCCTACGGGATGGTGATGCTGCCGTATCTGGAGGGGGAGCGGACGCCGCATCTGCCGCACACGGCCGGGTCGTTGCACGGGATGCGGCGGGAGAGCATGAAGCCCGAGCACGTGGCGCGGGCGGCCGTGGAGGGCATGCTGTGCGGGCTCGCGGACGCGTTGGACGTGTTGCGGGGCCGGGGGGTGGCGGTGCGCCGGGTGTTCCTGCTGGGTGCGGCGGCGGAGCTGGGTGCGGTGCAGGCGGCCGCGCCGGGGCTGTTCGGGGCGCAGGTGGTGGTGCCGCAGCCGGCGGAGTACGCGGCGCTGGGCGCGGCCCGGCAGGCGGCGTGGGCGTGGCAGGTGGCGCACGGGACGGCCGCGGACGGCGGTGGGGGGTACCCGGAGCCGCCGCAGTGGCCGGCGGCGGCGAGCCAGGTCTTCGAGCCCGGTGAGGAGCTGCCGGTGTGGCAGGCCGTGCGGCAGCAGTTCACGGCGGTGCGGGACGAGGTCCATCCGGGGGCGTTCCAGCGGGAGGGCTGAGCGGCGGGCCGTCGGGTCAGTCGAGGTAGCCGCGGAGCTGGTCGGCGAAGGCGTGGTCGCGGAGTTTGCCGAGGGTCTTGGACTCGATCTGGCGGATGCGTTCGCGGGTGACGCCGAAGATCCGGCCGATCTCCTCCAGGGTGCGGGGGCGGCCGTCGGCGAGGCCGTAGCGGAGTTGGACGACCTTGCGTTCGCGTTCGCCGAGGGTGGAGAGGACCGCGTCGAGGTGTTCGCGGAGGAGGAGGAAGGCCGCGGATTCGACGGGTGAGGCGGCGTCGCCGTCCTCGATGAGGTCGCCGAGGGCGACGTCCTCCTCCTCGCCGACGGGGGCGTGCAGGGAGACCGGTTCCTGGGCCAGTCGCAGGACGTCGGTGACGCGTTCCGGGGTGAGGCCGAGGTGGGCGGCGACGTCGTCGGGGGTGGGTTCGCAGCCGCGTTCCTGGAGCAGGCGGCGTTGGACGCGGACGACGCGGTTGATGAGTTCGACGACGTGGACGGGGACGCGGATGGTGCGGGCCTGGTCGGCGAGGGCGCGGGACATGGCTTGGCGGATCCACCAGGTCGCGTAGGTGGAGAACTTGTAGCCGCGGGCGTAGTCGAACTTCTCGACGGCGCGGATCAGGCCGAGGTTGCCCTCCTGGACGAGGTCGAGCATGGTCAGGCCGCGGCCGACGTAGCGTTTGGCGACGGAGACGACCAGGCGCAGGTTGGACTCGATGAGGCGGCGTTTGGCGATCCGGCCGCGGACCACCAACGTGTCGAGGTCGTGGGCGAGTTGGGAGTCGAGGTCGGGGGTGCGGGTGAGTTTCTCCTCGGCGAAGAGGCCGGCTTCGACGCGGCGGGCCAGGTCGACTTCGTCGGCTGCGGTGAGGAGGGGGATCCGGCCGATCTCGCGGAGGTACTGGCGGAAGAGGTCGGAGGAGGGGCCGCCGGTGTCGGCGGGGGGTGCGGGGTCGGGGGCTTCTGTGGCGTCGGGGGTTTCCGTGGTGTCGGGGGCGTCGGCGGTGGGCGTGGGGGCCGGTGGGGTGGCGGGTCCGGGCGGGTCCGGGGGCTGCTGCGCGGCGAGGAGTTCGACGGCGGGGGGTTCGGCCTGCTGTGGCACGGTGACCGGGGTGGCGTGCAGTCCGGTATCGGGTGGGGCGGCCGGTGCGCCACCGGCAGGTGCGGCGGAGAGGGTCCGGGTCTGCACGGGGGCGACCTCCAGGGTGATCGCGGCTGGGGCGGCACGAGGACCGGGGCGGAGGCGGCCGGGCCGCCTCGGTCGCCCCGCGTCGCGAGCGGCTGCGCGGGGGCGCACGGCCCGTACGACGGCGCGTGCGGCCGGATGCGCCGCGCTCCGGGACTTACGGCACCGCTCCTCAGTGTGGAGTACGACACATGTCCGCCACGAGGGGCGTGCGGGCACTTTCTGAGTCCGTTCCGTGACCGCATGGCTACCGGGAGGTGCCGGTGGAGGGCGGCGGGGGCCCTGGGGCGGGTGGGGCGGTCGGGCGGGGTGGTTCAGAGGGCGGCGGCGCCGCGTTCCCGGAGGGACTGGCCGTACTGCTGGAGGACCCAGAGTTCGTTCTGGACGGCGGTGAGTTGCTCGGGGTCGGCGCGGGGGCCGAGGCGTTGGAGGGTGCCGCGGATCTCCATGACGCGCTGGTTGACGGCGGCGAGGCGGACGGCGACGAGTTGCACGCCGGCGTAGACCTCGTCGGGGTCGCGGCGGGTGTGGAGGGGTTCCACGGCCAGCTCGGTGACCATCGCGCGGACGGTGTCGTCGGGGGCGGCGTCGCGCACCCGGGTGAGGAAGTCGCCGTCGGCGGAGCCGGTGGTGGCGCCGCCGGCCTCCTCGATGCACTGGCGGACGACGGCGTACGGGGGGGCGGTGAATTCGTCGGCCCCGTAGGCGTCGAAGGCCGGGGAGACCAGGTCGGGGCGTTGGAGGGCGAGCTTGAGGAGTTCCCGTTCGACGCGGTGGGCGGGGCTGCGGAGGTTGAGGGCGGGGCCGCCGGCGCCGGGTGCGGGACGCTGCGGCTCGGCGGCGGAGGGTGCCTCGCGGCGCTGCGGGCGGCCTTGGCCGGGGCCGCCGTCGCGGCCGCGCTCGCGGGCCCAGCGGGCGAGTTGGGAGACCCGGCGGACGACGAACTGGGTGTCGAGGATGCCGAGGATGCCGGCGAGTTGGACGGCGGACTCGTGCTGGATGGCGCTGTTCTTGATGCGGGCGACGATGGGGGCGGCCTCGTCGAGGGCGGCGGCCCGGCCGACGGGGGTGTCGAGGTTGTGCCGGGAGACGACGTGGCGGAGGGCGAACTCGAAGAGCGGGGTGCGGGATTCGACGAGGTCGGCGACGGCCTGGTCGCCCTTGGCGAGGCGGAGGTCGCAGGGGTCCATGCCGCCGGGGGTAATGGCGATGGAGGTCTCGGCGGCGAACTTCTGGTCGTCCTCGAAGGCGCGCAGGGCGGCCTTCTGGCCGGCGGCGTCGCCGTCGAAGGTGAAGACCACTTCGGAGCCGGAGTTGTCCATCAGCAGCCGGCGGAGGATCTTGATGTGGCCCTCGCCGAAGGCGGTGCCGCAGGTGGCGATGGCGGTGGTGATGCCGGCGAGGTGGCAGGCCATGACGTCGGTGTAGCCCTCGACGACCACCGCGCGGTTGGTCTTGGCGATCTCCTTCTTGGCGAGGTCGATGCCGTAGAGGACCTGGGACTTGCGGTAGAGGGGGGTCTCGGGGGTGTTGAGGTACTTGGGGCCGTTGTCGTCGTCGCGGAGTTTGCGGGCGCCGAAGCCGACGACCTCGCCGGAGATGTCGCGGATGGGCCACATCAGGCGGCCGCGGAAGCGGTCGATGGGGCCGCGGCGGCCTTCTTGGGAGAGGCCGGAGAGGATCAGTTCCTTGTCGCTGAAGCCGCGGCCGCGCAGGAAGCGGGTGAGGTGGTCCCAGCCGGCGGGGCTGTAGCCGACGCTGAAGTGCCCGGCGGCGTCCTGGTCGAAGCCGCGGTCGGCGAGGAAGGTTCGGGCGATGACGGCCTCGGGGCTCTCCAGCTGCTCGGTGTAGTACTGGGCGGCGGCCTTGTGGGCCTCGACGAGGCGGGTGCGCTCGCCCTGCTGGCGGCCGGGGGTGTAGCCGCCCTCCTCGTAGCGGAGGGTGATGCCGGCCTGGGCGGCGAGGCGCTCGATGGTCTCGGCGAAGGAGAGGTGGTCGATCTTCATGACGAAGTCGACGGTGTCGCCGCCCTCCTGGCAGCCGAAGCAGTGGTAGAGCCCCTTGGCGGGGCTCACGTGGAAGGACGGGGACTTCTCGTCGTGGAAGGGGCACAGGCCCTTGAGGTTGCCGCCGCCGGCGTTGCGGAGCTGGAGGTACTCGGACACGACGGCGTCGATCGGGACCGCGTCCCGTACCGCCTTCACATCGTCATCGTTGATCCTGCCTGCCACGAGTGAATTCTACGGTGGGGGTCGGACAGTTCCCGTCGGGTGCCGGTCGGCCGGGGCCGGTCGGGGTGCGGGGCGGGTCAGCCGAGGAGTTCCCGGAAGCGGTCCGGGGCGATGTTGCCGCCGGAGACGATCACGCCGGTGCGGGCCGGGGGGTGCTCCAGGTGGCCGGCGAGGAGGGCGGCGAGGGCGGTGGCGCCGCTGGGCTCGACGACGATCTTGAGGCGTTCGAAGGCGAAGGCCATGGCGGTGCGGATCTCGTCGTCGGTGACCAGGAGCACGGAGTCGACGAGCCGCCGGTTGATCGCGAAGGTCAGTTCGCCGGGGGTTTCGGTGGCCTGGCCGTCGGCGATGGTGCGCGGCACGGGGACGGCGACGCGGTGGCCGGCGGCCAGGGAGCGGCGGGTGTCGTCGCCGGCGGCCGGTTCGACGCCGATCATGCGGATGCCGGGGGCGAGGGCGGTGGCGGCGGTGGCGACGCCGGCCATCAGCCCGCCGCCGCCGACGGGCACCAGGAGCGCGTCGAGCGGGCCGGTCTCCTCCAGGAGCTCCAGGGCGGTGGTGCCCTGGCCGGCGATGACGTGCGGGTGGTCGTACGGGGGGATGAGCGTCAGGCCCCGTTCCTCGGCGATGCGGCGGCCGAGGGCGACGCGGTCCTCGGTGTAGCGGTCGTAGGTGATGATCTCGGCGCCGTAGCCGGCGGTGGCGTCCCTCTTGGAGCGCGGGGCGTCCGTGGGCATGACGATGACGGCGCGGGTGCCGCGTTCGCGGGCGGCGAGGGCGACGGCCTGGGCGTGGTTGCCGGAGGAGTAGGCGACGACGCCGCTCGTGCGTTCCTCGGGGGTGAGGCGGGAGAGGGCGTGGTAGGCGCCGCGGAACTTGAAGGCGCCGGCCCGCTGGAAGTTCTCGCACTTGAGGAACGCCTGGGTGCCGGTGCGCGCGTCGAGGGTGCGGGAGCGCAGCACCGGGGTGCGGTGGGCGGCGCCGGCCAGTCGGCGGGCGGCTTCCCGGACGTCGTCGAGGGTGACGTCCGGGGTGCCGCTGGCGTCGGGGTCGGCGCCGCCGGTGGAGCGGTTGGTGCTCGTGGGACCAGAGGTCATACGGGCACGCTACGGGAGCAGCGTGGTCAGTGGAACGGTGGGATCGGCCAGCTTCTCGGGGTCCAACGGGGTGCCGGAGCGGATCAGTTGCTGGACGTCTCCGGCGACGTCCCAGACGTTGACGTTCATGCCGGCGAGGACGCGTCCCTCGCGGAGCCAGAAGGCGATGAACTCCCGCTTGCCGATGTCGCCGCGGCAGACGACCTGGTCGTAGGAGCCGGGCGGGGCGTAGCCGGAGTACTCCATGCCGAGGTCGTACTGGTCGGAGAAGAAGTACGGGACGCGGTCGTAGCTGATGTCCTGGCCGAGCATGGCGCGGGCGGCGGCGGGGCCGCCGTTGAGGGCGTTGGCCCAGTGCTCGACGCGCAGCCGGGTGTCGAGCAGGGGGTGGTCGGCGGCGGCGACGTCGCCGGCGGCGTGGATGAACGGGTCGGAGGTGCGCAGCGCCGCGTCGACGGCGATGCCGCCGCCGTCGGCGCGGTCGACGACGTCGAGGCCGGCCTGTTCGGCGAGGGCGGTGCGGGGGGCCGCGCCGATGGCGGCGAGGACGTCGTGGGCGGGGTGGTCCTCGCCGTCGTCGGTGCGGACCGACACGACCATGCCGTCCTGGCCGACGATCTCGGTGAGGCGGGCGCCGAAGTGGAAGCGGACGCCGTGTTCGGCGTGCAGGTCGGTGAAGAGGGCGCCGAGTTCGGGGCCGAGGATGCCGTGCAGGGGGGTCGGCTCGGGCTCGATGATGGTGACCTCGGCGCCGTAGGAGCGGGCGGCGGCGGCCACTTCGAGGCCGATCCAGCCGGCGCCGGCGATGACCAGGTGGCCGTTCTCGCGGCCCAGGGAGGCGAGGACGCCGCGCAGGCGTTCGGCGTGGGCGAGGCGTCGGAGGTGGTGCACGCCGGCGAGGCCGGTGCCGGGGACGTCCAGGCGGCGGGGTTCGGCGCCGGTGGCGAGCAGCAGCTTGTCGTAGGCGATGAGGGTGCCGTCGCCCAGGCGGACGGTGCGGGCCGCGGGGTCCAGGTGGACGGCGGGCTGGCCCAGGTGCAGCTCGATGCGGGCCTGGGCGTAGAAGGCGGGTTCGTGGACGAAGACGCTGTCCCGTTCTTCCTTGCCGAGCAGGTACCCCTTGGAGAGCGGGGGGCGCTCGTAGGGGTGGTCGCGTTCGTCACAGATGAGGATCACCCGGCCGGTGAACCCTTCCGCGCGGAGCGTCTCCGCGGCCTTCGCCCCGGCCAGGCCACCCCCGACGATGACGAACGTCTGGTGCGTGTCGACCACTTGCTTCCTCCTCGTTGCGGTGCCGTACGTCCGCGTCCGCGTCCGTGAACGCCCCCGTTGGTTCCCCCGGTGCTGCCCCGTTGTCGCTGCCCCCGTTTCCTCCTGGCTCCCTTGATGCGTTCGACGGTGTTCGGGTTCCCGTGCGTCGGTGCGGGGACGAGCGTCCCGCACGGAGCGTGAGGGGGGAAGAGGGGCCGCCCCCCAAGGGTCACCCTGGGTTGCCCTAACCGTTACCAGGGGGACGTGTGAGGCGGGCGTGAAGAGTACGCGCCGAGGCGTCGGTGAGTGCGGCGATCTGGTCGATGACGGCCCGCATCCGGGCGCTGTCGTCGGGGGCCGCGTCGAAGAGCGAACGGAACTGCGGGTCAAGGCCGTCGGGGGCGCGGGCGAGGAGCGCCTCCGCCAGTTCGGCGATCACCACGCGCTGGTCGGCGCGGAGCGCTTCCTGGTCGGGACGCTGGATGACGTAACGGTCGGCGACGGCCTTGAGAACGGCGCATTCCAGCCGGGTTTCGGCCGGAACCACCAGCTCCGCCGCGTAGCGGGTGAGCCGGGTGCCGCCGCCCCCGGGGCCCGGGCGGTACGGAGGGTGCCCCCACCGCGCCCGGGTGGCCTCCTCGGCGGCCTGGCAGAAGCGGCCGATGAGCTGGCTGGTGGCGTCCTTGAGGCGGGCCTGGGCGAGCGCCGAGCCGTCGTAGCCGTGCGGCCACCACTCCTGCTCCAGGAGGCGGTCCAGGGCGGCGGCCAGCTCCGCCTCGCCGGCGCCGGGGGCGTAGCGCTCCGCGGCGACCGCGAAGATCTCGGCGCGCTCGGGGTCGGCGAGCAGGACGTTGGGGTCCAGGTGGCCGGCGTGCAGCCCGTCCTCGACGTCGTGGACGGAGTAGGCGACGTCGTCGGACCAGTCCATGACCTGCGCCTCGAAGCTGCGTCCGGCGGACGGGGCGCCCTGCCGGAACCACGCGAAGACCGGCAGGTCGTCGGCGTAGACGCCGAATTTCGGGAGGGTGGGTCCGTCGGGGTGGGCGCCGCGCGGCCACGGGTACTTGGTGGCGGCGTCCAGGGCGGCGCGGGTGAGGTTGAGGCCGACGCTGACCGGGGCGCCGTCCGGGGACGGCACGAACCGTTTGGGTTCCAAACGGGCCAGCAGGCGCAGCGACTGGGCGTTGCCCTCGAAGCCGCCGCAGGGTGCGGCGACCTCGTTGAGGGCCTGTTCGCCGTTGTGCCCGAAGGGCGGGTGGCCGAGGTCGTGCGCGAGGCAGGCGACCTCGACCAGGTCGGGGTCGCAGCCCAGGGCGGCACCCAGTTCGCGGCCCACCTGGGCGCACTCCAGGGAGTGCGTCAGCCGGGTGCGCGGGCTGGCGTCCCACGCCTGGGTGGCGCTGCCCGGGGTGACGACCTGGGTCTTGCCGGCGAGCCGGCGCAGTGCGGCGGAGTGCAGGACCCGGGCGCGGTCGCGCTGGAAGGCGGTGCGCCCGGGTCGCTTGTCCGGTTCGGGGACCCAGCGTTCGGTGTCCGCAGCGGTGTAGCCGGGGGGCGCCGCGTGCGGTTCTTGGCCGGGGCTGGGAGGAGTTGCCCGTGTTGTGCCCGTCATACCGCGACGGTAGCCGCCCCGATGTCCTGCGTGCCGGATCCGGTACGCGCGCAGAGCGCCTGGTCGTAGCGGTGCAGGACGAGACGGGCCAGCGCGGGGTGGTCGCCCAGGGGTGCGGCGGCCGGCCCGGGGGCGAGGGCCGCGCACTGGTCGGCGAGGCGGCCGGGGGCGGCGAAGCAGGCGGCGACGGCGATGTCGCGGGGCCGGTGGCCGCGGTCGGTGAGCGCCCGGACGGCCTCGGGGACGGTCCGGGACGCGGCAATCGAGGAGGGGCGACGCGAAGCGTCTCCGTCCGGGGCGGTGGCGGGCGACGGGTGGGCGTAGCCGGGCAGGACGGGGACGCCGCCGAGGCGGGCGGAGAGCAGGCGGGCGGTGCGGGCGGTGTCGCGGGCCGAGCGGGCGGCGCGGGAGCCGGCGGCGGCCAGGACGACGGCGGGCCGGTGGCCGTGGTGGGGGCCGGTGGGGAAGCCGGCCTCCAGGAGGCGGTCGTGCAGCGCCTCCGCCAGGAGCGCGTCCGGGCCCAAGGGGCTGGCTGTCCGTCCGTTGAGGTGCCCGGCGGCGGCGAGGGCGGCGGGCAGGTCCCGGGTGACGTGGTGGCCGTGGCCGAACAGCAGCGGCACCAGGACCGCCGAGCCGGGTGCGGCGGGCGCGTCGCGCAGGGCGGCGAGGGTGTCGGCGAGCAGCGGTTCGTCGAGTTCGAGGTGGCCGAGGTGGACGGGGAGGCCGGGGCGGAGCGCGCGGACGCGGGCCAGGAGGGCCCGGACGGCGGGGGCGGCCCCGGGGTGGCGGCTGCCGTGGGCGACGGCCACCAGGGCGGGCGGCCGGGCCGTGGGGTGGCGGAAGCGGTGCAGGCGGACCGTGCGGAGCCGGCTGCTGAGTTCGGCGGTGATCTCGCAGGCGAGGCCGGCGGCGCCCAGGGGGTCGGCGGGCCGGGGGCACGGGTCGGGGGGTGGTGGGGGCGCGGCGGGGGTCGGTTCCGGGGTGGGGTGGTTCGTGGTCGACGCCGTCATGGGCCGAGCCTGGCAGGCGGTCGTTGCGGTGCCGTTTCCCGGCGGGGAACTCCGTGTACCGGGGCGCTGCCGCGGGCCCGCCGGCCGGTGGGAGGACTCCGCCGCGGGCCGGAAACCGGGACGACCCGCCGGCGTAACACGCCCGTTCCACGCTGGCCGGCATGGACACCGTCGCCACGGCCGCCGCCGCCACGGTCGAGACCCACTGCCCCTACTGCGCCCTCCAGTGCGGCATGGGGCTCCAGCCCGCCGACGGCCCGGACGGCCCGGCCGTCGAGGTCGTGCCGCGGCCGGCGTTCCCGGTGAACCGGGGCGCGCTGTGCGCCAAGGGGCGGACGGCGCCCGAACTGCTCGCCCCGGGGGCCCGGTTGACCGCCCCGCTGGTGCGCGATCCGGCGACCGGCGCGTTGGTGCCGGCCGACTGGGACACCGCCCTGGACCGGGTCGCGGAGGAGCTGCGGCGGACCGGTGCGGCGCACGGGCGGGACGCGGTCGGGGTGTTCGGCGGCGGGGGGTTGACGAACGAGAAGGCGTACGCGCTGGGGAAGTTCGCGCGGGTGGTGCTCGGCACGTCGCAGATCGACTACAACGGCCGGTTCTGCATGTCGTCGGCCGCGGCGGCGCAGGGCCGGGCGTTCGGGTTGGACCGGGGGCTGCCGTTCCCGTTGGCCGACGTGGCGCGCACCGGGTGCGTGCTGCTGGTCGGCTCCAATATGGCGGAGACCATGCCGCCGGCGCTGCGCTACCTGACCGAGCTGAAGGAGAACGGCGGCCGGTTGATCGTCGTCGATCCGCGCCGCACCCGCACCGCCGAGCAGGCGGACCTGCATCTGGCGCCGCGCCCGGGCACGGACCTGGCGCTGGCGCTGGGGCTGCTGCACCTGGTGGTCGCCGAGGGCCGCACCGACGAGGAGTTCGTCGCCGCTCGCACCCGCGGCTGGCCGGCGGCCCGGGCCGCGGCGATGGGGCACTGGCCGGAACTGGTCGAGCGCCTCACGGGGGTGCCGGTGCCGCAACTGCGCGAGGCCGTCGCGCTGTTCTGCGACGCGCCGTCCTCGATGGTGCTGACGGCGCGCGGCCCGGAACAGCAGGCGAAGGGCACCGACACCGTCGGGGCCTGGATCAACCTGTGCCTGGCCACCGGGCGGGCCGGCCGGGAACTGTCCGGCTACGGCTGCCTGACCGGTCAGGGCAACGGTCAGGGTGGCCGGGAACACGGCCAGAAGGCCGACCAGTTGCCCGGTTACCGGCGGCTGGACGATCCGGCGGCCCGCCGCCACGTGGCGGGCGTGTGGGGGGTGGATCCGGACGCGCTCCCCGGGCCGGGCCGCAGCGCGTACGAGTTGCTGGACGCGCTGGGCGGGGACGTCCGGGCGCTGCTGCTGATGGGCTCCAATCCGGTGGTGTCGGCACCGGGCGCCGCCCATGTGGAGGAGCGCATACGGGCGTTGGACTTCCTGGTGGTGGCGGACGTGGTGCGGTCCGAGACGGCGGAGCTGGCGGACGTGGTGCTGCCGGTCGCCCAGTGGGCGGAGGAGACCGGGACGACGACGAACCTGGAGGGCCGGGTGCTGCTGCGCCGCCGGGCCCTGGACCCGCCGCCCGGGGTCCGCACGGACCTGGAGGTGCTCGGCGGGCTCGCGGCCCGGCTGGGGCACCGGACGGGGTTCCCGGCCGACCCGGAGGAGGTCTTCGAGGAGCTGCGGCGGGCGTCGGCGGGCGGCCCGGCGGACTACTCGGGGATCAGCTACGCGCGGATCGCGGCGGAGGACGGGGTGTTCTGGCCGTGCCCCGCACCCCCGACGCGGGCCGTGACGGGGGCGCAGGCGGCCCGCGGGGAGCCGGCCGGGGTTCCGGACCATCCCGGCACGCCCCGGCTGTTCCTGGACCGGTTCGCGACGCCCGACGGCCGGGCCCGGTTCGTGCCCGTCACGCACCGTCCGGCGGACGAGGAGACCGACGCCGGGTATCCGGTGGTGCTGACCACCGGGCGGGTGCTGGCCCAGTACCAGTCGGGCGCGCAGACCCGCCGGGTGACCGCGCTGAACGCCGCCGAGCCCGGCCCCTTCGTCGAGCTCCACCCGCGGCTCGCGGACCGGTTGGGCGTCGCCGACGGCGAACCGGTGGCGGTGGTCTCGCGGCGCGGCCGGGCGGTGGCGCCGGCCCGGGTGAGCCGGGCGATCCGCCCGGACACGGTGTTCATGCCGTTCCACTGGCCGGGCGAGGGCCGGGCCAACACCCTGACCAACCCGGCGCTCGACCCGGTGTCCCGGATGCCGGAGTTCAAGGTGTGCGCCGTCCGGATCGAGCGGCTGGACGGGTAGCGGCGCGCGGCCCGTCGGTCAGCTGGCGTCGAGTTCCTTCAGGTAGGCGGCGCGGGTCTCCTCGTCCAGGAAGGACGCCAGGAAGGAGTTGCGGGCGAGCGTGCGCAGCGTCTCCTCGTCCAGGTCGAGGGCGTCCCGCACGGCGGTGAAGTTGTCGTCGGCGTACCCGCCGAAGTAGGCCGGGTCGTCGGAGTTGATGGTGACCAGCAGCCCGGCGTCCAGCATGGCGGGCAGGGGGTGGTCGGCGAGGTCGTCGACGACCCGCAGCCGCACGTTGGACAGCGGGCAGACCGTGAGCGGGATCCGCTCGGCCACCAGGCGGGCCACCAGGCGCTCGTCCTCCATGCAGCGCACCCCGTGGTCGACCCGGTCCACGCCGAGCAGGTCCAGCGCCTCCCAGACGTACGCCGCCGGGCCCTCCTCGCCCGCGTGGGCCACGCACTTGAGGCCGGCTTCCCGGGCCAGCGCGAAGACCTCCTGGAACTTCGCCGGCGGGTGGCCGACCTCGGCGGAGTCCAGGCCGACGGCGGTGATCCGGTCCAGGTAGGGGCGGGCCGCCTCGAAGGTCGCCAGGGCCGATTCGGCGCTCTCGTCGCGGAGGAAGCACATGATCAGGCGGGTGGTGATGCCGTACGTCTCCGGTGCGGCGTCCAGCGCCCGGGACAGGCCGTTGACGACCGTGCCGAGGGGGATGCCGCGGGCGGTGTGCGCCTGCGGGTCGAAGAAGATCTCGGCGTGCCGTACGCCCTGCTCCTTGGCGCGGGCCAGGTAGGCGTGCGCCAGGTCCGCGAAGTCGTCCTCGGTGCGCAGCACCTCCATCAGCGCGTAGTACAGGTTCAGGAAGGACTGCAGGTCGGCGAAGGAGTAGGCGCGGCGGAGCTCGTCCTCCGTGGCGTAGGGCAGGGTCACGCCGTTGCGCTCGGCGAGCGCGAAGGCCAGGCCGGGCTCCAGGGTGCCCTCGATGTGGAGGTGGAGTTCGGCCTTGGGCAGGGGGCGGTGGGCGGGGGTGCTCGGGGAGTTGGAGGGCACGGGGTCACACCTGTTCTGCTGTGCTGCGGGACGGGTTGCGGCTCGGGCCGTGCGGGGTGACGCGCCCGGCGTCGGACGGGTCGCCCGTACGGGACGAGTCGTCCGAGGCTATCGGGGGGACCGCGGCGCGGCGCGGCCGGTCCATTGGCCTCCGGTGATCGGGGTGCCGGTGGCCCGTAGGCGGGTGGCGAGGGGTTCGGCCGCCAGGTAGACCCAGGCGCGGACGGCGCGGCCGTCCGCGCAGACCGCCTCGGTGGCGACCCGCTCGTAGAGGTTGCCGGCGCCTGCCGGGGCGCCCGGGGTGTAGCCCTCCAGCAGGTCCAGCGCGGCGCGGACGGCGTCGTAGTCGGCGTCGCGGGGGCGGACCAGTGCGCCGTGCACCACGGCGTCGGCGGGCCCCGCGGTGGCGTACGGGTATCCGGGGCCCTCGTAGAGCAGCACGCCCGCTATCCGGGCCGGTTCCTCGGCGGCGGTGCGGCCGCGCAGGGTGCGGGCGTAGTTGGCCTCGCCGGGACGCAGCGTCCCGTAGACGAAGAACGGCAGGCGCTCGGCCTCAGGGGTCATCGTGGCCCTCCACGGGCGGGGCGGGACGGCCCGGCGGGCCGTCGGCGACCGCTCCGCAACCGGCTGTGACGTTGCCGACGGCGGCCCGTCCAGTGCAACCATGCCAGCCGGCGGCACGTCGCAGCAGGCGACGTCGACCGGCGATCGGCCGCGCTCGCCGTCGATCGACATCGCGTACGCGGTCGGCGCCGGCGCGGCGCGCGGCGGCACCGGGGAACGGGGGCAGGGCATGCGGGGTCCACGGGCGGCTCGGGGGTGGTTGCGGCGCGTACGGCTGCCGCGGACCCGGCGCGCGCAGCGCCGGACGTTCCAGGTGGTGGTGGCGCTGACGGTGCTCGCGCTGCTGCCGGCGACGTGGCTGAACGCCAGCGCCGGTCCGCGCGTCCGTACGGTCGCCGACGTGCCGGCCGCCCCGGTGGCGGTGGTCTTCGGCGCCGGCCTGTGGAACGGCGAACCGTCGCCGTACCTCGCCCACCGGCTGGACGCCGCCGTCCGGCTCTACCGGGACGGCACGGTCCGCGCCGTCCTGGTCACCGGCGACAACAGCCGGCACGACTACGACGAGCCGGATGCGATGCGCGGCTATCTGGTGGGGCACGGCGTCCCGGACCGGAAGATCGTCAGCGATTTCGCCGGCTTCGACACCTGGGACTCCTGCACGCGGGCCCACCGCATCTTCGGGGTGGACCGGGCCGTACTGGTCAGCCAGGGCTTCCACATCCGGCGGGCGCTGGCCCTGTGCCACGCGGCCGGGATCGACGCCTACGGGGTGGGGGTCGCCGCCAACCGCGACGTGACCTGGGCGTACGGCGGGGTGCGGGAGATCCTCGCGGCCGGCAAGGCCACCGCGGAGGCGGTGCTGCGGCCCGATCCGCACTTCCTCGGCCCCAAGGAGCGGGGCCTGGCGGCGGCGCTCCGTTAGCGCGCCACCGTCCAGGCCCCCTCGGGGCGGGTGGGCGCTATGCGTCGTCCGCTGCGTCCGGCACGTCCTCGGAGCCTTGGGAGCTCTGGGAGTCCTGGGAGTTCTGGGAATCCTGTGCGTCCTGGGAGTCCTGGGCCTTGGTGGCGCGGTCGTAGAGGCTGAGGATCTCCTTGCCGAAGTACGGGCTGTAGGAGGTGCGGTCGCTGTGCGGGCCCTGGGGACCGCCGCCGTTCACGCCGCCGATGACGCCGATGACGCGCCCCGTTCGGGTCCGCGGGTCGTAGCCGGCCAGCCAGGGGCTGCCCGAGGTGCCGCCGTAGAACCCGTTGCACTCCATGCGCAGTTGGCGGGTGCCGGCCAGCCGTTCCGTCGTGGTGTCGCAGCGCACCGCCCGGTCCTCGGGGTCGCTGCGGAGGTTGGGGTAGCCGATGACGCTGACCTGGTTGCGGTAACCGGGCGTGGCCGCCAGGACGTTGCCGCCGGTGACCTCCTCGATGTGCCGACCGGAGTCGTCCGGGGCGACGACGGCGAACGCGAAGTCCAGGTCGGCGCCAGCCCCCGAAGTGCCGCGGTCCTCGTACGCGTAGCTGTCCTCGATGGCCCAGACGCCGTAGGGCTGGGAGTCCTGCCCGGACTGGTACTGGGGGACGAACGCGGCGCGCGCTCCCGGGTTGCAGTGCCCGGCGGTGAGGATCAGGTTGCCGTGCGGGCTGTGCACCACGCTGGCGGTGCAGTGGTGCTCGCGGGCCTCCCCGTCGACGGAGAACAGCACCCCGACGGACGGGATCCCGTCGAAGTGCCTGGCGGTCGGGGCGGCTTGGGAGGTCACGGCGGGCTTGCCGGGGGCGCGCTCGGGCGGGGCCGCCTGGGCCATCCGCTGCGGTGTCCAGAACGCCTTGGCGTCCTTGCTGGTCCAGGTGGGGCGGGGGCGGGACGCGTGGTTGACGCTGGACTGCGTGCCGTGGCCACCGGGGCCCTTGTCGGCCGCGTGGCTCACCGGGGAGGTGGCGAGGCCGAACGCCATGCCCAGGACCAGCGTCACGGCCCTCCCCCGGCGCCGCAAGCGGTCGTCGGTGGCCCGCAGCGCGTGCCGTCCCCGGCGCACGGGCGCGGCGTCCGACGGGGGCGCGGCATCCGGTGCGCCGTCGGCGGCGCGCGCCGCCACCGCCCCCGGCGCCTCATCGGTGCCTCGCGCGTCGTTCGCCCTCCGCACGGCGGTCGCCCGCGCCCCGTGGGCCGTCCGCGCCCCGTCAGCTGTCTTCGGCACGTCAGCTCGTCTCCTCTGCGACCCAGGCGAGGTACCCGGCGCCACCGTGGGTGACCGGGGTGGCGATGATCTCCGGGGTGTCGTAGTCGTGCGCGTCGAGGAGGTACGCCTCCAGCGCCGCGTAGCGGGCGCTCGCCGTCTTGAACAGCACCTGCCATTCCTGGTTGGTCTCCACGGCGCCGTTCCAACGGAACACCGACGTCACCGGCGCACTGATCTGGGCGCATGCCGCGAGCCGGCCCTCGATGGCGCCGCGGGCCAGCCGTTCGGCCTTCTGCTCGCTGTCGGTGGTCGTCATCACGGTCAAGAAGCGCGCCGGCGCCCCGACGGAGGCGGGGGCGGCGGCGGGGTCGTTCAGGGCGGTGGGGTCGGCCACGGTCACACAGCCTTCGCGGTCGGGTTGGGTGTGGGACTGGTAGGTCGCACGTTTCGGTTCTCCGGCGCGTCGATCTTTCGATCTTTCGATCAAGGGATCGCCTCGCATCGTACGGACCGCAGTGATCAACTAGCGCACGGCGGGCCGCCCTTTGCCCGCAAGCACCCGGACGTCCCATTGCCTCCGGGTTCGCGTCGTCCGCCGGGGAACGTCCCGGTTGCGCCGTGCGGGGCACGGAGAACGATGGAGGAAGGAGCCCCGCCGCCGGTCCCGGCCCGAAGGCCGGCCCGCACCCGAAAGGCGCGCGTCATGGTGAACCTCGAAACCCTCGTCCGCGACCAACTCGACGACGCCAGGGCTTCCGCCCACGGCCGCAGCGCCCACCTCTTCGTCCACGACGGGCCGCTCCGCCAGACCGTCATCGCGCTGCTGGCCGGCACCGCGCTCGACGAACACAACGCGCCGCCGGCGGCCAGCCTGCAGGTGCTGCGCGGCCGGGTCCGGCTGACCGGCCCGGGCGGTGGACAGGAGTTGACCGCGGGTCACGTCGCGGCGATCCCGCACGCCCGACACGGCCTCCAGGCGCTGGAGGACTCCGTGGTGCTGCTGACGGCCGTCACCGAAGTGCGCGAACGGACCCGCGGCGTCACGGCGGGTGCGGCGGCCCGCACCTGACGGCCGCCGCGTCGCCCCTTCTTCCCGCTGCCCTTCTTCACACTTTCGTGCACTTCATATTTTTCTGAAGGTTCCATATCCTCGAATCATGAACGCTTCGAACCCGCAGGGTCCGCAGAACCCGCAGAACCCGCAGAACCCGCAGAGTGCACAGAACTCACAGAGCGCGCAGCACCCGCAAGGTCCGCAGAAGCCGCGAAATCCGGCGAGCGGAACGGCACGGTCGCGCCCGACCCCGATCACTTCCGCGCACGCCCCGAACTCCCCCGCCGCACCGACCCCACCCGCCTCGACGCCCCCACCCACCTCAACGACCGCCTCAACGGCATCGACAACGGCATCGACAACGGCAACAGCAACAGCAACCGGCTTACCGTCGGCGCCGCCAGGGCCTCCTGGGCCGGCGGAGCGGCAACACCCCGTGCGGTTCACCGGAGTGAAGGAGACCCTGCTCGCCACGCTCTACGGCCGCGCGCTGGACTGCCGCGCGCGACGGCCGGTGCTCGGCGACACGATGGCCGTCGACGCCGTGCAGCGGATCGACTACGACTTCGCGCGGCTCCGGGTGGGCCCCGGCGCCGGCGGTTCGGTCGCCCTGCGCGCCCGGCAGTTGGACATCTGGACGGCCCGCTTCCTCGCCGCGCACCCGGAGGCGACGGTGGTGCACCTGGGGTGCGGCCTGGACACCCGCGCCCACCGCCTGGCCCCCGGCCCCGGAGTGCGGTGGTTCGACGTCGACTTCCCCGAGGTCATCGAGCTCAGACGGCAGCTCTTCCCCGAGCCGCCGGGATACACCGCCATCGGGTCGTCGGTGACCGACCCGGCGTGGGTGACACGGATCCCCGCGGACCGGCCCACGATGATCGTGGCCGAAGGGCTGTTGATGTACCTCACCGAGCAGGACGGCACCGCACTGCTCCGCCGGCTGATGGCCCATGCGCCCGGCGGCGGGCTGGCGTTCGACTTCTTCAGCCGGTTCGCGGTCCGCGCGGCCCGCCTCAACACCGTGATCGCGCGCACCGGATCGACGCTGCACTGGGGCGGCGGGCCCGCGGACGTCGCCCGGCTGCACCCCGGACTGGAGATCGTCGAGAGCTTCGGCGCCCTGGAGATACCCGACATCGCCCGCTTCCCCGCGCGCTACCGGGCACTGGCCCGCGTCACGAACCTGGTCCCCGGCATCCGGGAGATGTCCCGGCTCTACGACTGCCGCTTCTGACGGGACGGTTCGCCCGGCGCGTTCCGCCCCTCAGACGGCGAACCACTGGTCGTAAGCCAGCTTGCAGAGGAGGACGAGGACGACGAGGACGAGCACGCCGCGGACGAACCCGGCGCCGCGCTTGAGGGCCATCCGGGCGCCGACCGTGCCGCCGACGAGGTTGAAGAGGGCCAGCAGTCCTCCCAGTTGCCACAGCACCGTGCCCTGGATCGCGAACATCGTCAGGGCCCCGATGTTGGTGCAGACGTTCACGACCTTGGCGGTGGCGGACGAGGTGACCAGGTCCATGTGGAGCACGGCGACGAGCGCGACGACGAGGAACGCCCCGGTGCCGGGCCCGATCAGACCGTCGTAGAAGCCGATGCCCAGACCTGCGACCAGCACCGCAGCCAGCACGCGCTGCCGCGAGACGGGGCCGGAAGCGGCGGCGGTGGTGCCGAAGGCCGGGCGGAAGAGGACGAAGGCGAGCACACCCAGGAGGACGGCCATGATCAGCGGGCGCAGCACCTCGCTGTTGATGCCCGCCGCGAAGAACGCCCCGCCCAGCGACCCGGCCATCGCGGCGACACCGATGCGCAGGGCGATGCCGAGGTCGATCGGTGCCCTGCGGAGGTAGGTGACCGCGGCTGCGGACGTGCCGACGATGGCGGCGGACTTGTTGGTGCCGAGGATGAAGGCGGTGGGCACCTGGGGAAGGCCCACCAGCAGCGCCGGGAGCAGCAGCAACCCACCGCCGCCCACCACGGCGTCGACCCACCCCGCGGCGAGGGCGGCCAGGCAGAGCAGGGCCAGCGTGAACAGCGATATGTCAGGGGGCACCAGGCGATCTTATGGAGGTGCGGGGACGCGGAGGGGCGTACACGGGCGTGGAGGGACGTATGAGGGCGTGGAGGGACGTACGGGGGCGTGGAGGGAGCCGTGATGTGATGACGCCGTGAGTCGCGCTGCTGAAGAGACCAACCGCCGCATGCTCCGGGCGCGGGACGCGATGGACCGCGCCTACGCGCAGCCGCTGGACGTGCCGGCCCTGGCCCGGATCGCCCACGTGTCGCAGGCGCACTTCACGCGGACCTTCCGGGCCACGTTCGGCGAGACGCCGCACCGCTACCTGCAACGGCGCCGGGTGGAGCGGGCCATGTTCCTGCTGCGGGAGACCGATCGCAGCGTGACCGACGTCTGCTTCGAGGTCGGCTTCGGCAGCCCGGGCACGTTCAGCCGCACGTTCCGCGACATCGTCGGGCGGTCGCCGCGGACGTACCGCAAGGAAGCCGTGGCCACGGGCGTGCCGACGTGCTTCACGATGGCGTGGACGCGGCCGAGCGACTGATCGACCGACCGGGCCGGCCGACCTGCCCCCGGACCGGCCCCGGGAGCGGCCGCCGGACCGGCCGCCAACTGAAGAGTCCCGGGCTGAGCAGTTCCGAACTGGGCAGTTCCGAACTGAGCAGTTCCGAACTGAGCAGTTCCGGACTGAGCAGTTCCGGACTGAGCAGTTCCGGACTGAGCAGTTCGGGACTGAGCAGTTTTGGATAAGTTTTCGTCGCGGCGGCTCAGTAGCGTGAGGCACATGTTCAACGCCATCACGCAATCGCAGATATACGTCCTGGACCAGGACGAGGCCCTCGACTTCTATGTGGGCAAGCTCGGCCTGGAGGTCGCCGCCGACGTCCCGTTGGGCTTCATGCGCTGGTTGACCGTCAGCGTTCCCGGTCATCCGGAACGCCAGATCCTGCTGGAGAAGCCGGGCGCCCCGGCGATGTCCGAGGAGACCGCGGAGCAGGTCCGCGAGTTGGTGACCAAGGGGGCGATGGGCGGGTGGCTCATCTTCACCACGGACGACTGCCGCAAGACCTACGAGACGCTGCTGGGCCGCGGCGTGGAGTTCACCGAGGAGCCCACCGAGCGCCCCTACGGGACCGACTGCGGACTCCGCGACCCCTTCGGCAACCGGATCCGGTTCACCCAGCCGCGGGCCTAGGCAGTCGTGTAGTCGTTGAGGAGCGGCTCCGGTCCCTCGCGCCTCGCGTTTCGCGTCTCGCCTCGTGCCGTGAGGATCTCGGTGCGGGGCGAGGGGAGCCTCGAAGGGCCAGTGGGCCGCTCTGGAATCGTTGTTGCCGCCGTCGTGTTGCCGATGTCCCTGCCGCTGTGTTGCCGACGTTGTTGCCGCGGCATCCACCAGGTGCCGCGGAGCCGGGCGGTGGCCCTCCCGTTCACGGGCGCCTTGGTGTCCGCATGTTGGACGGGCCGGGTTGGGGCGCTTCTTGGCCCTTTGCACCGTGGGCTTGTGACTGGCCTGCGACAGCGATGTGGTGGAACGGCGACGCCCGTGTCTCTTGGTTCACAGCGCTGACATAGTGATCAAGAACGTACTGGGGAACCGAAGCCGCCACGGCTTCAACCGTTGCACATCAAGGGGTCTTTCATGTCCGGCAACCGCCGCAAGGCACTTCTCGCCTCCGCAGCCCTCGTGGGCTGCGCCATGCTGATGACGGCGTGCCAGGACTCGGGCTCGGGCACCGCGAAGGACGCTCCGTCCGCCGACGCGTCCGGCACTTCCGGCTCTTCCGGCTCTTCCGGCTCTTCCGGCTCTTCCGGCTCGTCGGCCGCGGGCGGCGAGAAGGACTCCGCGGCGAAGGACTCCGGTGAGCAGGGCACGCTCGCCGGGACCGGCTCCAACGAGAACGGCAAGATCGGCAAGTGCCGCACCGACGAGTTGGAGGTCACGGCGAAGGACAGCACCATCACCGGTGACAACGAGGGCACCGTCGCCGTGGAGCTGAAGAACGGCGGCGGCCGGGACTGCTCCCTCTCCGGGTACGCGGGCATCGACCTGAAGACCAACGCGGGGTCGCTGTCCGCGAAGCGCACCGGCGAGAAGGCCGAACCGATGGTCCTCAAGGACGGCAAGTCGGTGTACTTCGGCGTCCACTACCCGATCAACACGTCGGGCGGCTCGGGCGTCCGCATCACCGGCCTCGTCGTGACCCCGCCGGACGAGACGAAGTCGGTCACCCTCAACTGGCCGGGCGCCGGCTCGCTGCCCGTCTCGGACGGCCCCGGCTCCCCGGTGAAGGTGGGCCCGATGGGCAGCGCCGGCCAGGGCGGCTGACCCGCACGCGCCCGCACGCCCCGCGCCCGGCGGAAAGTCCTTCCGCCGGGCGCGAGTTGGCACTGTTCGCCGGATCGACCGGGCCGGGTGGTCACCGGGTTGGTCACCGGGTTGGTCACCGGGGCGAACACAGGGCCTCGGCAGGTCGTCATGCCGTGTGCGGAACGCATCGCCCGCGCGCCGTCGTCCCGTGATCATCCTTCGTCGCCGTGTTCATTCCGCGTCGCCGTGTTCATTCCGCGTCGGCGTGGTCATTCATCGTCGGTGTGTGCTCATTCTCCGTCGGCGTGGTCCAGGTTCAGGCAGAGCGCCCAGACGTCGGAGTAGGTGTTCGGCGAGGGGGAACCCCCGACGTGGATGCCGGCCGTCCAGTACGCGGCCGCGGCGGTCCCGTCGCTTACCGGGGTGCCGTCGGCATCGCTGGGGAAGCTCCCGACGAGATGGGTTCCGCCCGACCCCGCCTTGGTGAAGTCGGTCGTCGTCACGTTGCCGCCGCTGGCGGCCGCGCCCCCGCTGACCAGCACCTGATGCTCCCGAGCGCCGTCGCGGTCCCTGGCCCCCTCGGCGCAGCCGACCGTTGCCGTCTGGCTCGTGCCGGCCGTGGTCGGGCCGCTCAACTCGCGGAAGTGGACCGTCGTGGTGATACCCCGGACGTTGGCGTCGGCTCCGCTGCAGATCGCGTAGGCGTAGGTGGTGTTGTCGCTGTCGCGGCCGCCGCCGATCCCTCCGACGGCGGTCCAGGAGTCGGGGTTGCCCTCGCCGTCCGCGGCGGCCTTCTGGCCGAAGTCGTGCGCGGCGTCGTTGAAGGTGGGGAAGCTGGCGATCGGCTTGAGGCTGCCGACGCCGGCGGGGGTGGTTCGGGCGCCGCCGCCGAGCAGGACGGTGCCCGTCGGGCAGGTTGCCACGACGGTCTTCGCCGTCTGCCCGACCGAGGGTCCGGCGGCCTTGTTCATGACCACCTGGGTGTGCTTGATCCGGTTGCTGGACAGGCACACCGCGTAGGGCGTGGTGGAGAACTCGGGGCTGGAGTTGCTGCCGCTGCCGCCGAACGCGAGCCAGTGCTTCGCGTCCGTGCCGACGACGCCGGTCGCGTCGGTGTATTCGGTGACTCCGTCGGCGCTGGGCGCGATGCCCATCACGTGGTTGCCGTTGCCCGCCCGGTCACTGCCGGTGGCCTGGTTGACGCCGCCGCCGGAGACGAGCCCTTGGCCGCAGTCCGCGTGGGACGAGACGCCGGTGAAGGGAGTTGCGGGGCCCATGGTGGGTCCGGGAGTCATCACCGTGACGCTTGCCGTGTCGGCGTACGCGATCTCCGGAACCACCACGGCGAGCAGGGCCCCCGGGATCAGGAGCTTCGCAAGGACCGACTTCCGGGAGAACCTCTTCTTCAACGCATTCTGCCTTTCTGGTGTCAACGCGGCGGGCGCGGCCGACGCGGCCGACGCGGCGGGACGGCGGGACGGCGTCCGGTGGGTGGGCGGGGCGGGCCGTGGAAGGCCACAGCCTGGTCGGCCATGGGAGGGGAAGCGGGGCGCACGCGGGTCGGCAGGTGACGCGCGGGGCCTCGCGCTCCGCAACCCGTTGTCCTTGACGTCGGTTCAGCCGGTGTCGGGGATCGCCACGACAGCCCCTGCCGAACGCGGCCCGGTGCGCAGATCCATGCCAGGTCCTCCGTGTTCGGGGCTTGCGGGCGGAGCCGATTGAAGCAGCGCCCCGAGGGTGCGCACTACTGGTGCCCCACACGAAAAGACGACAGCGCGCGGCTGTGCAATGGGATGAGAACGGAGGGGGGTGGTGGGGTTCCCCTGGGGTTGCGGGCCCCGGTCGTTGCCCCGGGCCGGACGCTCAAGCCGGGTCGCCGCCGGCGCGACGGCGCCCGGGAGCGGGCGATGGTTGCGATCTCCGAAGGCGCCGGGCTCCCGGCCCCCCGCTGTTTAAGCTGCGGGCATGGATGCCCAGACGAATTCCGACGCCGCCGCGAACCCCGAACTGGCCGGGGAGCACGAGGTCCGACGGGAGCCCTACGCGACGGAGCCGACCGCGGCAGCCGGGCAAACCGGTGCCGGTGTGGCGGCCGGGGCACGCGCGGCCGATGGTGCCCGTGCGGCCGGTGGTGCGCGTGCGGCCGGTGGCGCGCGTCCCGACTTCGTCCTCGGGGGCACGCTGACCGTCAGGCGGCTCGGGTTCGGGACGGGAGGTCTGGTCGGCCCCGGGTACTGGGGGCCGCGGCACGCGGATCCCGCGCGTTCCCTGGCGCTGTTGCGACGGGCCGTCGACCGCGGCGTCACGCTGATCGACACCGCCGACAACTACGGCCCGGACGTGGCCGAGGAGTTGGTGGCCCGCGCCCTCCACCCCTATCCGGCAGGTGTCGTGATCGCGACGAAGGGCGGCGTCGTCCGCACCGGCCCGGACGTCTGGCACGTCGCCGGCCGGCCGGAACACCTGCGCGCCATGTGCGACGCGAGCCTGCGGCGGCTCCGGACGGACACCATCGACCTCTACCAGTTGCACCGCCTGGACCCCGACGTCCCCATGGCGGAGCAACTGGGCACCCTGGTCGAACTCCAACAGGCCGGGAAGATCCGCCACATCGGCCTGGACAGCATCGACGCCGCCGAGCTGGCCCGGGCACGCGAACTGGCGCCGATCGCCTCCGTGCAGAACCGCTACAACGTGCTGGACCGCGCCTCCGAGGACGTGCTGGAACTGTGCGAACGGACCGGGACGGCGTTCCTGCCCTGGTTCCCGTTGGGCCACGGCACGCTGACGGGCGCCCCCGGCACGCGAACCGCTACCCCTTCCCCCACCCCGCCCCCTGCCGCGGACGCCCTGACGACGATCGCCGCGGCGCACGGCGCGACCACCGGCCAGATCGCCCTGGCCTGGCTCCTCCACCGCTCCCCCGCCCTCCTGCCGACCCCCGGCACCGGCTCCCCCGACCACCTGGACGAGAACCTCGCCGCGGATCGAATCGCCCTGACAGAAGCCGAGTTGGGGCTGCTCGATGCGCTCGGGACGCCCGTCGGGTGATCGTCCCGTCGGCGCCCGAGGCAGGGGCGTGGCGGCTCCGGCCTGGGCGTCAGGCCGGCCGATCCGCCGGGGATGCGGTCCGCAGGCGGGCGCCGCGGCTTGCTGCGATGCGGCGGATCTCCACCAGGGACTCGGCCAACTCGACCGTGAGGAGGTGGAGTTCGCCGGTCGTCCAGTTGCGGGCGTCGAGGAGGCGGCGGGCGTCCTCCACCAGGCCGTCGGCGAGGAGGAGTTGGGCTTCCTCGATGTCGTCGGCCAGGCGGGAGACCATGCCGGTTCCGTCGCCGAGTACGTAGGAGGGCTTGCCGTCGGGGCTCGACCACGGAAGAAGCCGCGGGGTAGCGTCGATCATTGTCGTCAACCTCCAGGGGGTTGGTGGCCATGCCCCCGGACCGGTCGCATCGGTCGCGGGGGTCTTGCCGTTGGGTACTGCGTGTAGCCATTCGGTCACGCAACTCCTCGGTGAGCAATAGGATTGCGGCACTTGAAGCGGCAGCGTTCAAGGCGCGGGCCGTCGCAACACCGACGCGAACACACGTGGCGAGAGGTCATAGCGTTGGACGAGTCCACTGAACCCGAAAACTTGAATCCCCTGGAACGCTTCGGCCGTGACGTCCGACAGGTGCGCCTGGCCCGCAAAATCACGCAGAAGCGCCTGGGTATCGCCATCGGCTACTCCGAGGGCTACGTGAGCAAGGTCGAGTCCGGAACACTGTTGCCGAGACCCAGCGAGAAGTTCGCCAAGGGCTGCGACACCGTGTTCGGCACCGGTGAGCTGTTCGCCGGCCTGCTGGAACGGATCGACGAGGGCGACCACCCGAGTTGGTTCTTCCCGTACCTGAAACTGGAGCGCAAGGCGACGCGGATACTGGACTACTCCGCAAGCCTCGTCATGGGCATCCTCCAGACCGATGCCTACGCCCGCGCTATCTTCAGTTCGTCGCATCCGCGTGAAAGCCCGGAGCTGATCGACGGCCGAGTCGCGGCTCGACTACGTCGTCGTGAGGTCTTCGATCGGGAGCGGCCGCCGCTGCTGTGGGTCATCCTGCACGAGGCGTGCCTGCGGACCGTCGTAGGTGATTCCGAGGTAATGGCCGAGCAGTTGACGTACTTGACGAGGGTCATGGCGTCACCGCAGATCGACCTCCAGGTCCTGCCCTTCTCGGCAGGTGCGCCCGGGGCACACACCAGGCCGTTCACCCTGCTGACCTTTGACGGCTCCTCCACGGTGCTGTACGCCGACGGCCCGCAGGGCGGCAAGCTGTACGACTCCGCCGAAACCCTCGCTGTACATCTGGACAGCTACGATCGGCTACGGGCGAACGCGCTTTCCCCGGCACATTCGTTGGCTCTCATCAAGACCGTGCTGAAGGAGTACCGATCATGAGCAGCGACTTCGATCTTGCGGGCGCCGATTGGCTCAAGTCGTCCTACAGTGACGGGGACGGCGGCCAGTGCGTCGAGTTCTCCCCCGCCCACGTCCAAACGCACGGCGTGGTCCCCTTCCGTGACAGCAAGCTCCCCCACGGCCCCACGATCACCATGTCCGTAACCGGGTGGTCCTCGTTCGTGGACGCGGTCAAGAATGGGGAGTTCGCCGTCTGAGGACCGTCTGAGGAGGAGCGCCCGTGGACCTGCGTGACGATGCCCGTGCCCTGTCCGGTGAGCTCGTGCGGTTGCGGCGGGCGCTGCACCGGATTCCGGAGACCGGGCTCGAACTGCCCCGTACGCAGGAGGCGGTGCTGGCCGAGCTGGATGGGCTGCCGCTGGAGGTGAGCACCGGCGCGGGGCTGAGTTCGGTGACGGCGGTGCTGCGCGGGGCGGCGCCGGGGCCCGTGGTGCTGTTGCGCGGGGACATGGACGCGTTGCCGGTGGCCGAGCGCCTGGGCCTGGACTTCGCCGCGGACAACGGGCGGATGCATGCGTGCGGGCACGATCTGCACACCAGCATGCTCACGGGGGCGGCGAAGCTGCTGTCGGCGCACCGGGACCGGCTCGCGGGGGACGTGGTGTTCATGTTCCAGCCGGGCGAGGAGGGGTACGACGGGGCCCGGCACATGCTGGCGGAGGGGGTGCTGGAGGCGGCCGGGCGGCGGCCGGTGGCGGCGTACGCGCTGCACGTGCTGTCGGCGGGGCAGCCGAGCGGCGTGTTCGGGGCGCGCGGCGGGCCGATGATGTCGGCGTCCAACGTGCTGCGGGTGACGGTGCGCGGGGTGGGCGGGCACGGGTCGATGCCGCACCGCGCCAAGGACCCGGTGCAGGCGGCGTGCGCGATGGTGACGGCGTTGCAGGCGTGGATCACGCGGAGCTTCGACGTCTTCGACCCGGTGATCCTGTCGGTCGGCACGTTCCACGCGGGGACGCAGCAGAACGTGATTCCGGAGTCCGCGGTGTTCGAGGCGACGGTGCGGAGCTTCTCGGAGGCGGCCCAGGCCCGGGTGAAGGACGGGACCGTGGAGGTGTGCCGGGGCGTGGCGGCGGCCCACGAGGTGGCGGTGGACGCGGAGTTCGTGGAGACGTATCCGGTGACCGTCAACGACGCGGCGGAGGCGGAGTTCGTGGCGCACACCGTGCGGGAGGCGCTGGGCGAGGAGCGGTTCGCGGCGCGGCGGAATCCGTTGCCGGCGTCGGAGGACTTCTCGCGGGTGCTGGACGAGGTGCCGGGCGTGATGATGATGCTGGGCGCGCCGCCGGCCGGCGCGGACCCGGAGCGCACCGCCAACAACCATTCTCCGCTGGCGGAGTTCGACGACGCGGTGCTGGCGGACGGGGCGGCGGTGTACGCGGAGTTGGCGGTGCGGAGGCTGGCGAAGGGTGACGAAGGGCGGCGGGGTGAAGGGGTGAAGGGCTAGGGGGCGTCGGGCGGGGGCGGTGGTCCCCGGTTCGGGCGGCGGCTTGACCCTGACATCCGTGTGAGGCTCTAGCGTCCCGGTCATCCGCGCGGCGTGCAGGTGCGCCGCGCCGCATGCGAGGGAGCCGCTGCCATGACCCACCCCCACCGCCCGCTGGACGGAAAGATCGCCCTGGTCACCGGCGGCAGCCGGGGCATCGGGCGCGCCATCGCCGAACGGCTCGGCCGGGACGGGGCCGCCGTCGCCCTGACCTACGCCCGTGACGCGGCGGCCGCCGACGACGTGGTCGCGTGCATCCAGGAGGGCGGCGGCCGGGCGGTCGCGCTGCACGCCCCGCTGGGGCAGCGCGGTGACGCCGCCGCCCTCTGGTCGGCCTTCGACGAGCACACCGCGGCATGGGCTCCGGCGGCGGAGGGCCGGCCGCGGCCGGTGGTGGACGTCCTCGTCAACAACGCGGGGATCGGGATGGCGGCGGCGCTGACCGCCCTGACCGAGGACGACTTCGACGAGGTCTTCGCGGTGAACGTGCGGGCCCCGTTCTTCGTGGTGCGGGAGGGGCTGGAGCGGCTGCGGGACGGCGGGCGGATCGTCAACGTCTCCAGCGGCGCCGGCCGGCTGGCCATGCCCGAGGCCATCGCCTACGGCGCCACCAAGGGGGCGTTGGACAACTTCACCCTCAACCTGGCCGCGGCGCTGGGCCCTCGGGGCATCACCGCCAATGCGGTGGCGCCGGGGATCATCGACACCGACGTCAACGCCGGTTGGCTGCGCGGCAATCCGGTGGCGGAGGCGGACGCCGCCGCGCGGGCCGCGTTGGGCCGGGTCGGCCGGCCGGACGACGTGGCGGACGTGGTCGCGTTCCTGGCCTCGCACGACGCGCGGTGGGTCACCGGCCGGGTGATCGACGCCACGGGCGGTGTCCGGCTGTGACGGGTGTCCGGTCCGCCCCGGTTCGTGAACCCGGGTCTTAGAACCTTCTTAAGACCCGCCACTATTCACATGGGCATGACATCACAGGGCAGGACTGCGCAGAGCAGGACATCGAAGGGCCGCACGGCCAAGGGTCGTACGGCCAAGGGTCGTACGACGACGCGCACCCGGGTGGTCGCCGCGTCGTTGGCGCTGACCGCGAGCGCGTTCGGGGTCACCGGGTGCGGGCGGGCCGAGGCCGGGACGCTGGCGGACGGACGGCTGGCGCTACCGGTCGCCGGGGGGACCGCCACCGTCGACACCACCACGCTCGCGGTGCGCGCGCGGGCCGACGACGGGACGCAACTGGTGCTCTCCGAGGCGGCCGACGGCGGGCTCGGGGTGCCCGGGCCGGTGACCCGCACCGCCGACGGGGCGCGTTGGACGTACCCGGCCAAGGGGCTGTCGGTGACGGCGCGCACCGAACGGGGACGGCTGCGGATCGGCATCCGCTCGGACCGGGACCAGCAGGTGAGCTGGCCGGTCACCGGGACGGACCGGGCCGCGTCGGCCGTGCAGGTGCCGCGCGGGGAGGGGTTGGACCTCCCGGTGCGGGACGCGTTCTGGAACTCGGAGCGGGGCGGGCTGGCCGGCAGCACGGTGGACGTGGGGGCGGACCTGGCGCTGCCGCTGTGGGGGTACGCGATGGGCGGCGACGGGGCCGCCCGGCACGGGGTGAGCTACCTGACGCCGACCGACCTCGGGACGTCGCTCGCGTTCGCGTCGCGGGGCGGGACGCTGCGGACCACCGCGGCGCACGCCTTCGACGCCGGGGAGGGGACGCGGGAGTACGAGGTCTCGTTCGCGTTGACCGACGGGGATCCGGTGGCGCCGGCGGCCGACTACCGGTCCTACCTCGCGCAGCACGGGCAGTTGGGCAGCCTGCGGGAGAAGATCGCGAAGAATCCGGCGAACGGGAAGCTGCTCGGGGCGTTCCACGCGTACGCCTGGGGCGAGGCGCGGACCGCGGCGGGCGTGGCGCGGCTGCGGAAGCTGGGCGTGGACCGGATGTGGCTGGGCTACGACGCCGGGCCGGGCCCGATGGACGCCGCGGCGGTGCGGGCGGCGAAGCAGGCGGGGTACCTGGTCGGGCCGTACGACTCGTTCGCCAACGGGCAGGACCCGAAGTCGGCGGACAGCCCCACCTCCGCGTGGCCGGGCACGGTGTACCCGGACTTCTGCGTCCGCGCGGCCGACGGGAGCCCGGAGACCGGGTTCGGCGGGCGGGGCTGCTACCTCAGCTCGCAGGCGTTCGAGCAGGCCGAGCCGGCCCGCCACTACCTCGCGGACCGGACCCGGAAGATGACCGCGAACGGGGCGAACAGCTACTTCCTGGACGTGGACGCGACCGGTGAGGTGTTCCGGGACCACGCCGCGGGCCACCCGATGACGAAGGCCGGCGACCGGACCAACCGGCTGGCCCGGATGGGGCGGTTGGCGCAGGACTTCGTGCTGGGCTCGGAGTCGGCGCAGCCGTGGGCCAACGGCGTGCTGGCGTTCGACCACGGCTCGGGGACGCCGGTGACGGACGGGTTGTGGAAGCTGGAGCGGGACAAGGAGACGTGGGGCGGCTGGTACCCGCAGAACGCCCCGAAGAACTTCTTCCAGCCGGTGACGCTGCCGGCGGACCTGGCGACGGCGATGTACGACCCGAAGTACCGGGTGCCGCTGTTCGAGACGGCGCTGCACGGGTCGCTGGTCAACGTCGAGCGGTGGGAGCTGTCCTACGACAAGCTGCCGGCACAGAAGACCACCCGGGCGCTGCTGTCGATGCTCTACAACACGCCGTTGAACTTCGTGCTGGACGGGCCGTCGCTGACGAGGAACGGGGCGGAGCTCGCCGCGCTGCAGAAGTACTTCGCGCCGTTGCACAAGGCCGCGGGGACCGAGCGGATGACGTCGTTCCGGTGGATGACGGCGGACCGGAACGTGCAGCGGACGGTGTTCGGCGACGGCGTGCTGACGGTCACGGCCAACTTCGGCGAGCAGGCGTACCACGGGCTGCCGGGCGGGTGCGTGGACGCGCGGCTGCGGGGCGACGCGAAGCCGCGGCGCCTGTGTCCCGCCCAGGTCAGCGGCGCGACGCGGTAGTGCGACGACGCCCCGGTGCGGTTGGCGCATGCCGCCGACATCTCCTCACAGTGCGGTCGGCGCGCCGCTGAGGGCGGTGTTCCGCCGGGGTAACGCGGGCGATGCCGGCGGGTAACAGTGGCGTCGCAGGCTGTCGGACATGACACTGTCGGACGCCGCGCGGACGGAACCCGCGCCGCCGGGCGCGGCGGTCGCGGACCGTGCGGCCGTGGGCACCTCGCACCCGGACCCCGCACCGGGGTCCGGGGCGACGCGGGTGCTGGTGGTCGGCGGCGGGATGGCCGCCGCCCGGCTCGTCCAGCAGCTGGCCGCGGCGGTCGGCACCGCGGGCCCGGGGGCACCGGCGGTGACCGTCCTGGCCGAGGAGCCGCATCCGCCGTACAACCGGGTACTGCTCGCCGAGGTCCTCGCCGGCCGCTACCCGCCCGAGGTGATCGCGCTGCCCGCGCCGGCCGCCGGGGTGCGGTGGTGCGGCGGCGTCCGGGCGACCCGTATCGACCGGGTCGCCCGGCGGGTGCGGTGCGCGGACGGGCGGGAGTTCGGCTACGACGTGCTGGTCCTGGCGACCGGCGCCAATCCCGTACTGCCGCCGCTGCGCGGCCTGTGCGCACCCGGCGGGCGGGAGCTGCCGGAGGGGGTGCATCCGTTCCGCGCCCTGGACGACTGCGCGGCGCTGGCCGCGGCGGTGCGGCCCGGGCTGCCGGCGGTGGTCGTCGGCGGCGGCCTGCTCGGGGTCTCGGCGGCGCGGGCGCTGGCCGCGTGCGGGGCGCGGGTCCTCCTGGCACACCAGGGCACGCACCTGATGGAGCGTCATATCGACGCGGAGGCCGGGGCGCTGCTCCGGGACCACCTCACCGCGCGCGGCGTGGAGGTGCACACCGAGTGCCGGGCGCGCGGCGTCCTGACCCGGCCGACGGGCGGGTCCGCGGGCCCGGCCGGACGCCGGGTGCACGCCGTGGAACTGGCCGACGGGCACCGGCTCGACGCCGCCCTGACCGTCCTGGCCTGCGGCGTCCGCCCGCGCACCGGCCTCGCCCGGGACGCCGGTCTGGACGTCGGCGCCGGCATCCGGGTCGACGGCGCGCTGCGCACCAGCGACCCGCGCATCCACGCCGTCGGCGACTGCGCCGAGCACCACGGCACCGTGTACGGACTGGCCGGCGCCGCCCAGGAACAGGCCGACGCGCTGGCCCGAGTGCTGACCGGCCCCCGGCCCACCTCCCCCGCCTACACCGGGACCCGCGCCCTGACCCGGCTCACCCTGGCCGGGCGGGACGCCCTGGACCTCGCCGCGTTCGGCGAGACCGCGCCGCGCCCCGGCGACGACGTGGTGCGGCTCGCCGACGCCACCCGCGGCACCTACCGCAAGGTCGTCGTCCGCGGCGACCGCCTGGTCGGCGGGGTGCTCGTCGGCGCGCTGGGCACCGTCGGCACGCTCGCCCGCGCCTGGGAGGACGCCGAACCCCTCCCGGCCGACGACGGCCCCCTGCTCCACCTGCTCACCCACGACGGAGGCTCCTGATGTCCACGACGGCTCTTCGTGAGCGGCCCCGCCCCACGCTCGTCCTCGTCGGCCACGGCATGGTCGGCCAGCGCTTCCTGGAGGCACTGGCCGCACGCGGCCTGACCGGCACGCACCGCGTGGTCGTGCTGTGCGAGGAGCCGCGGCCGGCCTACGACCGCGTGCACCTCACCTCGTACTTCTCGGGGACGGCGCCCGCCCAACTCTCCCTGTCCGACGAGCAGTTCCTCGCCGAGCACGGCATCGAACTGCACCTCGGCGACCCGGCCGAGACCGTCGACCGGACCGCCCGGACCGTCACCGCCCGCTCCGGGCTGACCGTCCACTACGACGCCCTGGTCCTGGCCACCGGCTCGTACCCCTTCGTGCCGCCGGTCCCCGGCAAGGACGCCGAGGGCTGCTTCGTCTACCGCACGATCGAGGACCTGCTGGCGATCGAGGCGTACGCGAAGCACCGGGCGAAGACCGGCGCGGTGGTCGGCGGCGGGCTGCTCGGACTGGAGGCCGCCGGCGCGCTGAAGGGCCTCGGACTGGCCACCCACGTCGTGGAGTTCGCGCCGCGCCTGATGCCGGTGCAGGTGGACGAGGGCGGCGGCGCGGCCCTGCTGCGCACCATCGAGGACATGGGGCTGACGGTCCACACCGGGACCGGCACCCAGGAGGTGGTGACCGGTGCGGACGGGGCGGTCACCGGGATGCGCCTGTCGGACGGCACCGAACTCGGCACCGACCTGGTGGTGTTCAGCGCCGGCGTCCGCCCCCGCGACCAGCTCGCCCGGGACTGCGGACTGGCGGTCGGCGAGCGCGGCGGCATCACCGTCGACGCGCAGTGCCGGACGGTGACCGATCCGCGGGTGTTCGCCGTCGGCGAGTGCGCGCAGGCGGCCGACGGGCGGGTGTACGGCCTGGTCGCCCCCGGCTACGAGCAGGCGGAGACGGTCGCCGCGACCCTGGCCCGGGAGGAGTCCGCGTTCACCGGCGCCGACCTGTCCACCAAGCTGAAGCTGCTCGGCGTGGACGTGGCGTCCTTCGGCGACGCGCACGGCGCCACCGAGGGCTGCCTCGACGTCGTCTACGCCGACTCCCGCGCCGGCCTCTACAAGAAGCTGGTCATCGGCCGGGACGGCACCCTGCTCGGCGGTGTCCTGGTCGGCGACGCGGAGGCGTACGGGACGCTGCGCGCGCTCACCGGGTCGGTGCCGCCGCTGGCGCCCGAGCACCTGGTGCTCCCGGCGGGCGCCGGTGCGCCCGGGCAGCTCGGCCCGTCCGCGCTCCCGGACGACGCGGTGATCTGCTCCTGCCACAACGTCACCAAGGGCACCATCCGCGGCGCGGTCACCGCGCACCGGTGCGCCACCGTGCCGGAGGTCAGGAAGTGCACCAAGGCCGGTACCGGCTGCGGCAGTTGCGTCAAGGTGCTCGGTCAGCTCGTCAACGAGGAGCTCGCGGCGAACGGCGTGAAGGTCGACACGGGCCTGTGCGGCTGCTTCGCACGGACCCGCGAGGAGCTCTACGAGATCGTCCTCGCCCTGCGGATCACCTCGTACCAGCAACTGCTGGACACCCACGGCCGGGAGGGCGCCCGGGGCACCGACGGCTGCGAGACCTGCAAGCCCGCGGTCGGCTCGATCCTCGCCTCGCTCGCACCGGCGATCGGCGCCGACGGCCACGTCCTGGACGGCGAACAGGCGGCGCTCCAGGACACCAACGACCACTTCCTGGCCAACCTCCAGAAGAACGGCTCGTACTCGGTCGTCCCGCGCGTGCCCGGCGGGGAGATCACCCCGGAGAAGCTGATCGTGATCGGCGAGGTCGCCCGGGACTTCGGGCTCTACACGAAGATCACCGGCGGTCAGCGGATCGACCTGTTCGGCGCCCGGGTCGAGCAACTCCCGCTGATCTGGACCCGGCTGGTGGACGCCGGCTTCGAATCCGGCCACGCCTACGGCAAGTCGCTGCGCACCGTGAAGTCGTGCGTGGGCCGGACCTGGTGCCGCTACGGCGTCCAGGACTCCGTCCGCATGGCGATCGACCTGGAACTGCGCTACCGGGGGCTGCGGTCCCCGCACAAGCTGAAGGCGGCGGTCTCCGGATGCGCCCGCGAGTGCGCGGAGGCCCGGTCGAAGGACTTCGGCGTGATCGCCACCGCGGGCGGCTGGAACCTCTACGTCGCCGGCAACGGCGGCGCCACCCCGCGCCACGCGGACCTGCTGGCCCAGGACCTGTCCGACGCCGAGCTGATCCGCCTGATCGACCGCTTCCTGATGTTCTACCTCCGCACCGCCGACCGCCTGGAGCGCACCAGCGTCTGGCTGGAGCGGATCCCGGGCGGTCTGGAGCACGTCCGCGACGTGGTGGTGGCGGACTCCCTCGGCATCTGCGCGGAACTGGAGTCGCTGATGGCGACCCACGTGGACCACTACCGCGACGAATGGGCGGAAGCGCTCGCCGACCCCGAGAAGCTGGCCCGGTTCGTCTCCTTCGTCAACGCCCCCGACACCCCCGACCCGGTCGTCGGCTTCGTCCCCGAACGCGACCAGATCAAGCCCGACCTGCCGCTGCTGTCGCTCGGTCTGCGGCCGGCCGCCGGTCCCCGAAAGACCCTGGTAGACGCCCTGGAAAGGAGCCCCCAGCGATGACCCTGGCCCCCGAGACCCTCGATCTGGAAGTGCAACTGCGGCTGTCCGAGGAGTGGTTCACGGTATGCGGACTGCGCGCCCTGACCCCGGGCCGCGGGGTGGCGGCCCTCCTGCCCGACGGCCGCCAGGTGGCGGTCTTCCGCGACCGGGCGGGCCGGCTCTACGGCATCGACAACCGCGACCCGTTCGGCGGCGCCGCGGTCCTCTCCCGCGGCCTGACCGGCACCCACGAGGGTCGCCCGTTCGTGGCGTCACCGCTGCTCAAACAGCGCTTCGACCTGGAGACCGGACGCTGCCTGGACGATCCGTCGGCGTCCGTCACGGCCTACCGGATGCGGACACGGGCGGTGTGAGGACCCGGCGTAGGCTGGCCCTCCCCTACCGAGGAGTACGACGTGACCCGGTGGAACACCAGCCACATCCCCGACCAGACCGGCCGCGCGGTCGTCGTCACCGGCGCCAACAGCGGCCTCGGCTACGTCACCGCCCGTGAGCTGGCGCGGCGCGGCGCCCGGGTGGTGCTGGCCTGCCGCAGCGCCGAGCGGGGCACCGCGGCACTGGCCCGACTGCGGTCCGAACTGCCCGTCGTGGAGGCCGAGTTCCGCCCGCTGGACCTGGCCGACCTGGCGTCCGTACGGCGCTTCTCCGAGGACCTCGCGGACTTCTGCGGCGACCGGCTGGACCTGCTCGTCAACAACGCGGGCGTGATGGCACTGCCGCAGCGCACCACCGCGGACGGCTTCGAGATGCAGTTCGGCACCAACCACCTGGGGCACTTCGCCCTCACCGGGCTGCTGCTGCCCAAGCTCCTGGCGACGCCCGGGGCGCGGATCGTGACGGTCTCCAGCATGCTGCACGCGCTCGCCAACGTGGACCTCGACGACCTCAACGGCACCCGCTCCTACCACCGCTGGCTCGCCTACGGCCGCTCCAAGAGCGCCAACCTGCTCTTCACCCGCGCACTGGCCCGGCGACTGGCGGCGGCCGGGTCGCAGGTCGTCGCGGCCGCCGCACACCCCGGCTACGCGCACACCAACCTCCAGACGGCGGGCGTACGGATGGAGGGCCGGCGGAACACCGAGCGGGTGGTGGAGCTGGGCAACCGGCTGATCGCCCAGCCCGCGGACGGCGGGGCGCTGGGGACGCTGTGCGCGGCCACCGCCCCGCACATGCGGCCGGACTCCTTCGTCGGGCCGCGCAACGGACTCCGCGGCGCCCCGGCCCCGTCGTTCCGCGCCCCGTGGACGCGGAACGACGCCACCGCCGACCGGCTCTGGACGGCCTCGGAGGACCTCACCGGAGTGCGCTACGAGGTCACCGTGCCGACCGCCTGACCCCCGGCCGGCAGGAGCGCTCCGGCCGGGTGCGCCGCGCGCCCGGCCGGAGCGCGGGGGCGCGCGCGGGGCACCGTGCCGTCAAGATCGCGTGAAGATCGCCGTGCCGTCCGCCAAGGGCGCGCCAAGGCCGCTCGCGGGCCGCCGGACACCCCCGCACGCTGGGCTGGTCCCACCCAGTGCCGCACGGAGGTACGACGAACCATGTCGACGGTGTCGCAGCCCGCAAACCGGCCCGAGCAGCCGCCCCCGGCGGCCGCCGCCGGTCACCCCGCCGCCGGCACCCCGGCACCCGCCCCCGACCCGGCCGGCGACCGGCACCGGCTGACCGCCCTCCAGGGCCTGGCCGCGCTCTCCCTCGACGCGATGGCCTCCGTCGCCTACGGACCGGAAGCGATCGTGCTGGTGCTGGCCGCGGCCGGCGCCCACGGCCTGGGATTCACCCTCCCGGTCACCCTCGCCATCGCCGCACTGCTCGCGGTCCTGGTGGCGTCCTACCGCCAGGTCATCGCCGCCTTCCCCAACGGCGGCGGCTCCTACGCGGTCGCCAAGACCCACCTGGGGCGCCGCTCGGCCCTGGTGGCCGCCGCCTCCCTGGTCCTGGACTACATCCTCAACGTCGCGGTGTCGGTGACCGCCGGCGTCGCCGCCCTCACCTCCGCCTTCCCCGCCCTCTACGGCGACCGGATGTGGATCTGCCTGGCGGTGCTGGTCCTGGTGACCGCGATCAACCTGCGCGGCATCGCCGACTCGGCGCGGGCGTTCCTGCTTCCCACCGCCGTCTTCGTCGCCTCGATCCTGGCCATGATCGTGGTCGGGCTGTTCCGGGACGCGCCGGCCTCCACCGTCACCGCCACCGGACACGCCTCCGTCCTCGCCCACAACGCCACCTCCGTCGGCGCGCTGCTGCTCCTGAAGGCGTTCGCGTCCGGCTGCTCGGCGCTGACCGGGGTCGAGGCGGTCGCCAACGCCGTGCCGTCCTTCCGCGCCCCCGCCACCCGGCGCGCCCAGCGGACCGAGGTCGCGCTGGGCGCCCTGCTCGGCGCCATGCTGATCGGCCTCTCGCTGCTCATCGGCCGCTTCCACCTCCAGCCCGTCGAGGGCGTCACCGTCCTCGCCCAGCTGGCGGACGCCTCACTCGGCCACAACTGGGCCTTCTACGTCGTCCAGTTCGCCACCATGGTGCTGCTCGCGCTCGCCGCCAACACCTCCTTCGGCGGGCTCCCCGTCCTGATGGGACTGCTGGCCCGCGACAACTACCTGCCGCACGTCTTCGGCCTGAAGGCCGACCGGCAGGTCCACCGGCACGGCGTGCTGGCCCTGGCCGCGGTCGCCGCCGCCCTGCTGGTCTTCTCCGGCGGCGACGTCAACACCCTGGTGCCGCTCTTCGCCATCGGCGTCTTCGTCGGCTTCACGCTCTGCCAGGCCGGGATGGTCCGCCACTGGTACCGGGAGCGGTCCGCCCGCTGGGTCGGCAAGGCACTGCTCAACGGCCTCGGCGCGGTGCTCACCGCCGCCGCCGCGGTGGTCGTCACCGCCACCAAGTTCACCGAGGGCGCCTGGCTGATCGTCATCGCGCTGCCGCTGCTGGTCCTCGCCTTCGAGGCCGTCCACCGCGCCTACGCACGCATCGGCGACCGCCTCGGCCTGGGCCGGGTGCCCGAGCCGCCGCGCCGCGCCCGCTCCCTCGTCGTCGTGCCCGTCTCCCACCTGTCCCGGCTGACCGGCGAGGCGCTCAACGCGGCGGTGTCCCTGGGCGACGAGGTCGTCGCGGTCACCGTCACCTACGACACCCCCGAGGACCGGCCGGCCACCGAAGCGCTGCGCCGCGACTGGGAGTTGTGGAACCCGGGCGTGGACCTGCTGGAACTGCCCTCCCCCACCCGCTCGCTCGGCCGCCCGATCGCCGACTACGTCGCGGACCTGACGGCCCGTCGCCCCGAAGCGCGGATCACGGTCCTGATCCCGGAGGCAGAACCCGCGCACCTGTGGCAGCGGGTGCTGCAGAACCAGCGCGGGGCGGTGCTGGCGCGGGCGGTGCGGCGGGATACGGGGGCGGTCATCTGTCGCCTGCGGTTCCGGCTGGCGCCGGGGTAGGCGAACGTCGTCGGGTGCCCCGCCGTTCCGCCTTCGGCGGGGGTCTTGCGTACGTTGTCGGCTCTCCCGCCGTGGTGGGTTTTTGCCTTCGGCGGGGGCCGTGCCGGTGTCGTCGGCTCTCCCGCCGTGGTGGGTTTCGCCTTCGGCGGTGGGGGGTTGAGGGGTGGGGGTTCGGTGGGTGGCGGGTGGCGGGGGGTGGGGGGGGGGGGGGGGGGGGGGGGGGGGGGGGGGGGGG